>NZ_CP028884.1:319217-638435 GCF_003606285.1 Borrelia turcica IST7
TTCTCCCAACAAAATGATATCACCACTTCTTAAATCAATAGTATCGGAGCTTTCTTTAAGTAAATCAGCTATCATTAATACCTTATGCACTGCACCTATTAAGCTCATATCAGCTGTTATTAATATCTTATTATATATACTTTTCATATACAAAGTTATCTTGTAATCATAGAAATTCAATTTTAAAAAATTGATCTCTGATATTAAATTATACAAGGTATTTTGATTTATTTTAATATAATTAAGTTTCTTTATAACAGTAACCATCCTGTCTTCTAAAAAATCACCCACTTCATTATCATTTAAATGCAACCCACTAATTATGGGCAAATCATAAATTAAATCTTTACATTTTTCTAGAATCACACCATCTGAATCAATAAAATAATAAATAAAACTACCATCAATATTCTCATAAGTAGCAACAACTGGAACTCTCTTTTCAATATGAATACTAATTTTATTAGGGAATATAAGTTTCACGTCTACATTTTTCACTCTTAAATCTTTCTTAATATTTGTCTCATAAGCATTAATATCAGCTTCATAATAATAAGTATTAGGCTTAATGCCTGAAATCTTTATTATATCTTCCTTAGAAATATGAATACCATCATTAAAGCTAATATATCTAATTAAAAAATAAGGTGATACAAAAATAATAAAAACAATCTCAAGCAATATAAGAGAAACCATTACATATATGTATCTCAATAAAAATCTTTTATAAACTACCATATTTAAAATTAAATTGGCTCTTCTATAAATCCCAAAATTTATTCACCCTCAATATCTTTAGCAACATTTGCAATCAATCCAGCAAGTGCCATTGTAACCACAATAGAAGAACCACCTGAAGAAAAAAATGGCAAATTTATTCCTGTAGGAGGCAAAAGTCCAACTGCAATTAAAATATTCATAATACTTTGAAGAAAAATTGCAAGACTTGAAATAAAGGCAATAAAAAATTTAAATCTAGTCTTAGCATAAATAGCAACAAAATATCCAAGATAGAAAAATAAAAAAAATAATACAATTGCAAGGCAAACCCCTAAAAACCCCAATTCTTCTCCAAGAACTGAAAAAATGAAATCAGAATTAGCCTCTGGAAGCTTTCCAAGTTTTATCTCTCCCATTCCAAGACCCTTCCCCCAAATACCTCCACTCTTTAAAGCATTAAGTGATGCAATTATCTGATATCCCTTCCCCGAAGGATCCTCATAAGGATTCAAGAACGCAAAAACCCTAGCAACTCTATAAGGTTCAAACATCAAAAAAAGAACAGAGATTGGCAAAAATGTAAATAAAATAGAAAACATATAACCAAATGACATTTCAGAAACAAATAATATAATAAAAAAAAGAATAGCAAAATAAATAGCCGTTGAATAATCATTTTGCAAAATTATAAGCAACCAAAAACTAGAAAAAATTAACATAGGCTTGATCCAATAAGAGATATGATTGTCTGATTTTAATTTAAATTTACTCAAATAGCTTGCAAGATAAATTGTAAAGGACAATTTAAAAATTTCTGAGGGTTGTATGCTAATACCTTTGAAAAATATCCATCTTTTTGCCCCAGAAATACTAGGAGATAAAAAGGTCACCAAAACCAATGTAAAGGTTATAAGTAATATAATAGACACTATTTTTCTTAAAAAATCTAGAGAAATTCTCTCAAAAACAAAAAATATAATAAAACTTAAAAAAAGATATTTAAGTCGCATTAAAAATAAAAAATTAGGATCCCCTGTAAGCTCCAAACTTAAAAAGAATGAAGATGTATAAAATACAATAAGTCCATAGGAAACAAGTGACCACAAAACAAGTAAATAATATTTTCTAAGTGAACTTCTATCTATAAACATAGCAATAAATTGTAAATTCATCTAATCTTTAGAGTACTTAAAGCAAGTATAGCGAATATTAAACCTATGATCCAAAATCTAATAACAACTTGCATCTCAGACCAACCAAGTTCTTCAAAATGATGATGAAGTGGTGCCATCTTAAATATTCTTCTCTTTGTTTTCTTATATACAGCGACCTGAATAATTACAGACAAAGTCTCAACCACAAAAACTCCCGCAAGAATTGCAAAAAGAATCTCACTCTTTAAAATTAAAGCTGTCATTCCAAGGATTGCCCCAATTGATAAACTACCAGTATCTCCCATCATTATTTTAGCAGGATAAGCATTAAACCATAAAAACCCAAAACTACCACCAAGCAAAGCCCCAAGAAATATTACAAGTTCTTCAGAACCTTTAATATTTGGAATATTTAAATAAGATGCAAAATCTGCTCTACTTGTAAGATATGCAATTATTATTAAAGCTCCTGTTATAACTATACTAAGCCCAATAGCAAGCCCATCAAGTCCGTCTGTTAAATTAAATGAATTAGATGCAGATATCAAAACAAACATCCCAAAAGGAATATACAAAAGTCCTAAATCTAATTTGAAAGACTTAATAAATGGGAAATAAATTACACTAACATGTTCACTTCCAAAATAGTAAAGAATACTAACCGAAATAAAAGAGAACAATATTTGCCCATAAATTTTAAACCTAGCATTAAGCCCATCTGTATTTTTTCTCTTTATCTTCAAAAAATCATCCATAAATCCCAAACATGCAAAACTAAGCATTACAAAAATCATAATTAAAAAGTAAATATTTAAAGGATTAGACCAAAACAACAAAGAGACTAAAACACAAAAAAAAATAAGAATACCTCCCATAGTAGGAATTCCCATCTTTTCATTCAAATGGCGTTTAGGGCCTTCTTCTCTTAAAATTTGATCTACCTTCAATTTCTTAAGTTTTAAGATAATAAAGGGTCCAACAAGTAAAGCAAGCAAAAACGCAAAAATAGTGGCATAAGCTGTCCTAAAAGTAATATACTTAAGCAATCTCAATCCTAAAAGATAAAACATAAAACCTCATTAATCCTTAAATATAGTCAAAAATCCTTTCAAGTCTATTTAACCTTGACCCTTTAATAACAATAAAACAATTAGACTCTAAATTTTGAACAAAAAATTCAATAAAATTTTCAAAATCATTAAAGTAATATAAGTTACTTAAATTTAAATTTTCACTCTTCTTCACCTCTTGATATTCTTTTCCAATTAAAAAAACTTTTTCAAAATCCATTAAAATAATCTCTTGAACTACTCTTTTATGCGCTTTATACGAAAATTTTCCAAGTTCTTTAAAAGCGCCAAGAACAATGAATTTTTTACCCTCAATATCAAGATCCAAAATCATCTTCTTTAAAGCCATAAAAGAACCTAAATTACCGTTATAAGAATCATTTAATACTAAATAGTCCTTCACTCTCATAAGCTCTACTCTACCCTTTTGAAAATCAGTATTCATAAGGCCCTTTTTAATTTCATCTTCTTTAAGACCAAGCAATAAAGCTAAGTTAATACAAGATATTGCATTAAAAATATTATGTCTACCTGGCAACAAAATAGAATAATTAAAACCTTTATAAGTAAAATCGTAAGAAAATTTCTCATTTAACATTGAAAATGTTTTTATCTGTAGCTTATTAAATTCAAAATAAAAAATCTTACTCTCTGGACTTCTAGAATTAGCTATTTCTCTCAAATTAGGATGATAAGGACAACTCTCATTTAAGATGACTATCTGAGTACTCTTAGTAATTATTCTACCCTTCTCAGAAGCAACAATATCTAGGTTCTCAAAAGCCTGCATATGTGCATAACTTATATTTGTAATAACAACAATTTCAGGGTTTAATATTTCAGAAAGAAGATTCATTTCCCCAATATAGCTAATTCCAACCTCAAATACAGCATATTCTTCATCACCTACAGTTCTTAAGATGCTAAGGGGAAGTCCAATATCCGAATTTAAATTGCCCCAAGTCTTACAAGTTTTATACTTTTCAGACAATATACTATAAAGCATTTCTTTTGTTGTAGTTTTTCCATTACTACCAGTAACAGCTATCCTTTTAAAATTTGTTTTTTTAATAAAATGAGATGCCAATTTCTGAAGAAAAATGATTACATCACTAGTAAGCAAAAAAACCAAATCATCTCTATTTTCTAAATATTTAATACATGCAAGCTCATATTCCTTAGAACACACAAAACATTTAACACCAATATCAATCAAATACTCAACAAAAGAAAATCCATCTACTCTATCTCCCTTATATGCAAAATAAAGACTAGCGCCACTATTCTCCCTATTTATTTCACGACTATCAATCGAATAAAATGACACAACTCTTTGCATGCTGCTTAAATGACCAATAAATTTAATATCCCTTAAAGAATCTAGAATGTCTTTAATTTTTATATGCACTAAATACCCTCATTTAAGGAATCTATTATTCAATAACATTGATATTTTTATTTTCCTGTCTCTCTAAATTTAAATAATCTCGACTAAGCTCTTCTATTCTTTCAATATTCTCCAGCTCATATATCACAGTTAACAATCTAAGATTCTCATCAACAATACTACTTTGTTCTTTATTTAAATCTTCAAACTCACGCAATCTCACAACATATCTAAAATTAAGATAAATATTTAAACATGCCACTATTGTTAATATCAAAACCAATAAATAATATAATACAGCTTCAATTTTTCCTATTCTACCCATCTATTCTTTTTACAGCTCTAAGCTTAGCGCTTCTTGATGCATTATTACATTTCTTCTCTTTAAGGCTTGGAATTATAGGTTTTTTAGTTAACACAGAATATAAATTTTTATCTAACCCCTTAAAAAATTCCTTTACAATTTTATCTTCCAATGAATGAAATGTAATAATAGCCAAAATTCCATCCTTTGCTAATTTCTCTAACCACAATGGCAAACTTCTCTTCAATCTGAAAAGCTCATCATTGACATAAATTCTTAATGCTTGGAAGGTCTTAGTTGCTGGGTTTATTTTAACATTTATCCTAGGATAATTTCTCTCAATTATATTCTGTAGCTCTAAAGCAGTTTTTATTTTTTTCACTTTCCTATATTCTAAAATAGATTTTACAATTCTTCTAGAATAATGCTCTCCGCCTAGTTCATAAATTAAATTTTCAAGTTTTTCTTTACTAAAAGTATTTACAATATCACAAGCACTAAGGCCTTCATCACTAGGATTCAGCCTCATATCCAATGTCTCTTCATTAAGAAAAGAAAATCCCCTTCCACTCTTCTTGTAATGAAACATAGACACTCCAAGATCAACTAAAATAAAATTGACCTTATCGGTTAAAGGATATTCAGCAAAAAAATCATCAAACCAAATATTAAAACATGTAATCCTATTTTTAAATTCTTCAAGAAATTTTTTCGCTCTATTTAAAATAATGTCATCTCTTTCTATACCAACTACATTTATATTTTCATACTTCCTTAAAACTGCACCTGAATGACCTCCTTCTCCTAGAGTACAATCTACAAAAATATAATCACCACTTACATATGAAGATTCTAAAAGATTAATCACCTCATCCAGAAGTACAGGGCTATGAAGAATATCATCACCCATTAATAACAAACCTATAAGTTAACTTTTTCTCCGTATCATAAACATCTCCATACTTAATCGTAAGTTCATTCTTCTCCTTAGCAAACTCAAGATTATTTATTTCAATAATACCATTATCCCTTTTTATGCTAGAAAAAGATGAATTATATTTCTCGTTTCCAGATACAACATATAAATTATTATTCAAAAGTATGCTTTGAAACTTCGCACGAAAAACGCTCGTGTTATTTAAAAATACCTCAAAGTAATAAATACCCTTAAGAGTATTTGAACCATTAACATTCTCCTTAGAGAAGTTTAAAACAAGACCATAGTTCCCAAACTCTACATCTAAATTTATATTCTTCTGTAATTCAAACATTGCGCCATCCTTACCCTTTAAAAGGATATTACCCAATGAAAAGGAAGTATCTATATTTAAATTACCTCTATTTTTTATTACAAATAATGGATTAATTATATTTCCTTTGTGTTGATCAATAACTACAACATCAAAGATTCTACTATCATCTATAAAACAGATTTTTTCATTTTTATAGACAAAATTACCAAAAAATTCCAAATTAAACCCCAAATCCTTATCAAAAATAATTAAAATACTTCTCTCGTATTCTTTCTCCTTATTTTTAGAATACAAAATTTTATAATTATTTGAAAAAATAGAAACACTTGTATTTAGAGACCTAAGTCTTATACCAATACCCAAATCATTGTCCCTGGATTCCCCAAAATCACTAACTAAATCAAATTTTTCATCTCCCACAAATTCCAAAAACGAATATAAATTAGAAAAACTAAAAAGAAAAAGAAATATAATTCTCATGGCAATCACAATCCCAAATATCTTAAACTACCATCATCATTAAGGTATAAAATTCCATCGTCAAGTTCAATATATGAAGTTATCGTATCATTGAAAAATATATTATCAAACAACTTAAAAGAATCAGCAGAATAAGTTCTTACATTTATTATCTTAGCATCTAAATCATAAAAATATATTCTATAAACCCCATAAAAAGAATCATATGAAGCCTTTAAAACAGAATTTTTATTATCAACTTTCAAAATTTTACCGTCTTCAATATTAAGTATTAAAAATGAATTCTTAGTTTCAATCAATAAATTAGAAAAATCATCAACTTCTAGAAAAGGATTAAAATTTTTAATTTTCAAATTACTTAAACGTAATACCTGTTTATATTTATCAGCTAAATTAATCACTTCTAAAGAATGCTTCTCATTCTCTCTTATTATGCACAAATATTTATTATCCAGACTTAACTTAACACATAAAACTGGAACTCCAATATCCGGTGCATCTCCACTATAAACCAAGCTCCTTTGTTTATACACATAAACTTTACCGTCAGACAGACCTAGAGACAAAATGTCATTATTATAATCAATACTTAATATTGATGCTATAAACTTTAAAGACAAAATTTTATTTCCATCAGACCCATAAACTACTAAAGATTTATATAAATCATTTAAAGCAAAAATGGCATTGCCTTTTGTAAAAACATATCCTTTAAATTTAAACGAAAATAAAAATTTATCAGTTTCTTTAAGAAACACAGAATAATTATCTTTAACCTTAGAAATCACATAACAATAATCTGAAGAGCTTACTAAATGATTATTTAAAATACTATAGTGTCCTTTATTAGAATCTAGCTTTAAAATTTTTCCTCCAATAAAGATACTCTTACTTGAAGAAATGTCAACCAAACCATAAGATTTCATCTCAAAATGCTTAAACTTATAAGAGGGAGAAATATTAATAATTGTTTTTAGTAAAAAATTAATTATTAATATCAAGATTAATAAAAAAATTAATAATAAAAAAATTTTTATTTTTCTATACTTAATTAAATTTTCTTCATTAAAATTCAAAATTATTAATATCCTTCCTTTTTTACTCTGTATGACTCAAATCCGACTGAAATTTGGCAGACCAAACATCATAAAATTTTGAAAACTTTTCTGCTAATTCCTTTTGAGAAGTAACAGTAGCTAAAATTTTTCCGGCTTGAATATAATTCAGCGCTTGTTTTGAAAATATGTAAGCCTTGTTTGATTCATACCGTACTTTAAGAAGAAATGCCCCTTCTTCTAATAGCTCTAAAGATTTAATAAGATGTTCCATTTGAACCTTATAAAAAGGACTATCAATAGTTAGATTTTTTGCCAAATTCTTAAAATCAATAAAATTCTTTACAAAAACAATAAATCTAAGATATATATCTTCTAAGAAAAGAATTGACTTAGAGTCACCTTTATTAAAATACATCCCCAAATCAATAAGGTATCCTAACTTCTTAATAATTAGAAATCTCTCTCTAGGATCTAAATTAATCACAGACTCTCTCTCAATAAGTTCACTGGGAGAGGCTAGCAAAATAGGACTTACAAACAAAGAAAAGTCAGTAATAAAATTAAAAAGATTTTGCTTAAAATTATAGTTAACCTTCAACCTAGGCCTCGTATAAAAATAATTCAAAGAGGCAATATAACTTAAAACATTTAAATTTAAATTAATAAAATTAACTGTCGCTTCAGAATCAAATGATAATTTTCCGGAATCCTTTATATCTCTTATATTATTGAAAGTTTGCAAAATAAGATTATCAATAAATAAAATTTTTTGATAATCTTCGTTATCAATTAAATCCATAAATACCCACTCATATTAATTATTGTTTTTTAAAAGGTGCTCTGCATGTTTAATACTACTGTCATTAATATTCCCACTAAGCATCCTAGCAACTTCTAAAACTCGATCATTCTCCATCAAAAGAGAAGCATTAACATAAGTCTCATCCTTACTGCATTCCTTTTTTATTAAAATATGGCAATCTGCAAGACTTGCAATATTGGCAAGATGAGTTACAACAAATATTTGCACATTATCTGCTAAATTTTTTAAATACCTACCCAAACTCACACCAGCCTCACCCCCTATTCCAGAATCAATCTCATCAAATATTACAAGCTTATCCTCACTAACATTTTGCACACTCTTAATAGCCAACATTATTCTTGAAAGCTCACCACCAGAAGCAATTCTATAAATTGGCTGTGCTTTTATGCCAAGATTACTAGAAATTAAAAAATCTACCTCATCAATACCTGTCAAGCTCATTTTCTTTTCTGTTATCGAGGCAAAAAATTCTGCATTACTCATATTAAGTTTATGTAATATTTCTGTCACTCCAGAAGAAAAGTCTAAGGCAGCTCTCTTCCTAACACCTGAAATATCAGTCGCTAATTTTTCTACTCGCTTTAACAAATTATTTAATTCTTGTTCCCTTTCTAACCTTTCAGTTTCAAAATTAAGAGATGAATGAATAATAGTACTACATCTTTTTCTCAATTCTATGATATCTTCAACATTTGGTCCATACTTCTTCTTAAGACGAGAAATATCATATAGCCTGCTCTCTACTTCCTCAACCTCCATCTCATCATAAGTCTTATCAAGAAGACTTCGGCTATAAGCTTGACCAATGTCCTCAAGTTCATAGTAAGCACTCTTAAGACGATTTTCAAGCTCAAGATAATTACTATTCATCCTAGACAGATATTCAGAGTCACCAATTATCTTTCTTATCTCACTTAAGGCAGATACATTTTCACTTAAAGTTAAGACATTCTTTAAATTTAAAAGCGAATTACATAAAGCTTCATGATTCCTAAGTTCATCTAACCTGCTCTTTAAAATTTCCTCTTCTCCTATCTTAGGATTTAAAGAATCTATATCCTTAATGATTCTCTCACACTCTTCTTTACTTTCTTGCTGTAACTTTTCTTCCGAAATAAAATTATCATATTCATTTAAAAGTTTAATGTACTTCTCATAAACTAATCTATACTCTTCTAACAAAACATTTAAATTAGCATAATTATCTAAAATCTTTAAATTATTTGATGGATTTTTCAAAATTAAATATTGCTGATTTTGAGAATGAATCTCAATCAACATATCAAAAACTGGCTTTAAGATTATACTAGAAATAGGCTCATTATTAATATAATAATTACTTAAAAAAGTGTCTGAAGATTTAGATGTAATTACTCTTTTTATAATAATAAAATCGTCTACCAATATTCCCTTAGTAAGTAAATAATCTTTAGCCTCTTTATTTGCCCTAAACTTAGCAAGTAAAACACATTCTCTCTCTCTCTCCATCATAATATTATCTTTAAGCTTTCCACCAAACAAATAATAAATTGATGACAACAATAAGCTCTTCCCACTCCCAGACTCACCTGTAAATGCTACCAAACCCTTATTGAGATTAATGGAAACTTCTTTAATTAAAACAAAATTTTTTATAAAAAGCTCAATTAACATATTAAACTCAAAAATAAATAATAAAACTCTTTATACTATAATAACTTATTTTTAAGCCTTTTCACAAAGGTATCTGTACAAAACGATGCAAAACGCAAGTTCTTATTTGCAAGACTCACTTCAAAAACAATATCAACTGCAAATTTACCAAGATTAACCCCATCAACAAAAACTGATGCTGGCTTTAGAGTATATTGCTTTTGAAATGAAAGTGTAACTTTGCTCTCAATTGAGAAAACAAAAGAGCGATTATAAACCGAATGTGGAGAAATAGGAGTTAAGATAAAAGCCTTAAGATCTGATTCTAAAATAGAACCCCCTGCTGAGAAAGAATATCCAGTCGAACCGGTAGGGGTTGCAAATATTATTCCGTCACTTCTATACGAAAGAAAATCTTCTGAATTAACCCGAAGACTTACTCCAATTAACTTATTTAGAATACTTGAACGAACAATTACATCATTTAAAGCATATTCCGTGAAAATATTACATCCATTCTCATAAGCACTCACATTAAGCAAATATTTTTTATGAATAGCTAAAGAATTATCAAAAAATTTATCTATTACTTCTTTAAAATCCCTAGGCTTTATATCTGCCAAAAATCCTACCTTGCCCAGATTTATTGAAATAATTGGAATATCAATATCATTTTTTAACAGTAAGCTACTGGCCAGTAAAACTGTGCCATCTCCCCCCAAGGTTACTGCAAAAATCAAATTCGTTTCTGCTGCCAAATCTAAAGATTTACCAACCCCTGTCATTAAACTTGAAACACCATACTCATCTTCTAAATACTTTTGTATTTCATTACCAAGTACTTCCGCATCCAAATTTGAATAATTCACATAAATCAAAACCCTACCTTTCATCACTCTCCTTGTATGGAATCTCTTCAAATTCAGCCTTGTCAAATATTCGTTCAATATCAATTAATATTAAGTATTCACTCTCAAAATTTTCCTCTCTATCAATCCTCACAACACCAGATATGTATTTTCTGTCCAAAGTTTGCAAAGTCGCAGGAGGTTCCTGCACTCTAGTAGCATCAAAACTAATAACTTTTAAAACCTTATCCACAAATATTCCTAAAAGCTTACCCTTAATATTCACGATTAAATAACCTGTTAAAATCTTATCTTCTTCTGTCTCACAAACCGAAGGAATATTGAATCTAATATTTAAATTTATTAAAGGAATAATATTTCCTCTAAGATTATAAATACCTGTAATATACTCAGGAACATTAGGTATTGCATATATGCTCTCTAGAGGTACTTTAATCACTTCCCTAATATGATCTATTGTAACCCCATAGCTTTCCCTTCCTATTTTAAAACATGCAACCTGCAACTGAGATTTTCTTTCTCTAACTTTTTCTCTTCCAAACATACCCTAATACCCTTAAAGTTATCTAAATACTTACTTATAATGCATAAAATCTTTAGATAAAAAATAAATTTCAAATGAATTTTTCCTAACAGCTTTAGGTCTAATTTTTTTAACAAGTTTGAAATAATTCTTAAGCATAGCAAAAATTTGCTCTTCCTCTCCTCCCTGAAAAACCTTAATTAATAAATTTCCACCTCTCATTAAGACCTCAGTTGCCAGTTCTACTATTTTAATATTTAAATTAAAAGAATTACTTGTATCCACCAACCTATTGCCAGTAGTTCTAGGAGCTACATCACTTAAAACCAAACTATAAGGGGCATAAGCTTTGATTTTCTGTAAAATACTATCAAGATATATATCACCCTTTATAAAATAAAAATTACTATTAAAATTAAGATTCATTTCATTAAGGTCAACCGCAACAAGTATACCATTTTTAAGTTTACCATAAGCATATTGAGAAAAACTGCCAGGAGATGCGCCAATATCTAATATATTACCAGAAGAAAATAAAGAAAATTTTTTATCTATTTCTATTAACTTATAAACAGATCTGGCAAGATATCCTTCTCTCCTAGCTTTTTGAGAATATTCATCATTAACATCATACATACAAAGCTCTTCAACACACTCATCATTATACTTTTTATTATAATTCTTATTATGAAAAATAAATTATTTTTAGATAATATTGAAAAAAATATTAATATCGTATTTTCAAAGGAACATTTTCTAAATCTCTTTAAAGATAAAGATTTAGAGCTAAAACTTAATATAAAAGAAGACATAGTAAAGAAAATTCAAGCTCCAGCCCTTGAAATAATCAAAAGAGGAGGAAAAAGAATAAGACCAACACTCATGGTTGTCCTGGCACATGCGTTAGGGCATAGCATTAGTAACACTGAAAATTTATACAAATTAAGCATGTTACTTGAATTGCCTCATTCTGGAAGTTTAATTATCGATGACATTGAAGACGGTGCCCTAAAAAGACGAGGAGCTCCTGCTATTCACTTAATTTATGGAATAGATTCTAGCATTAATACCGCAAATTTAATTTATTTTCTGCCTATGAGATTAATAAAAAATTCTAATTTAAAAGAAAGTCAGAAACTATTAATTTATGAAAATTTTTTCACAACTCTTACAAATCTTCATTTAGGACAAGGAATTGACATTGAATTTCACAATGGAACACGCATTCCAAATATTAAGGAATACATATCTTTAGTCGAACTTAAGACAGGATCTCTTTTTGGAATGGCCGGATTTTTAGCTGGAATACTTACAAACAACGAAAATAAATCTAAAAATCTTTACAATACCTTCTTAAAATTTGGAACCTATTTTCAAATAATGGATGACATTAAAAATATTAAGAATGGAACTGTAGGTAAAGATTTTGGAGATGATTTAATTGAAGGGAAAAAAAGTCTTCCTCTCATATACTTTTTAAAAGAAAAAAAATTTGATAAAAACATAATTAAAACACTAGATAAAATTAAAAAAACTCCCATAAATGAAGTAAGAGAAGAAATATTAAAATTTAGTAATATGATTAACTCATCAAACGCCATGAAGCAGGCTTTAAATCTTGCCATGTGGTATTTTAATAAATTTATAGAAGAGTTAAACTCATATAAACTTATCAGAGAGTATCAAGATATGATACTAGATATTTTAAACAAAATAAAATAGGATAACTTATGAAAAAATATATAATAATTCTAGCATTGACGAATATCATTATTCCCCTTTACGCAACAGTACCTGAAAAAGATATAAGCAAACATAAAATTGATGAACTTTACAAAGAATCAATGTTATTAAAAAATCTAAAAAAATATGATAAATCTAAATCATTATTAATGAAAATTATAACCAAGGATCCAAACCAAGTTGATGCATACCTATTGCTCTCGGAAATAGAATATTTGATGGGAAACTGGTTAGAAGCAATCAAGCAAACAAATATTTATCTAGGAATAGTTGATTTTAACGACACAACAAACTATCTTGATATTTCATGGGCATATTTTCTCATCGGAGAGTCTAGCAACTCAATGGATTACATAATAAAATTTATTCAAGAGAATCAAAATTTACTAAATACCAATATATACATACTCATTGACACCATTTTAAAAAAAGGATTTTATCATTTCATTGAAGACGAAGATTCAATATTTAATCTAATAATTAATGCTATTTTCCAAATAGAAACACATGATGATATGTTATACACACTTTTCTTACAAAACTTAGACATTATAAAACAGCTCCCTTTTTATCTATTTAATAAAATCAAAATAAAAGAGCTTGAATTACAAATGCAAGCCTTAAAGAGAATTAAAAATTCAATAAATGATATGGCTAAAATTTCTTATTTTTCCTAAAAAGTGAAACCAATATATTAATTAATATAGCCATATAAAAGGGAAAAGAAAGAGCAAAATAAGAATTCACATAGTCTTGAAAATTGAAAAAGTTGTATTCAACGAACACCATCAAGAATGAAATTGGCAAAATAAGCCACGGACTTGAAAATGAAATATATAATATACAAATGGCAAGCCAACCATTAGTTAACCCCAAATTGTAAGAATAAATATTAAGATTTATAGCAAGAAATGAACCTGCTATACTTGCTGAGACTAAAGATATAAAAATAGCAAAAGACTTAAAGTAATTACTAGTCCGCTCACCTAATACATTCTCATAATCATTCGAGCGTATAAACTCAAAAACCACTCTAACTCTCGTATAATTTATTATATAGATACTAAGACCTAAGAAGACAAAAAAACATATAACAAAAAGAGAAATAGCTAAATTATTTGCTACATCCAAACTAAACCCTGGCATAAAACCAAAATTAGCTCTCATTAAAAAACTGACTAAAAAATAACACAACATATTAATACCTATGCCTGCTATGAAAATATCATAACCTTTAATTACAAGAAAAGACAAAAAAACACCAAAAGTCAAACTAACAAGAAGTGTCATAATAATTGACATAAAAATTCCATACCCCAAATAAACAAAAAGAGATGTTAAAAATACAGCCAAAAAAGAAATCCCTTCAATAGATATATTTAAAAGGCCTACTTTTTCCGTATAAAGTACTCCAAGTGCTAAATATGCAAATATTAGAGAATGTATAAAAATAATAAACATTTATTTTTTACCTGAATTAATTAAAAATAACGAGAAAAAAATAGAAACAGCTTGATATAAACTAATAAATTCATAATTAAAAGAATAATTTATCTTAAGATAATTATTAAATTCATTCAGCATTGCAAAAAATAAACTAAAGCACAAGACATACATGTAATTAAACCCTGAAATCACAGCCACAATAAATCCACTCCAACCAAGTCCTGAGGTTAATCCTAAAAATAAATAATTTTTAAAAAATATGACAAATATTGAACCTACAAGTCCATTAAGAAAAGCACTAGTAAATACCGTGTAAAATTTATACTTAAACTCATTAACGCAAAAAAATTTACTCAGCATCTTTCTGTCGCTCAATATTTCAAGCTTTAATCCTAAAATAGTTCTCTTATGTATAAATACACAAAATCCCCAAATCAAAACACCAAATAAAAGTAAATATGGCAAAGAAGTATCAAAAGTAAATATTTTATCAATACTTTTTGTTTGACTCAAAAATCCATTTGAAACTATAAGCTTTGATATAAATCCATCTACCAATCTTTGATTTCCATAAGACATCAAAAGACCCGTAAGCATCTCATTTACTCCAAAAAAGAATGTTAAAAAAAAGGGAATAATTCCTATGAGACTAACTAAAAATGAACTTAAAATCATTATTAATACAAAATTAAAATATGTAAGTCCAAATAATTCACAAAGTACATAAGCTAAATACGCTCCAAAATAAACTTGACCCTCATGTCCAAGATTCAAGTTATTACTTCTAGCACAAGTAGAAATTCCAGTTGCGATCAACAAAAGCAATATAAAATTCCAAAACATTGCCTTAATATAAGACAAACTAAAAAAACCATCAAAAAAATAACTAATAACCAATGCACTAAATGAAAAAACTAAGAACACATATTCTTTCTTAAATGATTTCATATAAATAACAGTTCCTTTAAGCTTGCTTTATTAATATGTTCCCTCTTCATTCTAAGTACAACTTCACCTGTCTTGATAGCTAAAACATCATCAGATAGAAGCAGTAGCTCATCTAAATTAGGAGTGATTAATAATACGGGCTTCTGCTTAGCAAAATTACGAATAAAAATAGCTACTTCATTATACGCCCTATAGTCTAGATTACTAAGAGGTGAAAAACAAATCAAAAAACTCTTTGTAATATACTGCTCTCTAAAAAGAGCAAGTTTTTTTAAAGTTCCCCCAGAAAACGAAAAAGACTTAGAATAAAAAGTTTTCATTATCTTATCATCACAATATTCCATATCTTTCTTAAAAAATTCTTTAAGCTTATTAATAATAGATTCCTTAATAAAAATCTCATCCTCAAAACTCATTATTTTTGCTAAGAAGCTATCCAATATAGTACTATCATCAGAGAACAAATTTCCAATACCTAAGGGTAAAAATCCTGCCTTTAGGTCATAAATATTAATATATTCATATCTTTTTCCATTCACTTTTATACATCCCACAAATGGAATTTCTCCCAAAAATAATTTTTCCCATGTCTTTATTACCGCCTCTTCTGCAATAATTCCAAAAACCCCTCTTTCTTTTAAAGAAAAACTAATATCATACTTCCAAAAATCTTCAAAAAATAAACTAAATTTTATAAAATCTTCATTTAACTTATCATAATTAATATTTGTAGAAATAAATTTATCATCTGGTATTTCAAGCTTGCTAAGTATTGTCTCTTTGTTTGTTGTTCTAAAGCATTTACCTTCTTTTAAGATAATAAACTCATCGCTAAAGTTTATAGCACTCCCAATTTCTCTATGTGTAATAAAAAGAGAAGTAACACCTGCATTCTTAAGATTTTCAAGCAATTTAATAAATTCTTTAGCTTCTTTTTGAGAAAAGTAAGCTACGCTTTCATCAAAAATAATAATCTTTGCATTGTTCTTAAGAGAAGAAATGATAAGCAAAAGATATATCTCTTTAATATTTAAATCTTGTATTCTCTTGTCTAAATTAAAATCAATATTATAAAATTGCCTTATCCACCTATAATATCTATAGGTCTTAGATTTATTCATTGGAGCAAAAAATTTAGAATCAAACCAATAAATATTAAGATATTCCCATACTCTCAAATTCATATTAAGTTTTGGTATCTGAGATACAAGATAAATACCATTACGCTTTGCCTCGTCCACATTCCAATTTTTCTGTATTTTATTATCTACAAATACATCTCCACTATCAAAATGAACAACCCCAGCTATTATTTTAGATAAAGTACTCTTTCCTTCTCCATTTCTACCAATTACAGTCAAAATTTTGGCTTCTTCAATCTTTAAATTAACACTATCTAGAATGGGTCTCTCAATATCTGGAAAAGATTTGACTATGTTTTTAAACTCTATCATAAAATCATTCTAAATTTATCTTTATCCCAATATCACTTATCTCTTTTATCTTATCTTCAAGATCCTTCTTAATCTCATCACTAATGTTTTCTACATAAAATTTATTTAAAAAATTAAATGAAACTCCCATTTCTCCAAGACCAAGCACCTCATAAGTACCATACTTAATCTCTGCCCTTAAAGCTTTACTCAATACCTTTTCTAAATAAAATCTTTGATTTGTAATACCTGAGCCAATTATATTGTCTTTATTATTCAAATAATCTTCACTATCAAATAGAACTGCAAAAACATTGTGTTCACGCACCGATGAAAGCACTCCCTCAACAGCCGATCCCACAATAGGAAGGACTACAGAAACTTTTGAATTTAAAATTAAAGAATCCGTTAAAGCCTTTACCTTATTACTGTCGTACCAGTTCCCCAAAGTTCTAAAGAAAACTTCTGAATCTAAAACTTCACTAACTCCATTTTTAAAATAAGGAAAAATATAATCATTCATAACGGGATATTCTTGTCCAGAAATCAAGGCTACATTTTTATTTGACAAATCAAAATTTTTTAAAAATAGGCCCACATAATAACCCAAAATATAAGCTTCTTCTGCAACATTATAAGACAAGGAATACACCTGAGGATTAGTATTTTTAACCAAAGAGTCAAAAATTAAAAATTTAGTATAAGGATAGTTTTTTGAAATCTTATCAATAATTCCTTGCATTGCATTATTTGCTGTTATTAAGAAATCATATTTGTGATGACTTAATAATTTTTCAAGCAATTCTATCCATTCACTTTGGTTAAACCCAGCTTCAAATAACTTAATTTCAATATCTTTTCTCTTCTTTTGGAATTCAATCAAAAAATCATACATTCCCTTATAAGAAGGAGAACCACTAATGATCCCTGGAATAAATAATGCAATCTTTTCCCCTGGTGAAGTTTTAAGCTCTCTAATTTTAAAAAAATTAATATACACAAATAAAAATAAGCAAATTAATGAAATAAAAATCCAAAAAATTCTAATTAATAGAAATTTATTCACAAAAATAAAACACCTTTTCCTCAGAAATCATAACATCTAGTTTAATATCATTAGAACAAAAAGGTACAAAATTAAAAATTTGAAAATCAAAGCAAACACCAACTTTTAAAAAGAGCCCTCTTTGTAGAAAGATATCATAAAATCCTCCACCACGTCCAACTCTATGTCCTGTTTTACTTGAAAATGCAAGACCTGGTACTAATACAACAGAATACTTATCACTATTAAACTCAACACAAGAAATAGGTTCTAACAAATTAAACTTGCCAATCTTAAGAGAAGAGGTTCCAAAATATTTAAAAAAATTCATGTTATATCTATCTAAAATTTTTGGTAAAAAAACTTCAAAGTTTAGCTTTAATAAAGAATTTAACAATTCTTGGATTTGAACCTCAAAGCGCATAGGATAATACGATAAAATCTGACAAACATTTATATTTTCAATAAATTTTAGCAAATTTAGAGAAATAGCTACACTAGACTTATCTATTTTGTCTATTTCATAAGTTTTAAAAAACGCAGTTATTTTATCTCTAATTTCTTGCTTTAATAAGGACATGCTCATAAAATTAAAATTCTATAGGTTTTAATAAGTAAAATTCATCAACTCTTAAATTACTAGGTACATCACCATTAGTACGGGTTAAATACATTTTAAAAGAATGAATTGTTTTAAAAAATTTCTTTAACAAAGACAATCTATTTTTTTTATAATCTTCAAAAAAGTTTGAAATAGACCCATGAATAATTAATTTTTCAAAAATATTAGATGAATTCTTTACAATATCTTCTATGAAAAAAAACATATTTGCCAAATAAACAAAATTATTAAAAAGAATACCTATCCTTCCTCTCAGATAGTTAACATCATTAATCATATCAATCCTATTTCCTAAAGTACGATTTTCATCTTCTAAACTCCACTTTGAATATATGATATTAAATCTAGAATCTTTTACTAGATTCTCATATACAAAATCAAATCTAAAACTATCTTCAATATATCTTGAAAATATGTAGTTTGAACTCCTATTGCATAAAGAAATAAAATTCTTACGAGATTTTTCTCTAAGATTTTGTATTGTATTTTTAAATACAGGATCACTAGTTTTACTCAAAAAAGAATTATCATCCCAAAGCAAAACACTAGTACCTTCTGAAACGAAATATTCATTCTTATTATAATGTTTAAGAACGCCTTCAAAAACACTCACAAAATAACTATTATAATATTCACAATTAGCATAAAATTTTGCTGGTGTATCTGTCATAAAAAAATGATTATTAATATCAATAGAAAGCGAAGATCCTTTAACAATTTCATAAATAACAACTTCTAAACTTCCCTTAAATAAATATATTTTTGCATCCTGCACATCTTTAAGAGAAGAATAAAAAATAAGACTATGTGTATTAGAATAAAAAGTTAAATCAGATGAGACACCATTTATTCCATACAAGCCTATCTTAATTTTTGAATTATCTCCAACTTCAATAAAATCATATTCAAAAATTTCATCTCCCAAATCTAATTTAACAGGCACAGCATTCCTTAAAACATTAACTCTACCTTCCATTTCCTTAATAGACGCCACTTGAGAGAATAATGCTATTCTAGATAACAATAAAAAGATGATAGCATATAATTTTAAAATAAAATTCTCCCCCTTTTTACACTTATAGTTAATTATATCCTTTTTCAAAAGATTTTTAACTTTAATAAACATGAGAAATACATTATAATTCTAGCAGATTGCAAAAATAATGTTTTGCATTAAAATTTTTTAAATAAAAAAGCACAAAAAGGAATAAAAACTACAGTTAATGTAGTAAATATTATGTAATAAGGATATGTTTATGATGCAAAAAAGCAAATTATTATTTTTAATATTGTCTACATTTACTCTTTCTCTCATTTCATGTGAAACCCCTCCAGAAGAAAGAACATGCGGGAATTCCAAGATTTTAAAAACCTCTGTGGGGAAAGGGTAAAGTATTCATACTGTGAAAATGAATAGTTTTATGGTGTATATTCAAGTAATAAAGGTATTATGAAGAGATAAAAATATTATTGCTTAAAGGTAACTTTTTAAGTAATAAGTATTACATAATAACAAGGATGTATTTATGATGAAAAAAAGGAAATTATTATTTTTAATATTATCTACATTTACTCTTTCTCTCATTTCATGTGAAACCCCTCCAGAAGATGCTAATAGTGAAAATGCTAAAATATCAAAAAGAAAAGAAACTGGCGATGTTCAAAGAGATATTGAAGATATTAAAAATGAGGTTATAAAAGAGAGAGGAAATCTTTTTTATTCTAAAGAATTTAACGAAGCTGAAAAGATTGAAAAAGAAATGAAAGAAAAATTTAAAAAAGGGAATATTCAGGAAGGCAATGAAATTGCTATAAAAACACTCGAAAGATACAGAAATATTGCAAGAGATACAATAGAAAAAAAAGAAAAAATAAACTACCTTAAAGAAAATATTGAAAAATACTTAAATGATGCAGAGGCAAATGAAGCATACATATGGATACCATTAGAAATTGATGAAGTAAATAACTTATATTTCGAAGCAACTAGAAAGTATAAAGTGTATGATATTGAAAATTCTCTTGGTATGTATAGTAAAGCCTTTAATAAGGCTCAACAAACAGCTAAAAGAGCAAAAGAATCAAGGGCCCTTAAGGAAACAGAAGAGAGGATGTACAAACAATTAAAAGCACTTGAAGCTGCTTCTAATCTTCCTGTTTATAGCAATAGTAAGCTTATTAAACCATCTCCATGGAATGGAAGATCACTCATTAAAGATAAAGGAGAATATACAAATCTTTTACACTTGGAAGGTGGCGCTTATTTACTTGGTAAGGTTGATTTCCCATTAGTACTTGCTTATGAAGAAGAAGCTCAGGAAATAAAGAAATCAGATTCAACCAAATTTAAAACACTGCAACTTATTGAAAAATCCAGACAACTATGGGAACAAGGTCTTGAAGCTAAAAGACTAAATAATCTTAGACTTGCAAATGAACTATTCTTAGATTCTGCAAGATACTTAGAAGCTTATCAAAGCCATGCAAGTAAAGAACTCTACATAATTAAGATTGGAAATACTTTGTGGGGAATTTCTAAGAAATTATACAAAGACCCATATTTATGGCCAAAAATTTGGTTTGCAAACAGACAAAAAATACAAAATCCAGATTTAATACATAAAGATTGGAAGATAATAATTCCTTCTAAGTAAAACAAAAAAAAGAAAACAAGTTTCATGCTTGTTTTCTTTTTTCAGATCTAATAAAATTAGTTTAATAAATTTCTACAAAAGAGAATAAAGATGAAAAAATTAGTGTTACTAGGTGTTTTTTTCTTTTCTTGTTATACGGCCAATTTAGAGGAACTTACAAAAGAAACTCCCTATAGTATTTATTTAAGAGAAGCCCAAAAAGCAATGAATGTAAATGACTATCAGTCCGCTTTAAAAGTATATGAAAAAATGATTGAAAATCACAAAAAAAATACAAGCATAGTTGCCACTGGAAAATATGAAATCGCATTCATACATTATGTATTAGATAAAAAAGAAACAGCAAAAAAGTTATTTGAAGAATTAATAAAATCTGGGATAAAAAATCCCAAATGGATTCTACCTTTATCTAAAAAGATGTTAGAAAAAATAAAAAACTAAAGCTTAACGCTTTTCAACTACCCTACTGCTGAAGTAGTATTCCATAAATTGTGATGTCTTTTCTTTTGGCTGAGTCAATTACATCCTCATAAACTATAGGTCCTCTAGGATACTCATGAGGTGGAGCATCTCCTAATACAATAATAAGCCTATTCTCTGCCTTCCAATCAAACTGAGTAACAGCAGCATTAATTCCTTCAAATACCGCCTCAGGATAATCTCCCCCACCGCCTACATTAACATATTTAAGAATATTATTTAAATATTCCTTAGTATTAAAATCAAAAGATCTTGTTAGAAAATCTTCAAGATAATCCTTATAAAAAACAATACCTACCCTATAAGACTTAAATTTCTTAAGTTGAGGCTCCACTATTTCAAAAAGATGCTCCTTTAAAATTTCAATATGACTCTTCATGCTCTCAGTAGCATCAATAACAAAAACAAGATCTAACTCAGCAAGTGAATCTTCTGTCCTTTCTAAAATATCCTTTATCTTTTCAATAGTATCTATTCCCTTATTTGCAACAATAACATTATCTGAAAATCTCAAAAATGCCTCTTTTAAACCATCAATTTCTACCCTACCTTCTGTTTGAGTATCTTTAAAGAACAACTCATAAGCATTGTCTTTATATTGGCCTAAATAATCATTGTATTTCTTTTCAAAAGTCCTAATTGAAAACCAAAAAGGTTCTTTTTTTCTCTTAAGAGTTTCTAAATCAATATCACCACTTCTTGTTGAAAAATTTGGAAATCCATATTTTAATCGCTTAGGTATTAATATATGAAAAGCCTCTCCAAATTTCTTATTTGGAACCGGCGTAGAAGATGTTAGTGACAAAAGTTCTCTATTCTTAATAACTCTACCATTTAAAATTCTAATTTCATCTCCATTAATCTTGTTATAACTCAATGTTCTAAACGAATAAGTAGACACATCTTTACTCTTGTCTGGAATTTCAAAAGATTCCGTTAAAATAACAGATTTAACTCTTGGCTTTTTTCTAATAAAAAGATGAAATCCATCTTCATGAGCTTCAACATATACATCATCAATAGTAACATCCAAATAATCATCCATTAAAGAAAATAAATTAAACACAATAAGTAAGAAAATAACAAGGTAAGTTTTTTTCATATAAATTCCTACAAATAAACTAGACAAATTTATGTCCAAAATCACAAAAATTCAACAAAACTTAAAGATTATCAGCTAAACTATCATAAAATAAAATATTAGACCCAACGAATTCATTTTTAAAAACACTTCTAATGTTTAAACTAGCAAGATCTTTCCTAACACTTCTCACCATATCAACATCTCGATTTAATAGATCAAATATCCTAGAAGATTTAGTCAAATTAGCAATTCCTGAATCAAAAAGCTTACTATCTTTAACAATACCAACACCAATTCTATTACCAAGAGATGCTCTTATCTCAACAACTCCAAGGTTATTATAATGCTCAATTTCTTTTATCAATAAAGCCTTGTGATAATTGTTCTCCTTAGGTCTAAACCCTAAAATACTAGACTTTTCTACTTCTAAATTCTCTAATATTCTTACATAGTAACTCCTAGAAGCTACAAAATCACCCATTTTATAAAGAACAGACGCTATTGAACTTAAAACTTCATTATTATTTGAAAATCCAGACATATTTTCAACTTTAAACAAATAGCTTAATGCTTCCTTATAATTATTCTCCCTATAATTAAGCAATGCTACCTTATAATAAACATCCGGAGAGTTCACTCCTTCATTTATTGCCATCTTATAAGAAGAAATTGCTTCCTTATACCCTTTTAAAGATCTAAGAATATCCCCTTGCTTTTCATAAATCAAGGAAAGTTCCCTAGATCCTCTAATAAGACTATTTCTTTTATAAAAATCATAATCATTTAAGGCTAGTCCAATAATATTACTTGCTTTAAGAGAATCGTTTTGTTTTTCATAAATATCTGCCAATATTCTATAAGCTATTATTTTGTCAGCAGAATTTTCAATCAAACTTTCTTTCCTAAAACCATTTAATGCTGTTAACAAATATGCTTCTGCCTTTTTAAAATCACCTATATAATAAGAATATCTACCATTTTCAAAGAGAGCCTTATTATAATTAGGATTTTTAGTTAAAATCCTTCTAAGAATATATTCAATCTCTGAATTCAAATTGACATCATTTAAAGAATCGGAAACAGACTTTCCATCACCGGATTTAAAATTAGCAAACTCTTTATTCAATAAATTCATTTGAGCACTGAAATACTTCAAATTTCTAGACAAACTATTTATTCTCTTATTGTAAACAGTAAAATCAATATATTTATCTATCAATTTCTTAGCATACCTAGTATAAACTACCTCATCAATATCTAACCCTTCATTTGCCTTAATAAAAGAATTTACATTCTCCATTTCTCTATCAGCACCGGCCTCAATATAAGTATTAAAAAGCTTAAATAAAATTTCCTTCCTATGGCCATATTTTGTAAGCAAGATAGTATAACTATTTATACTATCCTTGTAATACTTAGGATTTGTTTGAGCCCACTGAAAATAATTATCACCCTTAGTCATTAATGCTTCATGGTCATAAAGATCATAAGATATGACCTCATCAAGAATTGAATTGGCTTCAGAATATTCACCAAGCCTCATTTTCATAGTAGCATAAGAGATATACCCATTTTTATCAAACTTCTTTCGTCTTCTCTTGGAAGCATCTCTAGAAAAAGGATCAATAGTAAATAATTCCTCGTACTTCTCCTCCGCACTATCAAAATCTCTTATGTCTTCAAAAGCCTGCGCATAAACCAAAAACCACTTATCATTAGGTCGCATATAATATGCATCCCTAAAAGTAGACTTAGCAAGATCTCTTTTATTCTCATAGATATAAGCCACGCCTTCTCTATATTTTTTATCAGATGCAACATAAAAAAACATAACATCCACTAAAAAATAAAAAGCCACAAAAGTTAAAAAAACAAAAAATAATGATATCTTAAGTAGTGGCATTAAAGCTTTAGAAATTCTATAACTAAGCTTCTGCTCAAGCCTACTAAACTCTTCTGCCTTATAATAAATAACAGGTAACTTAACAGAACGACCAACAATATCCCCAACAAACTTGGCAATAAATTTAAGTCCTTTCTTATTTTGTTCAACAAGATCAATCAATGCTTCAAGCTTATATCTAGAAATATTATCTTTCGTTAAAGCCTCAGCCACAGCAATTCTTAAATTTCTAGGATAAGAATTTAAATGCTCAAGAAATAAAGGATAATCAATTGTAAATTTACGTTCGGTATTTCCTTCTTTATCATCCTCTAAAAAGCTAAAGTCATCTGAAAGCTTAGAAAAGTCACCCTCTTCATAAATTTCAGAATTTTCACTAACAACACCAAAATCCTCATTATTAGTACCGTCTCCATTATCACTTATCTTATTAGATCCACTTAAATCATCAACCATATCATCAAGATTAAAATCATCATCAAAAATATCACTGCCATCATCTAAAGACTCTTCACTTAAATTCTTGGAATCCATTTCATCATCAAGAGACTCATTGGTATCTAATAAATCGGAATTCACTTCACCATCTGCAGCAAAATTAATTGCATCGTCTACACTAATAGAATTATCATCAAGAACTTTTTCAAGATTCTCTTCAAGCTCAGAACCCAAAACATCAAAATCATCATTTAAATCATTAAACTCAGGGTCAATCTCTAATTCTTTAGAATCTTCTAAGATTGACCCATTTTCTTCGTCCGACTTACCCTGCTCTTCACTATCAAGAGCATCAAGAATAAAATCTAAATCAAGATTATCCTCCGGTTCTTTTTCTGCATCAAGAAGAGACTCCTTTTCCTCCCAAGGTAAAATATTCTCTCTCTCATCCTTGGGAGGCTCAATATCCATGTTTATCCCAAAAGGCTCTTTTTTAGCTCTCTCATCAGAAATATTATCTAATATTTCTCTCTTAAACTCTTTTACTTTCTCTATATCAGGCATATTACAATAAAAATCCTAAATCAAATCATTATACATTTTAGTTCCTTCTTCATGAAGAACCACAAAACGTTTTTCTAAGTCATCAGCAATCCTAGAACTTAGAATTTCTTTTGTAGGCTCTAAGCCTTCCTGATCTAACTCCCTTAAGATTAAATTCTTATACTCAAACATATCTATCACTTCTGTTGAATTATAGACAAGAGTATCTTCTCTAAAAATGTCATGTGACATATTCTCATCCGATGAAACCTCAAGAATATTGCCATTAATACCAACCATCACAAAATAATCAAAAATCTTAAAATAATTCCCAATTTCTGAAATTATTTTTTTAGTCTCAGGCTTCCCTTTTCTATATCTTGTAGCTGTGGGAAAAATAAGGATAATATATCCACTACTCTTTTTATCAGAAATAAATTTCATAGAATTGGCATTAAAAATCCTTCTCTCTCTAATCCTCTCAGTATCAACCCCAATAAATGAATGCGGGGGATAAATAAATATAACACTATAACCTAAAGATAAACTTTTAACAAATAAATCATCCTTAAAAAGCTTAACACCAGCCACAGGAATAATATGGTCCGCAACTTCTCCATAATTCATCTTATTTAACAAAAACTGAAAACAAGGAAAGTCAAAATTGCTATAATGCTCCATCAATATAATTGATGACTTGCCAGATTTAGTCTTCTCATAAAGTTCCAAAATATGTTGCATACCAACAATAGTAGAACTACCCCTCAAAAGTCTTTCTATCATTTTATCAGCCAAACTCCTGCTAACAGAATTTGCTTCATGATAAGAACTACTTAAGCAATCTACATTTTCAATAGCTTTAAATTGACTAAGAAATTCATCTTCAATATCTTTAAAGTACTTATTAAAACTCTCATTCTTTATAAACATAAAACATCATCCTTTAAATTTACAGAAAAACAATACACTAACTAATTAAACAATAATCTATATCATTATACTTTATTTATTTATCAAATTAAAGTGAAATCCATTTAAGTCTTTTAGCAAAAATCATTTATAATAAAAAATACAAATAACAAAGAATTCAAGGAGAATACTTTATGAAACACAAAGTAATAATTCTTTTATCTTTTTTTGTTTTATTCTTATCCTCATGTACTAGTGATGAACACAAAGATAAAATAACATTTAGAGTTACAAATGGTGGTGAACCTACCTCACTTGATCCTCAGCTTGCTACTGATTCCGCTGGTTCTAATATCATTGCAAATATGCTCTTAGGATTAACAGTAAGAGATACACAAACTGGAGGATATAAACCAGGACTTGCTCATTCTTGGGATATTTCCGATGACGGCCTTACTTACACCTTTTATTTAAGAGAAGGGCTTGTTTGGAGTGATGGCGTGCCTATTACTGCTGAAGGGATTAGAAAATCTTATCTTAGAATCTTAAATAAGGAAACTGCTGCTCAATACGTTAGTTTGGTTAAATCTACAATAAAAAATTCACAGGATTACTTCGATGGTAAAATATCTGATTCTGAACTTGGCATTAAAGCTATTAATGACACTACTCTAGAGATAACTCTTACTAATCCAAAACCATACTTCCTTGACATGATAACTCACTCAGCTTTCATACCAGTACCAGTTCATGCTATTGAAAAACATGGGCAAAATTGGACAAATCCTGAAAACATGGTAGTAAATGGGCCTTTTAAACTAAAGGAAAGACTAGTCAACGATAAAATCGTTATTGAAAAAAATGATAAATACTATAACGCTAACAATGTTGAGATAAATGAAGTCGTTTTTTATCCAGTACAAGGGAATACTGCTTACAATATGTATATAAAAGACGAACTTGATTTCCTTACATCAATAGGAAGAGATAAGTTTGACGAAGCTAGAATTAGAGATGATTACTACTCTCACCCTTACAATGCTGCAAACTACCTAGCATTTAATACCACTGTTAAACCACTTGATAATCCAAAGGTTAGAGAAGCTTTAACTCTTGCTATTGACAGAGAAACTATAGCCCATACTATTGGTAAAGGGCGTTCAACTCCAACAAGAAACTTAACTCCACCTTTTGAAAATTATTCTTATGGAAAGGAACTCACCCTATTTGACCCTGAAAGAGCTAAGCAACTACTAGCTGAGGCTGGCTATCCTGACGGCAAGGATTTCCCTACTATTAAATACAAAACTTCAAAAAATGATGGTCCAAAATTATTCGAAGAGTTCTTACAAGAACAATTTAAAAAAATATTAAACATTAACCTTGAAATTGAAACTGAAGAGTGGACCACATTCTTAACCAGCAGAAGAATGGGTAACTACCAAATATCAGACATGGGATGGGCAGGTGATTATTCAGATCCACTAACATACCTTGAAAGTCTATTTACAACAGAAAATCACTCATTTGGTGCATATGGTTACTCAAACAAAGAATATGATGCTTTAATAAAACAATCTGACCTTGAACAAGATCCAATCAAAAGACAAGATATCTTAAGAAAAGCTGAAGAAATACTGGTAGAAAAAGACTTCCCTATTGCCCCTATTGCAATACCTAAATCATATTATCTCTTCAGAAATGATAAATGGACTGGATGGACTCCTAATGTTGCAGGTAAATATCTTTATGAAGATATAAAAGTTAAAAAATAAATAACATAAAAGTAATTATTTAAAAACCAGAATTTAAAAATTAATTATTAATTGTTTGTACCTATGAATACCATAGCTTGTAATTACATAAAGGTTAAAATTCAATCTTTTATTCAATATTGCATTACCAATTTTATACTTATATAATGCAAAATACAGTATAATCTAACTTTGAAAAAATAAAAGAAAATACAAATAACAAAGAATTCAAGGAGAACACTTTATGAAATACAAAGCAATAATTCTTTTATCTTTTTTTGTTTTATTCTTATCCTCATGTACTAGTGATGAACACAAAGATAAAATAACATTTAGAGTTACAAATGACAGTGAGCCCGATTCACTTGATCCTCAGCTTGCTACTTCTGTTCAAGCATTTAACATTTTAATAAACACATTTTTAGGACTAACCGTAAGAGATGCACAAACTGGAGGATATAAACCAGGACTTGCTCATTCTTGGGATATTTCCGATGACGGCCTTACTTACACTTTTTACTTAAGAGAAGGGCTTGTTTGGAGTGATGGCGTGCCTATTACTGCTGAAGGGATTAGAAAATCTTATCTTAGAATCTTAAATAAAGAAACTGCTGCTCAATATGTTGACATAGTTAAATCTACAATAAAAAATGCACAAGATTACTTCGATGGTAAAATATCTGATTCTGAACTTGGCATTAAAGTTATTAATAATACTACCCTAGAGATAACTCTTACTAATCCAAAACCATACTTCCTTGACATGTTAACACACCAATCATTCATGCCAGTGCCTGTTCATGCTATTGAAAAACATGGACAAAATTGGACAAATCCTGAAAACATGGTAGTAAATGGGCCTTTTAAACTAAAGGAAAAATTAGTCAACGATAAAATCGTTATTGAAAAAAATAATAAGTACTACAACGCTAACAATGTTGAGATAAATGAAGTCGTTTTTTATACAACAAATGCAAATACTGCCTACAATATGTATATAAATGACGAACTTGATTTTCTTATGAAAGTAGGAATGGAATATTTAGATGAAGCTAGAATTAGAGATGATTACTACTCTCACCCTATCAACAGAGTAACTTATGTGTCATTTAACACCACTGTTAAACCACTTGATAATCCAAAGGTTAGAGAAGCTTTAACTCTTGCTATTGACAGAGAAGCACTAAATAAGATTATTTTAAAGAATCAATCAGATCCAACAAGAAACTTAACTCCTCCCTTTGAAAATTATTCTTATGGAAAGGAACTTACCCTATTTGACCCTGAAAGAGCAAAGCAACTACTAGCTGAGGCTGGCTATCCTGACGGTAAGGATTTCCCTACTCTTAAATACAAAACTTCAAAGCGTGATGGAATGGGGATAACTGCAGAGTTTTTACAAGAACAATTAAAAAAAACATTAAACATTAACCTTGAAATTGAAACTGAAGAATGGACCACATTCTTAAACAGCAGAAAAATAGGTAACTATCAATTGTCATATATGGGATGGGCAGGTGATTATTCAGATCCACTAACATTCCTTGAAAGCCTATTTACAACAGAAAATCACACATTTGGAACATATGGTTACTCAAACAAAGAATATGATGCTTTAATAGAACAATCTGACCTTGAACAAGACCCAATCAAAAGACAAGATATCTTAAGAAAAGCTGAAGAAATACTGGTAGAAAAAGACTTCCCTATTGCCCCTATTTCAATACCTAAATCATATTATCTCTTCAGAAATGATAAATGGACTGGATGGACTCCTAATGTTGCAGAATTTTACAGCTATGAAGATATAAAAGTTAAAAAATAAATAAAACATAAAAGTCATTAATTTAAAAATTTAGGATTAGTGATAAAATCTACATAAGTATAAAGACCACTTTTATGACATAGGTTATAAAAGTGGTCTCTTCATTTGATTCAAGATTTTAAAAATCTATTGCAAATAATATCTAATCATCCTTTTTATCTTGATATAGTTTCACTTTATCACATAACCATTTATGATAGAATATCAAATCTTTTATGATTTTTAATTAATTAGAATTAACTTTAATAAGAAGGAGATTAAAATTGATGAAATTTAAACAATATGTGCTTATGGCGCTTTTCATAACCGCAATCCTATCTTGTACTAAGGAAGCTAGCAAAGACATTATATCTTTTAAAATCAGCCTGGGGGGGGAGCCTAAATCAATAGACCCTCAGCTTGCTGAAGACACAGTGGGAGCAACTATAATTGAGCAAATGTTTAGGGGAATCGTAGATGCTGATTCACAAACTGGAGGATATAAACCAGGACTTGCTCATTCTTGGGATATCTCCGATGATGGTCTTATTTACACTTTTCATTTAAGAGAGGGGCTCGTTTGGAGTGATGGTGTGCCTATTACTGCTGAAGGGATTAGAAAATCTTATCTTAGAGTCTTAAATAAAGAAACTGCTTCTCAATATGTTGGCATGGTTAAATCTACAATAAAAAATGCACAGGATTACTTCGATGGTAAAGTATCTGATTCTGCTCTTGGTGTTAAAACTATTAATGACACTACTCTAGAGATAACTCTTACTAATCCAAAACCCTACTTCCTTGACATGTTAGTACACCAAACATTCATACCAGTGCCTGTTCATGTTATTGCAAAACATGGTAGTAATTGGACAAATCCTGAAAATATGGTAGTAAGTGGTCCTTTTAAACTAAAACACAAGATTTTAAATGAAAAAATCGTTATTGAAAAAAATGACAAATACTATAATGCTGGTCATGTTGAGGTAGATGAAATAGTTTTTTATACAATAAACAACAGCACAACTTCCTATAGAATGTATGAAAATGACGAACTTGATGCGCTAACAACTGCATCTATTCCACCTAGTTTAATAAAAGAAATAAAACTCAGAAATGACTATTATGCTTCAGCTATTAACGGCCTTTACTATTTTTCATTTAACACCACCATCAAACCACTTGATAATCCAAAGGTTAGAGAAGCTTTAACTCTTGCCATTGACAGAGAAACTATAACAGAAAAAGTCATAGAAAATAGTTCTATTCCCACAAGAAGGATTAGTCCCAATTTTAACAACTATTCTTATGGCAAGGAACTTAAACTATTTGACCCTGAGAGAGCAAAACAACTATTAGCTGAAGCTGGTTATCCTAATGGTATGGGATTCCCTAAACTAAAATTAAAATACAATACAAATGAAAACCATAAAAAAATCTGTGAATTTATTCAAAATCAATGGTCAGTAACTTTAAACATAAACATCGAACTTGAAAATGAAGAATGGACTACCTATTTAACAAATAGACAAAATGGAAATTATGAAATAGCAAGAGGAGGCTGGTTAGGCGACTATTCAGACCCATTAGCTTTTTTAAGCTTGTTCCAAAAAGAATTCTCCCACTTTACTTCATATAAATACTTTAACAAAGAGTATGAAAATCTTATTAATAAATCTGACCTTGAACAAGATCCAATGAAAAGACAAGACATCTTAAGAAAAGCTGAAGAAATAATAATAGAAAAAGACTTTCCTGTTGCTCCACTATACATATATGCTGGAAATTATCTCTTCAACAATGATAAATGGACTGGGTGGACCCCTAACATTCTAGAAAGATTTGATTTCTCTGAACTTAAAAGAATAAAATAATAAACCAAATTAATGCTTATCAAGGGTATCTTGATAAGCATCTATTCATTGACAACTCTAAAAATAACTGATAAATTAAAATTCAAAAATAATGTCTGTTATCTACAATAACAAGGAGGAAATATGTCATATCATTATATTCACAATTTTTTAAAAAATAAATTTAAATTGTTAATAATATTCTTAATAATGATAGCCTCTTGTAGCAAACCAACTGATAACAAACTATCTTTTAAAGTTAATATAGGAGGAGAACCTGCATCTCTTGACCCTCAATTAGACGATGGAAGTACAGGAGAAATCCAAGGACAACTATTCTTGGGACTTGTTATAGGAGACTCTAAAACTGGAGGATATAAACCAGGACTTGCTCATTCTTGGGATATCTCCGATGATGGTCTTATTTACACTTTTTACTTAAGAGAGGGGCTCGTTTGGAGTGATGGCGTACCTATTACTGCTGAAGGGATTAGAAAATCTTACCTTAGAGTCTTAAATAAAGAAACAGCAGCGCCTTATGTAAATATAATCAAATCAACAGTAAAAAATGCACAGGATTATTTCGATAGTAACGTATCTGATTCTGAACTTGGAGTTAAAGCTATTAACGACAAGACCTTAGAAATAACTCTTACTAATCCAAAGCCTTACTTCCTCGATATGTTAGTAAATCAAATTTTTGTACCAGTACCAGTTCATGCTATTGAAAAGTATGGCAGTAATTGGACAAATCCTGAAAATATGGTAGTAAGTGGGCCTTTTAAACTAAAAGAAAAAGTCCTAAATGAAAAATTAGTACTGGGGAAAAACGATAAATACTATGACGCAAAAAATGTAGCACTTGAAGAACTCGTGCTCTTAACAATAGATAATAATACAATCCTTTATAACATGTATTTAAATAATGAAATTGATGGCCTCTTCCACAGCATTCCTCCTGACACTCTGGCAAACATAGAACTAAGAGAAGATCATTATAGACACAGAAATAATACAATAGGATTTTTTTCATTTAACACCACTGTTAAACCACTTGATAATCCAAAAGTCAGAGAAGCTTTAACACTTGCCATTGACAGAGAACTGACATCTAAAACTTTTAATAAAGGGAAAGCAGAGCCCACAAGAAACTTAACTCCACCACTTGAACACTATTCTTATGGTAAAGAGCTCACATTATTTGACCCAAAGAGAGCTAAACAATTACTAGCTGAGACTGGTTATCCTGACGGTAAAGATTTTCCTACTTTAACAATATCAATCAGCATGGTACCCTACCAAAAAAAAATGGGAGAATTTATTCAAAATCAATGGAAAGAAATGCTAAATATTAACATTCAAGTCCAAACTCAAGAATGGTCAATACTCTCTCAAAACAGAAAAAATGGAAATTATGAAATAGCAATAACTGGAAGAATTGCTGATTTTAATGATCCACTATCATTCTTAAACATATTTACAAGTGAAAATTCGCACTTAGCATCATACAAATATTCAAATAAAAAATATGATGATTTAATAAAGCAATCTGATTTTGAACAAGACCCAATCAAAAGACGAGACATCTTAAGAAAAGCTGAAGAGATAATAGTAGAGAAAGACTTCCCTATAGCTCCAACATACATATATGTAGGAAATTATCTATTCAGAAATGATAAATGGACTGGATGGACTCCTAACCTTTTCAACAGACACAATCTACACGAATTAAAACCAATTAAAAACAGTTAAGCAAAAATTAAATTACAAAATGTAGTTAAAACATATAACACAAATAAATATTTATTTATAAAATGATAAAAACAAATGTCAATATTTTAAATAAATATTTAAGATTATGTGTTAAAATAATTAACTATGTAGATTAAAAATCCTATTGTTAAATAAGGAGCACTTATGCTAAAGTTTACCATACAAAAACTATTAGAAACAGTTCCAACTCTAATAGCAATAACTTTTTTATGCTTTTTAATAATGAGACTTGCTCCTGGGAATCCATTTGATTCTGAGAAACCTATTGATCCTCAGGTAAAAGAAAAATTAATGCAAAAATATCACCTTGATAAACCTTTTTATCTTCAAGCTTACTACTACATCACAAATGTTTTAAAAGGAGATTTTGGACCATCATTAAAAAAGAAAGACTTAAGTGTAAATCAATATATAAAATTAGGAATGCCTAAGTCATTTACAATCGGAATAATAACTTTAATATTATCTCTCATGCTTGGAATTTTATTCGGAACAATCGCCGCTATTAAAAAAAATACTCGAATCGATTATATAATAAGAGTAATAGCAATATTTGGAATTTCTGTACCTACTTTTGTAATTGGTCCCATTTTGCAATATTTTCTATCCGTAAAATTAGGCTTATTTTACACCTCTGGCTGGATTACAGAGCGCGGAGGTCTTGCAAATTTAGTTATGCCCATATTAACACTTACTTTGCCATATACAGCTATTTTTACAAGAATACTTAGAGGTTCTATGTTAGAAATATTAAATAGCGATTTTGTAAGAACAGCAAGAGCTAAAGGATTAAGTTTTAATGTAATAGTCAGAAAACATGTATTAATAGGAGCCATACTTCCTCTAGTAAGTTACATGGGACCTATTTTTGCTGGAATAATTTCTGGTAGTATGGTTATTGAACAAATATTTAGAATAGCTGGATTGGGTATGGTTACAGTAGAATCATCCCTAAACAGAGACTATCCACTATTAATGGGCTCTGTCTTAGTTTATTCAACCATACTGCTTATATCCATTTTAGTATCAGACATTGCTTACAAAAGACTTGACCCAAGAGTATAGGAGGATAACAAAATGAGCGACTATGAACAAAAAAACACCTCATTTGAGTCTCATACATCTAGTAGAAGAGCTTGGTTAAGATTTAAAGAAAATAAGCTCGCATTTATAAGCATATTTATTATTGGATTTTATATAATAATTGCAATATTGCAGCCAATCTTACCAATATATAAATACTATACTCAAGTGGTTGAACATGCTGATTTACCCCCATCTTTTAGACATGCTGGAGAATTATGGTATGAGAAAGAACTTAATTTCATACAAAAACTAGCAAAAAAAGAAAAACGAGAACTCAATGAAGAAGAAAACGCCAAACTAGAAGAAATAAAAGGGAGAATAGAAACAGAAGTCCAAAAAATTGACGGTAGAGATACTAAAATACACAAAAGAATATACATACTCGGAACAGATAGCCTTGGAAGAGACTTGCTTGCAAGAATAATACAAGGTAGTCAAATATCAATATCTGTAGGGTTTATTGGTGCATTCATATCGATGATAATAGGGACCATAATAGGGGCAATAGCAGGGTTCTTTGGTGGTATCACAGATAGGGTCATAACTAAAATAATAGAAATTCTTTATGTTTTGCCTTCTTTACTTGTAATAATAACATTAATGACTGTTATGGAAAGAAACATAATAGGGTTATTTATTGCAATTAGCATTATTTCATGGCTATCACTTGCCAGAATAGTTAGAGGGCAAATACAATCACTTTCAAAATCTGAATTTATACAAGCAGCTAGAACATTAGGTGCAACAAATAAGAGGATGATATTTAATCATTTAATCCCCAATAGCCTTGGTATGATAGCAATAATCACAACAATGAATGTTCCAGGGTTTATTATGGTTGAATCATTTTTATCATTTTTGGGTCTTGGAATATCAGCACCAATGACTAGCTGGGGAGAGTTAGTTAAAAATGGGATTCCTACATTTATTGAATATCCATGGAAAATTTTCATTCCAGCAACAGTCATGACAATATTCTTGCTATTTATGAATTTTTTAGGCGACGGATTAAGAGATGCATTTGATCCGAAGGATCAACTCTAGGAGAACAACCAAATGAAAGAAGATTACATATTGGAAATCAAAAATTTAGCAATTGAGTTTAAGTTAAAACACACAACAATATACCCTGTAAACAACATAAACCTAAAAATGAAAAGAGGAGAAATTAGGGCTATTGTTGGAGAATCTGGCAGCGGAAAATCTGTTACAAGTATGGCTATATTAAAGCTATTACCTGAAATGACAACAGTATACAAAGAAGGCGAAATACTATTTGAAGGACAAGATTTGCTTAAGCTTAGTGAAACAGAACTTCAAAGTATTAGAGGCAATAAAATAGCCATGATATTTCAAGATCCAATGACTTCTTTAAACCCATATTTAAGAATATCCACACAAATTGAAGAAACAATAATGTTGCATCAAAAACTAGACAAACATACAGCAAAGAAAAAAGCAATAGAAATGCTAAAGACCGTTGGTGTTGTGAGCGCAGAAGAGAGGATATCACATTATCCACATCAATTCTCCGGAGGAATGAGACAAAGAGTTATGATTGCAATGGCTTTAAGTTGTCATCCTTCTTTATTAATAGCAGATGAACCTACTACAGCTCTTGATGTTACAATTCAAGAACAAATACTATTACTCATTAAAAGTTTATCTAAAAAATTCAATACTTCAACAATACTAATAACTCATGATTTAGCAGTAGTTGCAGAAATTTGTGATACCGTATCTGTAATGTACCAAGGTAAATTTGTGGAAGAAGGGACAGTAGAAGAAATATTTAAAAATCCTAAACATCCATATACAATCGGGCTTTTAAAATCAATACTTACTCTGGATCAAGACCCAAATGAGCAGCTTTATTCAATTAAAGTAAACTCTATCGCATCAACTACAAATAACATCGAGGAGCTTTAAATGAACAACGGGAAAGACATAATTCTTAAAGTAGAAAATTTAGTACAAACATTTACAATTGGAGAAGACTTTTTATTTTGGAAAAATAAGCGCAAGATAAACGCTGTAAATGGCATCAGTTTTGAAGTTGAACGCAATAAAACATTAGGGCTCGTTGGAGAATCTGGATGCGGTAAATCAACAACTCTCAGGTCAATAATGCAACTCTATACACCAACATCTGGTAGCATATACTTTAATGGAAAAGACATCACTAAACTTCCAAAAAGAGAACTTTTGAAGACAAAAAAAGATATGCAAATGGTATTTCAAGACCCTCATACCTCTCTTAACCCAAGAATGACAATAAAAGAAATAATAGCAGAGCCATTAGTTATTTATAATGAAAATAAAATTCTTCCAAAAACAAAACAAGAGATAGATAAAAGAGTAAATGAACTAATGGACATCACCGAACTTGAAAAAAGCATGTTATCCAGATATCCACACGAATTCTCAGGAGGACAAAGACAAAGAATAGGAATAGCAAGAGCACTTGCTTTAAGTCCTAAGCTTTTACTACTAGATGAAGCCGTATCTGCTCTAGATGTATCAATAAGAGCGCAAATTTTAAATTTACTTAAAACTCTACAAAAAGAATTAAACTTATCTTATCTCTTTATATCCCATGACTTGGCAGTAGTCAAATACATGAGTGACAAAATTGCTGTAATGTATTTGGGGGTCATTTTAGAAGTTGCACCTAGAGATATCTTATTTTCAAATCCTATCCATCCATACACCAAAACGCTAATAGCATCTATTCCTGAAATCGATCCTGAAAAAAGAAAAAATAAAAATATAAAACTAGATGAACCATCATTATCAAGCATGCGAAATACAAATTCAACACCAGAAAGCATACCACTTGAAGAAGTAGAAAAGGATCATTTTGTATCTAAGTATCTTCTCGATGAAATGAATAACTTAATAAACAAATAAAGTTATAACCTATATGCTTTTCATAACTTGCTCTTCAAGCAAAGTGTCCTTTGTGTACGCCTGCCTCTAACTAAGACCCGTCTCTACGAACAATTTTCTACTAATACTAGAAAGTATTAATTCCATAACTCTATTGTTCATATATTTCCTTTTGCTTGTAATTTCAACAAGAATACAAACTTAATATCATAAATAAAAACTATTGATTATCAAAATAAGAAACTTCAAAATCTATCTTATTGTCAATTCCCTTAACAAAATACAGATTAGTTCTATTAACATTATTCTTATCTATCACTTTATTTCCAGAATCAACAAAATAATAATAAATCCTACCTTTAGGAAGGTCTTTAAGCTTAATAGTATATATCCCTTGATTGTGCTCCTGCTCAATTAATCTGTTTAAAAACGGATTAAAATTATTAAAATTCCCAGCTATTGTAACAACCTGCCCAGGACGACCTATATAAAAAATTTCAACTTCTCTACTATCAGAAGAATCAATTGGATTTCGTAAAGAAATATAACTATCATTTATACCTGAAATATCAATTACAGAAAATGGTATTAAGTCTTTATCATAGACTATATTTGTATTATATTCATCATTTGTCCAAATTCCATCCACAACAAGTTTATACTTTATTCTACAAAGCCCATGAGGAAGATTTACTTTTACAAAAAAAAGACCATACTTATTTTTCTGAAATAAATACTTTTTTGCATAACCATCAAAATCAAAAACAGCAAAGACTTTCCTAATACTTTTATCCGGAGGGTAAAACATAATAACCCTCTTAGAGTCAACTATTGGTGTTAAATTATCCTTTCTTGTTGAAATTTCCAAAAATTCAATTAAAGATAAATTAAAATTTTCAACAACATAACCTTCTAAATAACTAATATTAAAGATAAAAAATATAAAATAAAAAAAATATCTTGAAAGCCTTTTCATAACTTAATTGGAAAATCTAATACACAATTCTTTTGACAAATACTACACATTTATTTTATTTCTTATTATACTAAAAACATATAGTAAAGTAAATACAAATATTAATAACAAGGAGTTACAAAATGGGCTTTCATATTTATGAAATAAAAGCTAGGCAAATCATTGATTCTAGAGGAAATCCAACAGTTGAAGCAGATGTAGTACTTGAGGATGGTTCTTTTGGTAGAGCAGCTGTTCCATCAGGTGCCTCAACAGGAATAAATGAAGCTGTTGAATTACGAGACGGCAATAAATCTGTTTATATGGGTAAAGGAGTACTTAAGGCAGTTGAAAACATAACAAATATTATCTCTCCAGAACTTGAAGGAATGAGTGCTTTAAATCAAGTTGAAATTGACAGAAAAATGCTTGAGCTTGACGGTACACCTACTAAATCAAAACTTGGCGCTAATGCTATCCTTGCGGTTTCAATGGCTACAGCTAGAGCTGCCGCTGCTTATGTTGGACTTAAAGTTTATCAATACCTTGGAGCTTACAAGGCTAATGTTTTACCTACACCCATGTGTAACATTATCAACGGCGGTGCTCACTCTGACAATTCTGTTGATTTTCAAGAATTTATGATAATGCCGGTTGGAGCAAAAACTTTTAGTGATGCAATAAGAATGGCAGCTGAAGTCTTTCACACCCTTAAGGGCATTTTAAGCAAAAAAGGTTATGCAACCTCTGTTGGAGATGAGGGTGGTTTTGCACCAAACCTAAAGTCAAACGAAGAAGCTTGCGAAGTTATCATGGAGGCCATAAAGGGAGCAGGATATGAGCCTGGTAAAGATATCGCAATTGCCCTTGATCCCGCTACATCTGAACTTTATGATTCAAAGACAAAAAAATATGTACTTAGATGGTCAACTAAGGAAGAACTTAATTCTGAGGAAATGGTTGAATATTGGGCAAAATGGGTAGAAAAATATCCTATTATATCAATTGAAGATGGAATGGCTGAAGAAGATTGGGATGGATGGAAAAAACTCACAGATAAGATAGGAGATAAAGTTCAACTTGTTGGAGACGATTTATTTGTAACAAATACATCATTCCTTAAAAAGGGAATTGAAATGAAAGTTGCGAATTCAATTCTTATTAAAGTAAATCAAATTGGAACATTGACTGAGACTTTTGAAGCTGTTGAAATGGCAAAAAAAGCAGGATATACTGCAATAGTTTCACATCGTTCAGGAGAAACGGAAGATACAACAATCGCTGATCTTGTTGTTGCACTTGGAACAGGACAGATTAAAACAGGTTCTTTGTCAAGAACAGATAGAATAGCTAAATATAACCAACTTTTAAGAATAGAAGAAGAACTAGGAAGTATTGCTGAATATCACGGCAAAGATGTTTTTTATTCCATTAAGAAAAAATAAAAAAAAGCCCCCACGGGGCTTTTTCATAAAAATACAAATTCTTATCTTTTTGAAAATTGGAAACTTTTTCTAGCTTTCTTTCTGCCAAATTTCTTACGCTCAACCTTTCTTGAATCTCTTGTTAAAAACCCATTAGATTTAAGAACTACTCTATGTTCCTCATCAAGTGCAAAAAGAGCCCTTGCAACCCCATGCCTAATAGCACCAGCCTGACCCGAAATGCCTCCACCATAAATATTTATATAAACGTCATATTTCCCAAGAGTATTTGTTAAAACCAATGGTGATAAAGCAAGTGTTCTTAAATTTTCAAGCTGTATATAAGAATCAAAATTTCTACCATTAATCTTAATCTCACCCTTACCTTCTCTAATATACACCCTAGCAACAGAAGACTTCCGTCTTCCAGTACCCATTGCTAAATTAACACCCTTAACATTTACCTTTGCCATTTTCCCTCTCTTAATCCAAATCTAATTTATAAGGATTTTGTGCCTTAAGATTATGTTCAGCCCCAGAAAAAACCCTAAGATTCCTAAAAAGCTCACGCCCCAAAGGCCCCTTTGGCAACATACCCTTAATAGCTATTTCAAGAGGAGCTGTCGGCTTCCTCTCAGACAATGTCCTAAAAGTATCAGAATAAAGGCCCCCCGGATATCTTGAATGTCTATAATAAATTTTCTGAGAATATTTCTTACCCGTAAGCTTAATCTTTGAAGCATTAATAATTATAACATTATCACCCAAATCTTGATGAGGTGTATAATAAGCCTTATGCTTACCTCTCAAAATCCTAACCGCTTCTGTAGCAATTCTACCAAGAACTTTATCATTAGCATCAATAATACACCATCTCTTCTCCACATACCTTGGTTTAACCCATATTGTCTTATTCTCAGTTATTCTATTCATAGTAATTAAAGTCCTCACTTAGATATTGTACAAAATCATACTTTTAAATTGTATTATTTGTAAACTAACCTGTCAATACTAATAACTAAATTTATCATATAGCTTAAAAGAAACTTTTCGAAATCCATCTAAATCTCCCTTAGAAAATTTTAAAGGAACAATAGAAGGATTGTCAAAAACAGGACTAATTAAATATCCATTCTTTAAATATTCATTAAAAACTTCAACATGATACTCAGATTTATAAAGAGGAAACATGTATCTATTCATTATTCTAAACATAGAAGTAGCGAAAATATCAAAATTAATTTTTTTATCCTTTTCATAAGACATAATATTAACAAGCATATGTCTAGCAACTGCTAAAGTTAAAGCATCGAAACTATTTCTAAATTCTATTTTTTTAGATAAATTATCTATTATAACAATACTAATAGACATGCACCCCGGCATTGGAATATTTACAAGCATAGGATACCTAAAATTACTAAATCCAACCTTAAATTCATATATTCCATGCTTTTCTTCCCAAGGTTTACTAAAATAACTTTGACCCGTTAAAGATAATAAAAATTCCCTAGCATCTCTTTCAAACTTAAAAACATATGCACACCCCGCCTCTTTAAAAAAAGAAAAAAAAACATTTTCAAATTGTTTTCTAAATATAGAAGGATAAGAAGCTGTAAGTCCTCTTGAAAAAGTTTGTTTAAGAATAAGATTTAAACCTTTAACCCTATGTCCTAAAAAATTATTACCCCCATTCAAATATAAATCCAAATACCTATTACCCTTAATATCATAAAGGTAAAAAAACCTTGCTCTCTTAATAATTGGAATACAATTTATCAGAGACTCACTACACATCCTTTAATCTGTCCATTAAAATTTCACTCGCAAGCACAGGATTAATTTTTCCAGAAGTTTTTTTCATAATTTGTCCCATCATAAATTTCAACGCATGACTTTTACCCTTTCTGTAAAGTTCAACTGATTTAGGATTTTCATTTAAAACTTCAATCACAACCGACTCAATCAAAGACTTATCACTTATCTGTTCTAAATTTTTCTCACTAACAATTACAGAAGGAGAAACATTTGTCTCAAGCATTTCTACAAATATTTCTTTAGCAATCTTACCACTTACTCTCTCACTAACAATAAGTTCAACAAGTTCTCTAATATATGATGGGGGTATATTAAAGTTAAGTATATTTATTTCTCGCTCATTAAGCACACTCAACACTTCAGACAAAATCCAATTAGCTATCCTTTTAGGGTCACTTGCACCCAATGTCGCTTCTTCAAAATATTTAACCAAGTTTTTATCAGAAGTTAAGGTAGTAACATCAAAATCACTAAGACCATATTGCTTTCTTAATCTAATTCTTGTATCAAAAGGCAACTCAACCATTCTACTATTCTTTATACTTTCAATATAATCATCATCTAACCTCACTAAAGGCAAATCCGGTTCCTTAATATATCTATAATCCGCCATTGTTTCCTTACTTCTTTGAAGTACTGTAATCCCTCTCTTATCATCAAAACCTCTAGTATGCTTGCCTTCATCCTTAAAAGTCTTCCTATACAAAATCCATTCTTCTTTTTGTCTTACCTCTTCATAATCAATTGCCAATTTTACAGACTTAAAAGAATTTAAATTCTTTATCTCAGCAATTGGAGTCTTATACTTAATACCATCCTCATTAACAAGTAAATTAATGTTAACATCACAACGAAAAGACCCATCCTCCATATTACAATTAGATAAATCAAGATATCTAAAAATTTCCCTTAAAGAATTTAAATAAGCCACAGCTTCATCTCCACTGTTAATTTCTGGAGCAGAGACAATTTCTAGTAATGGCGCTCCTGAACGATTAAAATCAATATAACTTCTATTATCACTCTCAAGCAAGTGTAAGCTTTTACCAGAATCCTCTTCCATATGTATTCTAACAATATTAATCTTTCTAAATCCCGAAAAATCTTCAACAAAAATAAATCCATTCTCACATATTGGTTCATCATTTTGAGATATTTGATAACCCTTAGGTAAATCAGGATAAGAATAATGCTTTCTATCAAACTTAACAATATTGCGGATTTTAGAGTGTGTAGCATGGCCAGCCAAAATTGCACTATTAATTAATTCTTTATTAACAGTAGGCAACGCTCCAGGTAATCCAAGACATGTTGGACAAGTACGCGAATTTGGAATTCCACCAAAATCATTCTTACAACCACAAAAAGCCTTCGTTTTAAGCCCCAACTGCACATGAACTTCTAACCCAATAAGCAATCTATATTCCATCTAATCCCAATTCCTCTATTATATTTTTTGAAAAATTTAAAAGCTTGAAATCTTTTTTAGCTTGTCCAATTATCTGCATACCAATAGGCAATCCTTTTTCATCTTGAGCAAAGGGTATAGAAATTGCAGGAGAACCAATAAGATTGGCTATCACAGTACATATATCAGAATAATACATTTTTATAGGATCATCACACATCTCTCCAATTTTAAAAGGCTTTACAAAACTGGTAGGCATAATAATATATTCAAAATTATTAAAAAGCTCATTAAATTTAGGGATTATCATATTTTCAATAATACGGGAAGCCTTTGTGTAATATTTTAAATCATAGCCCTCTGACAATAAATAATTACCAAGTACAATACGCCTTTTTACTTCTTCATTTAAAAATGAACTTCTGTGTTTGAAGTAAAAATCATTTAAAGTTAAATTATCTTTTATTATTTTTCCATAACGAAGACCAGTATAACGGGCAAGATTAGATGCAGCCTCGACTGGTGCTATTGAATAATAGAGAGAGAGTACATAAGTAATTTCCTCTATTGAAATCTCGTGTATTTCAATTCCCCTACTCAAAAGCGCCACTTTAAACTTAGAAAATTCACAAGCAATATCTTTGTCCATTAAATCTTCACTAAGTTCCTTAATTGTAGCTACTTTAATACTTTTTAAAGGCTTATTTAACAATGGATAAGGATTTATATCAATATCTATGCTAGTAGCATCCTTTTTATCAATTCCACAGGTATGCTTTAATATTAAAGCTATATCATCAACAAAACGAGCAACAAATCCTATCTGGTCAAGAGAAGACGCATAGGACACAAGCCCATAACGGGAGAGGCCTCCATAAGAAGGTTTAAATCCAATAATACCAGCAAAAGAAGCAGGAAGTCTAACAGACCCTCCAGTATCGCTTCCAAGTGAAAAAGGAGCCTGTTTATCCGCAACAACTGCACTAGAGCCACCAGAACTACCCCCAACAACATATTCCTTATTTAAAGGATTAAGAGTAGCACCATAGTAAGAAAATTCACAAGAAGAACCCATAGCAAATTCATCCATATTAGTTCTACCAAGCAAAATAACACCATTATCCCTTAATCGTTTAATAACTGTTGCATCATAAGGGGAAACATAGCCCTGTAAAATCTCAGAAGCACACGTTAAACCTTTATCTTTCATTGCAATATTATCCTTAACAGCAATAGGTATTCCAATTAAAGGTAAATTTTGTCCCTTACCCTTCTCCAAAAGGACATCATATTCTTTTGCCAACTCCAATGAATCATCAAAAAATTCAATATATCCATTTATATCTTTATTTGATTCATATTGCTCTTTATAGGAAAGGACAATGTCATAAATACTACACTTACGACTTAATATTAATTCCTTAATCTTTATTAAACTCATATCTCTTAAATTCAAATCAATAACCCTATTCAAGTACCTTAGGAGATGGGAAATATCCATCTAAAAATAAATTACTAAAATTTTTAATAGACTCAATCGTCAAAGAATCCAAAACCTCATCATCCCTTAAATTAGACAACTCACATGTCTTTTGTTTAAAATCATCTCTTACATCAAATTCAGAAATTTTATTTAACATGCTAATTACATTTTCAAACCTTTCAACAAATTTTTGCTCCTCGTCTTTACTCAAGCTCAATAAACTTAACTTCAAACTATTTTCTAAATGAATATCTTTCAAACGCCACCTCTATACCTTAGAAAGTCCTTTAATATGGACTGAATTTAAAATTACCTTCTTGCCATTCCTTAGATTAATCTTAATCAACTGCTCACCACTTTGATACCATTTATCCACAATTACCCCATTTTCTCCATTATAATTTATATAATCTCCAATACTAAAGTTCTTATCACTACTCTTTGTAAAAAAATACTTAAAGTTATCCCTTAAATATTCTGGAACAAAAGTAACATCATAAGCATCTTTGTTAATATCTTGAAAAAAGACTGAAATAGCCGTATTTCTCAACATACCACCAAAAAATCTCTGTAAGTTAAGTGTAATAATAAGTTCAAACTTGGCTCTAGTAACAGCAACATAAAAAAGTCTTCTTTCCTCCTCTATTCTTTCCTCCGTCAATTCCTCAATTTCAGCAGGCAGTAATCCCTTCTCAAGTCCAGATATTATTACCCTATCAAATTCAAGTCCCTTAACGCCATGGATTGAAGACAAGAGTACACCAGAATTAGAATCGCCGTGCATCAAAGGTGAAAGAGATGAATTTTCTAAAAATAATACAAGCCCCTCAAAACTACCTGAATACTCAACTCCACTTCCAATAAGTTCATCAATATTCCTAGACTTTTCATCTTTATCAAATTTTTGATAATAATCCCAAAGCCCAAATTTAACCACAACATCTCTAATAAACGCAGATAAATTAACATAAACATCTGTGTCAATTCTTTTCCCTAATGCATCATATATACTTAAAAAAGCAATAAGAGAGTCGCCTGCCTTGCCCTTAAGAGTCTCAGAAACTCTTCTGCTTGCAAGTATTAAATCAAGATTAACATCGCTATTATTCAGCATACCTATTATTTTATCTGTAGTAGTTTTACCAATCCCCCTAGCAGGCTTATTTATTACTCTTAGGAAAGATACTTTATCCTTTTTATTTACAAAAAGTCTAAGTAGGGAAATTACATCTTTAACTTCTTCCCTCTCATAAAATCTAATTGAGCCTAGCACCTTATATGGAATATCTCTTTTTAAAAAAGATTTCTCAAATTGAAAAGACTGATAATTAAATCTATAAAGAATTGCCGTATCAAGTTTGTCTTTAACAAGAAAATTAGAAAAATATTCAGCCTCTTCTGCAGGATTCTGGAAAACAAAAAATTTCATCTTCTTTCCTATCTTGTTTTTTGTAACTATTACTTTTTCATATCGATTTTTATTCTTTGAAATAACATCATTTGCCACATTAACAATACTTAAGGTAGAACGATAATTTTGTACCAAATAATATCTAGTCACATTATTAAATGTCTTTTCAAACTCAAGAATATTCTCTACTCTAGCTCCTCTAAAAGAGTATATAGACTGGTCTTCATCTCCTACTACCATAAAATGCATACCTTGATTATAAAGTTCTTTTAAAAACAAAAACTGCGCATAATTAGTATCTTGATATTCATCTACAAGAATAGCCCTAAATCTCTTCTGTACTCGTCTCTTTATATCTTCAGATTCTCTTAACATTAAAGCAGACTTAAGAATAAGGTCAGCGAAATCAAAAGCATTGTTTCTAGCCTTTTCTTGCTCATAAGTTTTAATATCTCTGTAAATTTTCTCTTCAATACCAAAATAATCATGTAAAAATCCACTTTCCTTTCCCTTAAGTATTAAAGACGAAACTTGCTTTGCAAGCTCAATGGATGGAGCAAGTCCAATTTGTTTAACGCAACGAACAACATCATTAGTGTCCCAAATTGTAAAATTCGAATCATAATTCTTATCAAATTCTTTAAAGTAAATTCTTAAAAGCCAAGCACCAAAAGAATGAAAAGTTTGAATATGCAAAGACTTATTAAAATCAAAAAGATGATTTATTCTTGCATTCATCTCTCTTGCAACCTTATTTGTGAATGTTAAAGCAAGAATTTCCTCCGGCCTTATTTCCAGAATTTTTATTAAATGAGCTATTTTAGCTGTTATAACCCTTGTTTTACCACTACCTGGCCCTGCTAAAACTAAAATAGGATTCTTAGTGTCATCTAAAACAATTTCTCTCTGGTAAGTATTCAAACTAAAAAGAAACTCTTCTATCCTATCTACCATTAATAAACTTCAGAAACCTTAAGATCAAATCCCACAGGAGTTTTTAACCAAAAAAATTGAACTGCCATTAATTCTTTTTCATACCCTTTTAAAATAGAAGTAATATCTTTGCCTTGAAGAGCAATATTAACATCAGAAAGTCTTGATAAAAACAATATTAAAGATTTCCTAAAACTCAAATTAAGCGAATTATTTTTAGATACAAGTAAAGATTTTCCTGAAAGATTATTCTCATCAGCATATCTTAAAAATGTATCATTTAAAAAACGAATCATTAAATCAATATTCACAATATTTTGAGAAGAATATAAGGTAGGATATTCACTAACCATCCTACTCTTAGGACCATTAACTGCAAACCCCCAATCTAAAATCTCAAATCTATTAGAAAGACTAGTTTCAGATACATATTCAACATTCAAAATAAAAGATTCCAAGCTTACATGAGCCTTCTTAAGCCTATCACGAGAATAATTTTCATAAATCATCTTCACCCTTATATTATCATTAAAATCTATTTCTCGAGCTTTACCTAACTTAAAAACATCTCGACTATTACTCAACTCATCTGTAATAACTAAATCATCATTTTTAAAAGAAACCCTATATTTTAAAATAGTATCACCATAAATTAAAGATAAAAAATCACCATCTGCAAGCGAAGCATTCCAAAAACTTTCTTTATCAAAAGGAATTTCATGAACTTCTGGAGATTTCCTTGCAACATGATTCGATTTAAATATTTTTTTTAAATAAGTATTAATTTCATTAAAATTGAAAATAAAAAATATTAACACTACAAGACTAACCAATACCACTAGTATCTTAATCATTCTAGCAGAATTTATCTTAGAAACATCTATGCTCTTATTTGCAAGTTTCCCCTCACTCGCAAAATTTGAACCAACATTTTTATTTTCAGGTTTAATGCCAATATAACTATCATTAAGTCTTCTCTTATATTCCTTAAAAAGAGAGGAAATATACCAAACATCAACATCTAAATACTCACTATAGGTTCTTAAAAATCCTACAGCTAAAACTTCATTTGGAAATAATTCAATATTAGAGTCTTCAAGAGCTTTAAGGTATTTAACAGAAATCTTAATATCATCAGATATAACCTCAAGAGTTAACCCCTTCTCAACCCTAGCTTTTTTTAAAAAATCTCCAAACTTAACGAAATCATTTTCTTCCATAGTTCAACACCTCAAGTTTTTTTAACATCATATAAAAAATTATCTACCTTGTTTGAAGTTTTTGGCGGATCATACTTAAATCTACTCTCAGGAATTCCAACATTAAACTTCATAGATAAAAGATCAATAATAATTTCTCGTCCACCACCCGTAGGATAAGCAATAATCCTCCTAATTGCGCCACTCTCTGCAAAAGCAATCATAAAAGAATCAATTGTAGCAGCACCCTTATAAAGACGCCTTGAAAAAGTCAATTTGATAAAACTTTCCGTACTTCCTCCAGTCTCATCAAGAGGTTCTAAATTGGGAGAATTAGTATAAGATACGCTATACTCGGTACCTAAAACATTCATAAAACCACCACCTGCTTTTCCCCTTGTTAACTGTTGTCTAAAAGAAGTACCAAGTGATGGAACATAAACTGTCAAAAGCTCTCCATCACTTACAAAAACTTGATTATTTGAATCTAAATTAATAATAAACTTATCTGGAAATTTATATAACAGAGTTCCCGTTTGCTTTAAGCCCTTTATATTAAGACTAATCCTAGCCTGCATATCTTCTACACTTTGATATTTTGAATAAATATTCTCAAAATACTGGTTAGCAGACACTTGAGCAAAAACAACATAGGGGCATACAATTAATATTAATATTATTTTCTTCATTACAAAACTCTTATTTCATTAAGCCTAATTTAATAACAAAATATATTACACAATTTACGGCTAACACCCATACTGTAACTTATTAAAATAATAAGTTACTATTCATAAATATACCATTTTGCAAACTAATAATAAACATAATTATAGTAAAAGATTAAAGGAAACAAAATGTCATTAAATTACAGTGAAATAAACATAATACTTAAGGAACTTCCTTTAAAAAATTCATTTTTAAGAAAAATCAAACAACCCAACTATAAAACCTTAATTTTAGAACTCTATAACAAAGAAGTAAATGAAAAAAATTTCAATGTATTAATCTCACTAGACTCAAAAACCACTAGAATACACAGAACAAGTAAAAAATTTGATAATATTAAACCACCCTTAAGATTTTTTGAATTTTTAAAATCAAAAATTCAAAATGGGAAATTATTTGAAGCTTGTCAAATAAACAATGAAAGAATAATTTCTCTTAAAGTAGTAAAAGATGGAATAATAACATTTATCTTCATAAAATTATGGCCATCCGCTCCTAACATAATTGCAACAGATATCAATTTAAAAATACTTGATGCATTTTATAGAAGACCAAAATCAAGTGAAATTACAGGTGAAATTTTTACTAAAATCCAAGAAATTACTGAAAACAACAATAAGCAAAAAAAAGAAGTCAACCTAAAGGATGAATACGATAATGAATCTTCTTACTCTGAATTTATTGAAAATTACTATAGTAACTTAGAAGCAAAAGAGACTCACGAACATAATACAGAACTACTTAGAAAAAAATACGAGAAAGAAAAAATAAATTTAGAAAAAAGAATAAACTCTTTAGAAACACAAATAGACTCAATTAAATCAATTGAATCTAGAAGAGAAAAAGGTGAAATGATTTTATCAAATATTAATCTAATAAGAAAAGGAATGGATAAAATTATTATAAAGAACAACAATGGAGAAGAAATCACAATAGAACTTGACAAAACATTACTGCCTAAAGACAATGCCCTTAAATACTTTAAAGAATATAAAAGAAGTAAAAATTCTTTAAATCTATTAGAAGAACAATTAAATTATGCAAGAAAACAATATGATGTATTAATATCAAAGACAACCTGCATAGATAACAAAGAGTTACTTTATTCAAAAAATGAAAGAGCTCAAAAACAAACCTCACTAAAGAAGCCACCTATTGGTATTCATTTCATCTCATGTGAATTTGAAATCGTTGTAGGAAGAAATGCAAAAGAAAATGACGAACTCTTAAGAAATTGGGCAAAGGGAAATGACTATTGGTTACACACAAGAGATTACCCTGGTGCTTATGTTTTTATTAGAAATAAGAAAAATAAAACACCTCCTCTTGAAGTTTTGCTACATGCTGGTAATTTATGCGTTTTTTACACAAAAGCTGCAAGAAAATCGGGCAAGGCTGATCTTTACTACACTCATGTTAAAAACTTAAGAAGAGTGAAAGGAGGAAAGAAAGGACTTGTAATACCACATAAGGAAAAAAATTTAAATATTAAACTAGATCTTGATATGCTTAGAAAAATTAAAAACAAAAATTAACTCTATATTTTATTCTAATTTAAATTTAAAATAAAACAGCAAGTTATTAAAAATATTGTTATTGCAACTTAAAAAGCATAAAATTTAAATAGTGGAGGAAGTACCATATGATAAAAAAATTAACAAAAATAGTAGCAACAATATCTGACCTTAGATGCGACCCAGAGCACATAAAAGATTTATATGAGGCAGGTGTTAATGTAATAAGACTTAATACTGCTCACCAATCTCATGAAGATGCTCTAAAAGTAATTAATAATGTTAGACAAGTTTCAAATAAAATAGCACTAATGATTGACACAAAAGGCCCAGAAGTTAGGACGGCAAACATTGAAAACCCTATTCCCGTTAAGATGAATGACAAGGTAATAATATCAACATCCCCTATTGGTGATTCCAACTCATTTCAAACTAACTACGATGGTTTTGTTAATGAAGTTCCAAATGGGTCTAAGGTTTTAATTGATGACGGCGAACTTGAAATGATTGTCATTGAAAAATTATCAGACAGATTAATTTGTGAGGTTAAAAACGACGGACATATTAAGAATAAAAAATCCATAAATACACCAGGAGTTCCACTTAAGCTACAGTCTGTAACTGAAAAGGATAAAGGATTTATTGAACTTGCAGCAAAACAAAATATTGATTTTATTGCTCACTCATTTGTAAGGCATGAAAAAGATATTCAAGATGTTAAGGATATATTAAATGCTGCTGGAAATTCTGATGTAAAAATCATTTCTAAGGTTGAAAATCAAGAAGGAATTGATAATATTGAAGAAATTGCAAAGGCTTCCTATGGAATCATGGTAGCAAGAGGAGACATGGGTGTTGAAATACCTGCTGAAGATGTTCCCTTGGCCCAAATTAAAATAACAAAAACTTGCATTAAGTATGGAATACCCGTAATTACTGCAACACAAATGCTTCACTCAATGATTGAAAATCCAAGACCTACAAGAGCAGAGGTTTCCGATGTTGCTAATGCCATTTTAAATGGGACAGACGCTATTATGCTATCTGGTGAAACAGCTTACGGTAAATATCCAGTTGAAGCTGTTAAGATGATGACTAGAATAGCTAGAGAGGTTGAAAAACATAGAGAAAAAACCCTATTTAGGGACGAAATTTTCTGTAGTAAAAGAATTATTAGAAACTACATTATTAAATGTGCAATTGATTCAACAAAGATCATGCCCATAAAAGCTATTATTGTTGACTCACTAAAGGGAAGAACTGCAAGAGTAATGGCAACATATAGGGCAAGTGTTCCTTTGTTTATTACAACAAGCAATGAGAGAATTGCAAGAGAGTTATCTCTTTCTTACGGTGTTTATTCTAATCTTGTTGATAATAGTTTTAAAAGAACAACTGAGTTTGTAGTAACTTCTCTTGAACTACTAAAAACACAAGGAATAGTCAAAGATTCAGATACTGTAGTAATCATTTCAGGAAATCCAAACAGAGATGTCAGCAAGGGTACAGAATTTATGGAGATAAATACAGTAGAAGATGCAATTAAGGGACGAAACATATAAATAAAATCAGGAATAGTTTAGTTAATGACATATTTTACTCAAATAACAAAATCAACCCAAATTTACTAAACTTACATAAAAGAAAAACTCATAAAGCACTTCTAGCAAGTTATGGAACTTATGAGTTTTTCTTACAAAATGCCTATTTATTTCAAAGAATAATAGCTAAGAATACAAAAAATGTTTTTGTATTCTCACAAACAAAAGAAAATTCACAAGTTAACATTTCAACTCACAAAGCTTGGAAGATATTCAACTCAAAAATTGATGTGAATATCAATATAATGAATCTAATACAAGATCTTGAATTTACAAACACAGAAGATAAAATAATAGAAAACGATCATAAAATTGAAATTGTGTTAAATTTCATTAAAGACATGACAGAAGAGATAAAAATAATTCCCATTATCTTAGGTAAACTTAAATATCAAACCTTAAAAGAATTTTGTCAATTTTTAAGCCCATTTACAAGAAAAGAAGAAAATTCTTTCCTTTTCCTTTCTCATTTTATCTCACACTCTACAAATCTAAACAAAGCTACTAAGCTAGCATCAACACTAAAAGAGCTTTTACTTGCAAATAATCTAAATACCTCTCTTATCCTAGAGAATTATAATGCTCATAAAATATTTCCTGAAAATATAAGTGCATTTATAATAATCCACAAACTTTTCCAAGAATTTGAATTTACACACAATGAAATTGTCAACAACAATAATGAATACTTAATAATAGAAAATATATTAATAAATTAAAATTCTAAATAAAGTCTTCTACTTTTTTGCAATTTTTTTTCAAAAAAACATCAAGACCAACTTTTGAAATACTTCTTAAAGCATTTGCAGAAACCTTAATATTAATACTTCTTCCCAATTCAGGAATAAAAAATTTCTTATTAATTAAATTTACTTTAAAAGTTCTCTTAGTCTTAACCCCAATATGCTGGCCTGCTCCACCCTTTCTCTTAGCAAGTCCCTTCCTTGGTACATTATTTCCAAATAAGGTCCTCTTTCCTGTTATTTCACATTCTCTGCCCATCTAAAACTCCTAAACTGTATGTTTTCTCTCTAAATATAAATCCATCAATTTTAAAAATAAGCTCAAATTACCTATTATATTTTTAATTATACTACCAAAGTTTATATTATTTCCATAAGTTTTTATAAGATCAATATCAAGCTCCTTCCAGTTATAAATCAATTCTCTTTCTGAAGAAGGTTTAACATAATCCTCTAAACAATCCTTTAATCGTTGCTCCATAGAATAAATTATTGAATAATACTCATTCAATAAAACAAAAGCCTTTTTATTAATATCTGCTACTATGCTTATTAACAATTTTTCTGATGACTTGTCTCCAACAGAAGCCCTATGCAAAAGAGCTTTAATTCTATTACCATAATTCCCCTGTTCACCAAGATTATTATCAAAATCAATAAGACTTGAATAAGTATTAATCAAAGAATGCATATCATTAGACATATCTCTTGAAATTTCCATGTCCTTCCACTGCCCCTTAATGATAAGAATATTAATCGTATCATTAAGATCTTTTTTCACAAAATTAATCACATAAGTTTTTAAATAACCTAAAAGCTCATAATAAACATATCCAGGAGTACTCATAATTTTAGATGTAATCTTAACATTCATCTTTTCATTATAATTATCTAAATGTAAAAGTGTACCTGCAGGAAACAATTTTTCTGCCACAATTTTAGATTTACTATTTTTTTGCAAAACCTTAATCTTTTCTATTTCGTTTGCAACATGTTTAGCAAGATCATTGAAAAATGTTTTTGTCATAGGTTTTGGCTTCTTTCCATTAGATATAGGAAAATAATCAGGATCTCCACTAACATATCTTACAAGATACAAAATTTCCTTATTCTTATTTATCTCAATAATGGAGGTTACTATTTTAAGCCAAATATTTGGTTTAATAGGAAAATTCCCCTTATCTCCATATACCTCTAAAAGAATATCGTATAGATTTTTCCAGACAGCAAAATCTGTAATAGAATATATGTTCTCTAAAAAATCTTTAATCTCATCAAGAATCAAACCACAGCCAACTGCATTAAATCTTGGCTTATAGACAAAATCATCTTCTGGAAACAAACCATCAAAATTTTTAATAATAGAATAATATGAATATGAGACTAAATCAAAAAAGATATACAAAGCTCCACAAGTTTCATCGATTAACTTAATTTGTTCTTGAGTTACATTCTTAAATAAATAATTCAAATTATTATTCAAATTTTTAGGCACATCCGAATTAAAATTAGGCATATCATTAGCTGAAAAAGAATAAATATAATCCAAAGCCTTTTTTTGACTTTCATTCAAATACTTTTCAACAACAAAGTGAATTATTTTATTTGAATTTCGATATCTTTGCACAAAAAGCTTTAAAGGAGCAAAAGTTTTGTAAAGATTATAAATAAATTTAGCAAATTGAGGTAAAGCTTGTATTTTCGAAGCATTAAAAAAATTACTTATCTTATTCAGATTATTTTTTACTTCTCTAATCCTCTTCTGCCTTACCTGTTCAGGAGTAAGCTCTCTATTAAAAATAGAAAATAAAAAATCAAACAAACCCAAATTTACCAATCTCCCTACTAAAAATCAAACTATAAAATTAATATTCTTTTAAACACCAAAACTATCAAAATAACTATAAAAATTATACATAATTTATTGTAAAATAAAAGGAAGTAAAATAAATAATTTTTATGTACATAAAAAAATCAATTTTAATCATAGTTTTTACTTTAATTCTTAGTTGTTCAAGTAATGATAGCATTATCTTACTAACCGACAATAAAATTATTCCATTTTATGTAAACCAATTCAATATCGAACATAAAGCAAGTTTTATCGTTAAATACAAAGACCATATTAACATGCAAACAATTAACAAAGAAAATGCTCAAATAGTTATATCAAAAACCATAGACAATATAAATATAATTAAAAATTTTAAAAATATTCAAAAATATTATTCTCCAGATTATCTAGTTCTAAAAAATATATCTGAGAAGTTTACATACAGAATTATTCCCTTAAGTTTTGATATTCCAATCTTAATATATAAAAACGAATATAACATAGAACAATATATAGATGCACAAAGTATTAAAACAATATATAAACTTTTTCAAAGAGAAAAAAAATTCTTTATTTCTCCCTATATTTCTGAAAGCTTATTTTACACAATATCTAAAATAAACAAAATAAACTTTTATTTTGCTAATAATAATCTGGAATATGATGAGAAAAAAATGTTAAATATGATAAATCACTTTAAATCGTTTTTGGATGTAAATGAACTTAAACTGCAAAAAAGATTTACAGAAAAATACCAATATTTAAAATTAGAAAACATATTGCTTGAAAAGAACACTCTTTTAATAGCAGGTTTAGCTGATTTAACATATTATAATGGTTTAAGTAAAGACATCCAAAATAAACTCAATTTTTCATACTTAACGGATCAAGACAAAAAATTAACAGTATCCAATATAACCTTTATGGGGGTTCAAGAATTATCACAACCTATAGAAAAATTTATTCAATGGATACTAGATAAAGAAATACAAAAAAAACTAATTAAACTTAAAGACAAGAATAAATTTAATGAACATTTCGGATTTGTAAGTGGATTAACACCTTATAAAAGTTTAAATTTGCAATTAAACATAAAAAAAGAAAATCCTTCTTTTATTATTGATGAAAATGATATAGATCAAAACTCATACATACTCAACAAAAAACAAATAGAAAAAGAAAACCAAGTGATCAATGAATTATTTCTATCATCAATAACTAAAAACTTAAATTAAAGATTATGCTTCCCTATAATTAACCCGTATTAAATGGAATATAAAAATAAATAAGAGAAAAAGAATAAAAACAAAGGGCACATATATGTTAGCAAACATTTGAATAAAGACCGCTATTAAAATAAATAATAAATAATTTATAAAAAGCGAAATAATAACTGAAAAAATAGCTATCATTATGCATATTAAAAATATTATAAACTTCGAGTCAAATTCAAAACTAACCTTAGAAGACACACCCATAAATAACACTCCCCATAAAACCAATAACATAGGGTTTATCAATAATAAAAGACTGAAAGAGAAAATACTTATTAACCTTAAGTTAAGCATTTCAACTTGGTTAAAAGCATTCAAAAGTCCTGGGGCAGGCAAAAATATATTACTACTAGAATTCGAAAATAAATGTAAATTGTCAACATCTTTATTAATACTAATAATAGCAGGCTCATTTAAATCAAAATCTCTAGACGACACAATAATTTTAGTAGCAATAATATTGCTCTCCTCATTATCCTTATCTAAAACATTTTGATAAACCTCATTACCCTTAAGAGTAGCAAATGGAACTTTAATGTGAAATACAATATTACCTGATTTATTGAATCTAATAAGTTCAAAATTTTTAACCATTTTTAAATAAGAAATACCACTCACAATTTTTTGCATATAAATATAATCGAATGTCCCACTCCCAGAGTCAGATTGAAACAATAAAACATCATTTATACCATGATGTTCATAATATTTTTCAATCTCATCAAAGAAAAGATATTCACTTCTAAGTTTCTCCAAAGACTTATTCTTATAACTTAAAATCTCATTATCATTTGGAAATAATTTATGAAGTCTCAAAAATCCATAATATGCATCTCTAAATTTTTCTGTATTAAAATATAAAAAATTTTTCTGTTTCTCTTCCAAAACTAAATGTCTCTTCTCGCTCTCAATATTCTTATTCTCATTAATAGCCTTAAAAGTTAAGTCTAGAAGAGCAGCAAGTTCATCATCCCTAGTAGAAGCAAATCCTATATAAGCAAAATAATTAGCTGTAGCATAATCACCCTTATCAATAAGCTCATTTACAATATCTTGAAAATCTTTCTTGGTAAGATTTCTAATCAAATATGTCTTAATAGTCTTTCTAATTTTTTCTAAATCAACATCATAAATAGGCATTCTATTATATTCTGATTTCACTAAGTAATAATTAGTTGAAAGTTCATCATTATCAAAATCAATAAGTCTCATTTTATTATATATTCTAATTAAATCTTCAAGATATTTTCTTTTCTTCTTCATTGCTTCTATTAAATCATTTGCATCTAAAATCTTGCTTACTGATAAACTTATATCTATTCCCTTTACTTTATTTACTATTTCATTTGCCTGATTTTCAAGAAGATTATACCTCTCATAACTATACCTATACTCACTCCTTTGAGTAATGGTATAAGGTAAAATAAAATTAAAAATAAGAGAAACAATAACTCCTACTATAAAAAATAAAAATACAAATGGATAAAATTTCCTAAATAAATAACCCTTATACTCTTTTAAATAAACCCTTATTTCATATTGACTTAAGAAAATAAAGTAGATACAAATAAAAAAAATAAAAAAACCATTAAAATAATGATAAACACCTAAGACAGTATCAAAAAATGTGGCTATTAATCTATATTTTTCTAAATAATCTGACCCAAAAAAATATGCATAACAAAAAAATAAACAAATAAATAAAAATAAATAAATAATAAAATTGCTTACAAAAGCATACAATTCTCTTTTCATAAACTCTACAAACTATTATCAAATCCTTCACTAATCTTAATACAATCGGAAATGAATCCAAACAAATAAATAGAAAAGAAAGTCAGAATACAAAAAACAAAAGGAATATAATCAGAAATTACATTTCTTCCCACAATCAAATTAAAATTTTTAGGAAACTCAATTGCATAAAGATTGTAAACTTTAAAAAATAATATGATAAAGATCGGATAAAGAAATAAAGAAAAACTACTTGAAAATATAAGATTAAAAACATAAGAAAATGAAAATAAAAGTAACCCAAATCCAAATATATTAAATATCAAACCAACATGCCCTAAAGATAGAAAAAAATAATTTAAAGTTTCCAAATCATTAAAAACATAGCTAATCAATTTACTATATAATTCCTGCATCAAAAATGCATTTTTCTCAGAATAAATAGCATTAACTTGAGAAAAGTCTGGATTATATGAAAATTCATTAAAATCATTATCCTCATTCTCGTTTTTTTCTACCTTTAAAAGACCCTTAAAACCAAAAAAATTAACATCATTGCTATAAAACACTAACTTACCATCAAAAAAATGTACTACCCCATCTCTAATAATCCTGTCGCTCTTTTGATGAAGATTTTCATATATAGTATTAAAATTAGAAGATGCTCTAAATCCAAAATAAGACAAAGATAATATAAAAACAAAAGTGACAAAATACAAAGTCCTAGATATTTTTAAAACTTCTACATCGAAAGGATAAGAAATTCTCATAAAAGTAACAACAAGAGCTAAGGGAAAAGTATAAAGATAAGTATCATAATAAAGCTCGTAACTAAAGATAGAAAAATTTACATATAGAAATTTATATTTCAAATAAAATGTGCAAAGGAAGACAAAAGATAAGAGAAAAAATATAAAAATAAACCTACAAGATACTAAAAAAACAAACCTTAAAACATTCAACACCATAAATCCCTATAAGTCGAAAATAAATATTTTAAGACTTTCTAACAGATAAAACATCTTTAATTTTTTGCTTAGCTTCTTCAAAACTAATTTGCAAGGCCAAACTAATTTCATGCTCCAAAATCAGCTCAAAATCATTTAAAATCCTCTTCTCATAGAAGGGTAATTCTTTTTGAGTAGACTTTGCATACAAGAACTTATACAACTTAGCGGTATTCAATATATCATTTTGTTTATAAAAATCATGACTACCATCTTTTATTTTTTTTTGATCTATTTGACCCTCAAAATCTTTAATAACATCAAAGACTTCCTCCACCTTTTCCCTACTAACCAAAGCTCTAATCCCAAGATCATCAGCTCTAGCAACCGGAACCATAAAAGTCATTTCATTAAAGGGAAAGTATATCTCATAATAATCAATAAACTCACCATTAAATTCTTTATTTTGAATATTTTTTATCCTACCCACTCCCTGCATTGGATAAACTACAGCTTGATCTAATACAAATGCCACTTTTTACCTCATATAATAAATTTCACTAATACTTAAATCAAAAGAAGTTATAAAAACACACTTAAATTAGTTCTAATGCCAAATTTATTTGCATAAAACAATTTTTCAAGATAATCATTACTACAAAAACTTATTATCATACTAGGAGTAAGCTTATTAATATTTGCAAAAAACATTTCCTTATTTCTCTTAACAGCCCTCAAATCATAGTAACCAATAAAATTAATTTCTTTATGTGATTCTTTCAATCTTAAAAAATTCTTCTTAGAAATTATTTTATCCTTGTCTATAATATAGCATGTTTTATATGTATTTTCTAGTATACTCATTAAAATAAGCAGAATTGAATTTGAATCATAATAACTAATATCAATCTTTTTAAAAAGCTTGCAAAGAACCCTTAACAACTTAGAATTAGAAAAGACAAGTGAAGAATCCTTAACAAGATTTCTAAATTTTTTAAAAATCAAAAATTTCAATAAAGCCTTAAAATCAACAAAAATCACCATTGAATGATATGGATGAGATAAAAGATATTCAAATCGACTCGCCAATTTATCACTATTCTTAAATACATCTATTGGCATCCCACAAAAATAAATCCTGTCGGGTTTTGAATATATATCTTTTAAATTAGCCATTATTACCCTCTAATAACAATTTAAAACAAATAAGTGAATAAACAATAGCTGTTTCTGCCCTCAAAATTGAAGTATTAAACTTCACGAACTTAAAACCCAAATCCTTAAATAAATTAATTTCTGCCATTGAAAAACAACCCTCAGGACCTATTAAAATCCCAATTTTATTTAAAGGACTTATACTATCACCACAACTTAATAAACCACCCTCTTGATGGGCAACATAATAATGAACAGAAGATGAATAAGGAATACTAAAAAAATTTTTGTAAAAATTAATATCAGGAACATGTATATTACCACTCTGCTTTAAAGCTTCATCAATTATCTTTGCAAATCTAGATCTTTTAAAACTTAAATCATTCATATCTATCTTAGAAACAGAATTATCGCCATTAACAATGTTTATATGATCTACTCCAATCTCAACGATTTGCCTTAAACATAAGTCTAATTTTCTACCTTTAAGATTAGATATAAACATGCTTATTTCAAAATCCCTCTTTTTTATTTTCTCTATCTTAAGAGTAGAAAGCCTAATAATCTTATTATCAATGCTTAAAATTTTAGCAAACCTTATTTCTTTTCCCTTCACCAAAACATTTAATGCATCTCCTACCTTAAACCGTCTCACATCAATAAGATAATGATAAATCTTAATATCATTAATAATGATATCATTCCCAAATAAACAGTCATCGTTTAAGACTATTTGTTTCACAGATTAATTTTTAGTTTCATTTAAAAGATACTCATAAGAAGCTCTTAAGGCCTTATCATAATGTAAATTATAAATCGGTGCTTCTTGATTTGTGTCTTGATAAAATTTAGTAAGTACATACTGACCTAAAAAGTCCTTATCTACATTATAATTAGCATGTCCTTTAACAAGGTTATCAATAAAATTATCTATTTCAGTTTCAGTAATAGTTTTTCTATCCTTTAAAAAATGTCCTATTAAATCCTTGTCAAAAATTTCTTTATAAGCTAAGACTTCTTCCTCAGAAAAATCTTTCGAAACAATCTCTAAATCAGGTTTAATCCCAATATTATGTATACTTTGACCAGATGGAGTATAGTACTTTGAATTAGTAATCTTAAAGCCTCCTGTATGGAAAGGGATTACATTTTGTATTACTCCTTTGCCATAAGACTTCTCACCTATAACATAAGCCCTCTTATGATCTTTTAAGGCTCCCACTAAAACTTCGGATGCTGATGCTGAATGCTTATCAATTAAAGCAACAATTTTCATGTCCAAAGGTACCAAACATTCAGAATTAGCCTTATATTCAAAAGGAGCTTTAGCATCCCTTGTCCTTGTTGAAACAATAATTCCCTCAGTCAAAATATCATCGGCTATCTTTATTGCGTCCTTTAGAAAACCTCCGGTATTAAGTCTTAAATCTAAAATCAAAGATTTAATATTGTGAGATTTAAGTTTTTCTAAAGCTTTTCTAAAGTAACTATTAGTATTTGGATTAAAACTTACTATCCTAATATACCCAACGTCTTCCTTAATAACATCATATTTAATAGTCTGTATATCTAATTTTTCTCTTATAAGTTCAAATTCCAATTTTAAATCTTTACCTCTTAGAATAGAAACTTTAACTTTTGTACCTTCTTTTCCCCTCAAAAGCTCAACAACTTGTTCTACTGTCATTGCAGAAGCACTCTTACCATCAACGGCTGTAATGTAATCACCCGACCTTATTCCAGCCTTATATGCAGGCCCTTCCTCAAAAGGAGTAAGAATTTTCACATAAGAATTAGGTTCAAGATTAGATCCCTTAGTAGAATCTTTTTTGGTAATAGTAACCCCAATTCCAACATAATTCCCCTCTGTGGTTTTTGATATCTCCTCTAAATCTTTTTTTGTTAAATATTGAGAATATGGATCATCCAAAGCCTGAAACATACCCTTCAAAGCCCCTTCAAAAACAGCCTCATCATCAACAGGTTCAACATAATTTCTCTTAATAAAATCAAAAGCTTCTGTCATCATATGACCATAATTTGACGCAGATAATTTACCTCTAGAAGAATCTGATTGTGCAAAGATAGACTCTACAACAACTAAAGAACTCATACTGAGTGCTAATAAAAAGCATACAAATATTAAAAATTTCTTTTTCATCCAACTAATTCCTACACAAATAAAACTTGATTTTATCTCCATAATATAATACTTTAAGATTATGTTAAAGACAAATACTTTAAAAATAAAAATTACAAGTTTCATTATTGCTATGCAAGTACTTGAAAGCTTATTAATACTCGTAGAACTTTATGGAGCTATTAACAAAATAATATTTGTCAGTAATTCTTCTATTAAGTTTATGTTATCTTTTATTATATTCTCACCAGAGTTATGTCTTGCAATACTAACAATAAACTATTTATTATATGAAAAATTTAAAATCCTTCACAACTTGATTATCACAACAAAAATTTTTCAAATAATAATGGGAATTATGTTATTCATATTAGGTTATAGTCTTCGCTTATATGTGTATCAAATATCCCTATTTCATCTTTTAGGAATAGTAATAATTTACGCTATATTTAACTCAATGATTCTATTTTTAATAAAAATAAAGGATAAGTAACGGAGTAAAGGTTTGGTTATCATTCCTGTAGCTAGCGGAAAGGGAGGAGTTGGCAAGTCTCTTTTTTCAACTAATGTTGCAATTTGTCTTGCAAATGAAGGAAAAAAAGTATTGCTTATTGACCTTGATCTTGGAGGTTCCAACCTACATTCCATGCTAAATATCATACCTAAGAAGAGCATTGGAACTTTCCTTAAAACAAAAATTCCCTTCAAAAATATAATAATTGAATCTGGAATTAAAAATTTAAGTTTTATTGCAGGGGACTCTGACATTCCAGAGCTTGCAAATATAGCTACCTTTCAAAAGAGAAGAATAATTAACAACTTAAAATCCCTCACTTATGACTATTTAATAATTGACCTTGGTGCTGGGACAACATTTAATACAATAGATTTCTTTTTAATGTCAAATCGTGGAGTCATAGTAACAATCCCAACAGTAACAGCAACAATGAATGCCTATTTATTCTTAAAAAATACAATCTTTAGGCTTATATCAAAAATATTTACAAAAGACACAAAAGGACACAAAATAATCTCTGAGATAAAAAAAGACTCTAACGATTTACAAAAAATATATATACCCAATCTATTACTTAAAATTGAAAATCAAGACCCTGAAAATTACGAAAAATTCATGGCAATTTTCTCACGATTTAGTCCTTTCATAGTCTTTAATATGTTAAGAACACCTGATGACATTCAAAAAACAGAAAAAATACTAAAATCCGCAAAGGATTATCTAAATATAAATTTACAAAGCATAGGTTCAATTTATAAAGATGAGATTATTGACATAGCACTAAACCATAAAATCCCAATAACAATCTATAAACCTACAAGTTTAACTTCTAAAAGCATTAAAAAAATAGCAAGCAAATTAATTGAACTTGAAACTTTAATAAATGATGCAGAACTCTTAAGTGAGGAAGATATACACGAAAGCTATGATTTTGTACTCAAAGAAGCACAAGACGAATACTTGGAAAAATCTGAATATCTTGAATCATTGCTATTAAACAAAACAATAGACAATAATGAAATTATTGATATAATAAAATCCCAACAAAGAGAAATTGCAACATTGAGAAAACAAAACATGATGTTTAAAAAAAAGTTATTTAAACAATTAAAAGAAGATTAAGGAGAAAAAATGCCGAATTACATAAATTACCCTACCTGGTTACATCCTGAAATAATTAAAGGCATTCCAATCACATGGTATAGCCTTTCCTACATTATAATAATCATGATTTGCTATAAATTCATTTGGTACCAAATAAAACTTGACAAAATTGATATTAAAAGAAGTGATTATGAAAAAATGATGTTCTCACTTGTTATGGGGGCAATAATCGGTGGTAGGTTGGCATCTACATTAATTTATGACAAAAGTGGTCTTTATTATACACACCCTTGGTTAATCTTTCTACCATTTGACAAACACTGGAACTTCACAGGTTTTAGAGGGATGGCAATACACGGAGGTTTTTTTGGAGTAATTATTACACTATTAATAATAATTAATACCAAGCTTAAGAATACAAATGTGAGAAAGTACTTTATAAAGATGACAGATTACGGAGCGATAGCTTTTTCTTCAGGATACATACTAGGAAGACTTGCTAATTTTGCAAATGCAGAGCTTTATGGAAGACCAATGAAAGGAGGAATAATATTCCCAAACGCAGTGCCTTTTAGAACAAGCGATAAGGGAGTAAAAGAATTTGCAGAATCAATTGGACTTGAACTATCACCTCATGATTTATTTGTTAATCTACCAAGGATTCCATCACAACTCATTGAAGGATTCTTTGAAGGGACTGTATCTTTTTTATTACTATGGTTTGTCTTTAGAAAAATAAAAAAATATGATGGTTTTATTTTTGGAGTATACATAATTCTTTATAGTTTCTTTAGATTCTTAATTGAATACTTAAGGGAACCAGATAAAGAAATAGGATTTGTTATCACCTATAGCCAGCCTGAGAGTCTACTCGACTTCTCTTTTTTAAACATATCAATGGGACAAGTGCTCTCTTTAATTTTAATGCTATCAGGAATAATTTGGCTTTTATGGGCCAAGATGAGATCAGAAAAATTAAATAAATAAATCACAAAAATATAGATTTATAACAAAATCACTATAAGTTTATTTATAGTAAGATGAAGAATACATATCCAAATGCGATTGCAATATCTGAGCAAAAAATTAATGACGAGGATATTGCAAGGCTTCAATCTATTTTCAACTTATTATATATTTCATCCTCTAGAAAAAATATCTCCAGAGAATACATTAAACAAAATGATATTAAGTTTGCTATCATTTACAACCACAAAAGACCAATAGAATTCTCAATCAATATAGCTAATGATTTACAAAGCATCAACAAAGTTTATTCTATTATAATAAACAATAAGCCTACAGAAACAACAACTTATAAATTCAATTATATAGAAATACTAAGAGACATCCATGAGTTAAGTTTTAATCACAGTCTCATATGTCAAAAAAAGCTTTTTCATGACAATAATAATGCAAACCTTGATTTTTTCTTAAATTTAGCTGAACTTATTAAAGAGATTGTAATAATTACAAATATTGAAAATGATATTATCTATGTTAATGAGAAAGGCAGTAAAGAACTTGAACTCCCAATAAAGACTAGAGGCAAAACAAATAAAATAACTGATATCAATATCATAGCTTTAGAAAAAGAAAATAAAATAGATTTAAGTTATACTATAAATGACATTCCTGAATTTAGGAACATATTAATAACTGATTGCCTTTTAATAGCAAAGCACAATAAAAAATTAACTGTAGATTTATTTGTTAGCACAATTGGCCAAAATAACATTGATAAATTAATAACAATAAGAGAAATATCTCATTTAAAACCCAAAAACTACGATAGAAATCTTGAAATTATTGATACACAAACAGATTTGTATAATATCAAAGAACTTGAAAATCTTTTAATAAATCAAATTGAATCCTCTTATAAAAATACATATTTATTTGACCTAGACTTACACATAAATACAGAATATGAATATAAAGGGAATAGAGCAAATATAGACTTTAAAATACTTAAAAAAATCACCTCTAAAATAATGTCATTTTACTCAGAATACATATTTCGAGTGAAAGATAATAATTTAATAGTTATTATTTCCACAAATGGTGGAGAGAGGAGACTAATTGCAATTGCAGAAGAAATTAAGAAAACCATATCGAATGAACTTAAAAAGCAAGGATTCATACTATTTAAATTCAATATAGGAGTAATAGAGGCTAATTTACAAGAAGACATAGAGATAATAATTTCAAAACTAAAAATAGCAACAAAAATATCTTCTGAATATAAAGATTCTCTTCCTATTTTATATAAAGACGATCTACCAGAAACAATACTTATTAAAAACCAAAATAAAATATTTGAATACATAGTAAAAGCAATCAAAAATGACTTTTTTACTCTCTACTATCAAAAAATAACTCCCCTTAAAAAGAATTTAAAACCTAAAATCGAAATACTAACAAGACTTTTTGACCACACTGGGACTCCTATTCCAAATAGCACAGTATTCAATTTAATAGAAAAATATAATCTAACTGTTGAAGTGGACCAACTGATTGTTACTAAAGCCTTAAGAGAATATACAAATTTTGTAGCAAAAAATGGTATACATATTTTTTCAATCAACATTTCACCACAATCACTAAAATCTAAAAATTTTAGAATGTTCTTAAGAGAAACACTCCTTACAAGTCATGTACCACTTCAAAACATATGCTTAGAAATAACAGAAACTGGGATTTTAGAAAATTTTGAACTAGTTAACAACTATTTCAAAGAACTTAAAAGTTTTGGAATCAAACTAGCACTTGATGATTTTGGAAGCGGTCACACTTCACTTTCATACATTAAAATATTACCGATAGATATCATAAAAATAGATGGGTCTTTTATTAAAGTAATAAATTCCAGCCAAACAGATCTTGTGATAATAAAATCAATCAAAGAAATTGCTGATACAAAAAGAATAAAAATAGTAGCTGAATTTGTATCAAACGAAGAAATACTTAAAAAAATCAATGAAATTGGAATAGATTATGGACAAGGATTCCTATGGCATGTACCAGAACCAATATAGAGCATATAAGGTATTCAGGATCAAGAATAGACCTTATGATTAGTAAGGTCTATTCTTAAAAATTAATCAAAACATACCAATTTCAATCTTTAATTCATTGACAATACAGTTTTTGCAAGACTACCTATTATAAAATTAACAGTAGCTAATATATTCTTAGCATCTTCATCATTCTCATCAATGGAAACATTTACTTTACCATCAACAATATCAAGGCCTTTAAAAGTCTTTATAAACTCTCTTGCTGTATCATTCTTAACTCCATTCAAATTCATGTCTATAATTTTTTTAAGATCTGAACTTACTCCTACAAAAATATGAGAATCCTGCTTACTGCCAGCAATATCAATATGTGCCTCTGCCACATATGCATTTTCATATGAATAAACAGTCATCTTAGCGTCTGCACTTGAATCTACTTCTCGTAGGCCTTCATTATCCCCTGCAAAATGCATAACTTTAATAGCTTTCCCTATCTTTGAACGTTCATCTTTGCCAGCAACAGATATTCCCATTGCATGCAATATATGCCCCAAAGTATGTTCATCAATAGGGCCTCTTAAAGACTCAGAATGGTCATGGTCATGATCATGATGGTCATGGGCCTTACTTTCTTCTGTTTTATTCTTAGACTCACACCCTACTAATAACAAAATAAATATAGTCATTAATAAAATATTTTTAAAAAAATAATTTCTGTACATAAATATTCTCCTATAGTTTATCATTATCTTTTAAAGACAATGATAAATCAATTGTTTTATACAAATTTTATGTATCATTCAACTGCTATAATAAAAAAATAAGGAGGAATTTAAATGAAAAAACAAAACCCTTGGATTTCTTTAAAAGAAGAAGAAAAACATAAAATTTTAGAATTTTCAGAAAAATATAAGTATTTTTTAAGCACTATCAAAACCGAAAGAGAATCTATCCATTATGCTATACAAAAGGCTAAAGAAAAAGGTTTCACCTGTTCATGTGAAAAGCAAGAATTAAAACCCGGAGACAAAATCTTTTACACATGTCGAGATAAAAATGTTGCTCTTGTTTTTGTTGGGAAGGAACCTATTGAGAATGGAATGAACTTCATTGTATCTCACACAGATTCACCAAGACTTGACGCAAAACCATCACCAATTGCAGAAGAAAATGAATTTGCATTAATTAAAACAAATTACTACGGAGGAATCAAAAAATATCAATGGCTATCTATTCCTCTATCAATACGAGGAGTAGTCTTTTTGAAAAACGAAGATAAAGTAGAAATTAATATCGGAGACGACAAGAATGATCCCGTATTTGTAATTCCTGACATATTGCCACATCTTGACAAAAAAGTACAAAGGGACAAAAAATCCGAAGAAATTATTGAAGGTGAAAATTTAAAAATAATAATCGGAAGTCTACCTATTGAAACTAAAGAAAAAGATAAGGTAAAGCTTGCTATTCTTGATTTAATAAATAAAAAATACAAAATAGAAGAAGAAGATTTTGTCTCAGCAGAAATAGAAATAGTACCAGCAGGAGAAGCAAAGGATGTAGGATTTGATAGAGCACTTATTGGTGGTTATGGTCAAGATGACAGAGTTTGTGTCTACACTTCACTAGAGGCTATTTTAAGCTTAGAAGAGACTCCAAACAAAACTGCTGTATGCTTTTTAGTTGATAAAGAAGAGATTGGATCAACTGGTTCAACTGGTTTAAATTCAAGATATCTTGAATTCTTTGTATCAGACATATTATTCAAACTTGAAGGTAATAAATATAATGATCTTCTTGTTCAAAAGGCACTATGGAACTCAAAAAGCATATCCGCTGATGTTTGTGGTGCAATTAATCCCTTATTTAAATCTGTTCATGATGAACAAAACGCACCTAAGATAGGATATGGAATACCCATTATGAAATATACAGGACATGGGGGTAAGTCCATGGCCAGCGATGCCGATGCTGAACTTGTCTTTTATATTAGAAATTTGCTAAACAAGAATAACATAGCTTGGCAAGTAGCTACACTTGGTAAAGTAGAAGAAGGAGGCGGTGGCACTGTTGCAAAATTTTTAGCTCATTATGGCATAAGAACAATAGACATGGGGCCTGGTGTAATTAGTATGCACTCACCATTTGAAATAACTTCTAAATTTGATGTATACACTTCCTATATGGCATATAAGGCATTTTTTCAAGGATAAATAAATATGAATGAAAAAGCAATAAAAACATCGGAACATATCGTAGAATGTTTTGGTGGTATTGTAAACATTAAAGAAATAGACAAAGATGTTACTAGAATCAAAATACTAGTTGACAGTAACTCTTTAATTAAAAGAGAAAATTTAACGGAAGATAAAAACATAATAGGCACAATTAAATCAAATGAATTTACAGAGATCGTAATGAATTTTGAAATAATTGAAGATGTTTACAATAATATTTTGTATATGATGAATGAGCACACAAATTAAAAATTGAAGGACCCTACTGGGTCCTAATATTTAAAATTTTTTATATACTCAATAACAGCATCAGGACTTGCTTCCTTATTCAATATTTTATAAACAACGCCTGCTAAACCTTGCTTACCCAAATCATTCCCTAAAAGCAAAGACACTTCCCTAGCAGCAACTACTCCCTCTGGAAGATAACCAATTTTATGTATATTACTTATTAAGTCATCTATACCTTCAAAATTACTTAAAATACCCTTACTAACAAGTTCACGGCCAAATCGTCTATTTCTTCCAAAAATACTTCTACAAGTAACATCCAAATCTCCAGAACCAGCTAAAAATAAAAACGTCTTCTCACTGCAATCACCAACCTTAAATGCAATGTTTTTCATATCATTTAAAGAAACTGAAAATAAAAAAGACTCTGTGTTGTTTCCTATCAAATTTGGATTTTTACTTTTATACTCGTCCAAAATCCCAAATGCAATTGCAAATATATTTTTCAAAGCTGATGCTATCTGAACACCCAAAACATCATCACTATAAAAAACAGAAATGGAAGTACTAGCAAACAAATTCATAAAAGCAGAAGCAGCCTCCCTGCTTTTACTAGCAACCATAAGTCCTGTAATCACACCAAGACCAACTTCCTCAGCATGACTTGGACCCGCAATATAAGTAATCTTATCCCTATATTCACCCAAAATACTCTCTGCAACCTCTACAATAGGACAAGGTTTACCATCAATAGTGATAAAACCCTTAGTAAGTATTGCCAAACCAGGTTTTCTACCAGTAATAATACTATCTAAACTCTTAAAGACTCCCAAAGTATAAAGAGAAGGAGTTGCAATAAAAACATAGTCAGATAAACTCACAGCATCTCTTAAATCAGAAGTTGCAACCAAATTATCTGGTAATTTAATTCCCTTTAAATATTTAACATTTTCATGTTCATTATTAATACTATCTTTAACATCTTCTTCAAAAGACCATATTAAAACATTATCTTTACCCTTATCCGCCAACACCTTAGCAACAGCTGTTCCCCAAGCTCCTGCTCCAATTATCGATATCTTCATATATAGCTCCTATATATTCATAATAATTCATATTTCATCTTACCCTCTAAATAGACCCTAATTTTATCATTTTTTTTAATTTTTTTTACAATCATTTCATTAATTAACAAGCTTCCTATCTCCTTAATTATAATTTTCCTTACACCCTTAATTCCAAATCCACTTTCATATGTCTTACCCTTTAAATAATCTATAATATCTTCTTCAAAAAAAACTTCAATCGCCTTTTCCTTTAATATCCTAATAAAATTATTAATCTCTTTCTTAATAACCTTTTCAAAATCACCCTCATCCAAAGGTCTGAAGAAAAAAATATGATCTACCAAATCTAAAACTAGAGAAGAAAATCTCTTCTCTAGTAAACTCCTGGCACTTGTTACCTCATTTTTAAATCCAATACTGCTAAATTCTCTATGTTCTATATTAATATCTATTATTATTATGCTATCTGACAAACTAACACTTCTGCCAAAACTATCAAAAAATTTTCCCGTATTAAATCCTTCAAAAAAAAAATCTTTAACCCTTTTATGAGCTTTATCAAAATCCGATAGAAAAATAATTGAACTTGAAGACCTACTCAAAAACTTAAAAAATTTAGTAGGTTCATCATAAGAATCAGAGGAATACATAGGGCCTATTAACCTATTAATACCATCAAAATCACCATATTCACTCATCCTTAAGGTAAACTTAGGCATTTTAAGCTCTTCTGATAAAATACATGAAAGTTTATTCTTATCAAGATCAGAAGAGCTCATAAAAACAAAAAGACCAAGAGTATTATTTTCAAGCAGAAATTTAACCTTTAAAAGCTTTATATTCAATATCAAGTCAGATAAAACATCCTCATCAATTATCATGTTCTCTCTTATTTTATGTTCAAGATCAACAAGTAAACTATCATCATGTTCATCCAAATTAAAAATACTCATACCAACCATAGATTTAACAAAATCTTTAACATCATCCTCAGTGATTATTTTTTTATTATTCTCAAGTTTAAACTTAGCTCCAAGTTCATCTAACAAGTCAAAAGCCTTGTCTGGAAGAAATCTATCCTTAATATATTTACAAGACATAGAAATGGAAGCTCGTATTGCCTCATCCGTGTACTCTACATTATGATATTTTTCATACTGTCCCTTAGCTCCCTTTAACATAAGATAGGTGTCTTCAAATCTTGGTTCCTTAAGTTCTATGCTATGAAACCTTCTTACTAAAGCTTTATCTCTTAAGAAAAACTTTTTATATTCATATTCCGTAGTAGCACCTATAAACTTCACTTTCCCTAAAGTCAAAATAGGTTTCAATAAATTTGAAATATCTATGCTACTAAACGAGGTGGCACCAGCACCAACTATCATATGGATTTCATCTATAAAGAGAATTACCTTTTTTTTTAAATACAAAAAATCTAAAACTTTATTTACTCTATCCTCAAGATCTCCCCTGTATCTAGTTCCAGATATAAGTTTACCAATATCAAGAGAATAGACCTCATGCCCCTTCAACTCCTGAGGTACCCTACCCTCTTTTATCATATAAGCAAGTCCTTGAATTAATATCGTTTTTCCAACACCAGGCTCTCCAAACAAAATTGGATTACTTTTATGCCTGCGTAGCATTACTTGAATCAACTTACTCAATTCTTTTTCTCGACCAATCAAGGGGCTTTGCTCTAAATTTGGATCTAAACTATCAATAACATTTACTAGAAATTCTTTAACAAAATTACTGTCGTCCAATGAATCATTATTGCTCTCTAATCTAAAATGGTCTTCCTCAAAAATATCAAAACCTCCATTTTTATCTATTTCTTCGTCAGAAACATAAGTAGAGGCAGTTCTTTTATTGTCAACTAATCCTAACTTTACATCTGAACCTAAGTAATCATAAACTTCAATCATCTTATCAAAGATAGATAAATTAAAGCCCGACTTTAGTAAAGAATCTAAAATTGTATTTTGTCTTTTTCTAATTAATACCCATAATAAATCTTTTTCCTGTATTTTATATGGTTTTTTATAACAAAAAATTGTATCAATTATTTCTTGATACAAATCATTTATCTTGAAAGCATAATCTGAAATACTAGATTCTCTTAAGGGAAGTTTCTTAAAAAACTCTTCTAATATTTTCTCAAGATTGTAAAAATCGAGAGTACATAACTCAAGCAATTCTTTAATCTTATCGTCATTAATTAAACTATGAAAAACATGTTCTTCTGTAAAGACAGCATGTTGCCGTTCCATAAAAAACAGAAATGATCTAAAGAATAAATTATTTAAAGCTCTTCTGTTATACACGAAACCCCAACTATAAAATAATTCTTAAAACTTTTTTCTTACCTACTCTAATTTCAAACTCACCATTAGTAAAATTATCCTTAGTAAGAAAATAATCTTGTTCTCCTATTCTTAATTTATCTATATAAACTCCACCTGAATTAATTAATCTCCTAGCTTCTGACTTACTAGATACAACTTTTGAAAGAATCATTAAATCAATCAATAAAATTCCTTCTCCCAAATTATCTAACCCTAACTCAAAAAAAGGGATATTGGCCCTGTCTCCATCTCCTTTAAAAGCAGCAGAGGCAGCGGAAGCGACTCTTAATGCTGACTCCTCTCCATGAACAATCTTTGTTATTTCAAAAGCCAAAGTTTCTTTTGCTTTGTTTAATAAATTTCCTTCAAAACTTGAAATATTTTCAATCTCAGCCTCTTCTAAAAAAGTAAATAGATACAAAAATTTCTTAACATCTAAATCCGGAATATTCCTAAAATATTGATAAAAATCATAAACACTGTAAATCTCTGAGTCAATATAAACAGCTCCCTTTTCTGATTTTCCCATTTTTTTCCCATCACTTCGTGTAACAAGGGGAAATGTGAGACCAAAAACCTCTTCCCCCACTTTCCTTCTCACTAAATCAACTCCGGAAACAATGTTGCCCCACTGATCATCCCCTCCAATCTGAAGACTGCAATTCTTAATTTTATTGAGCATATAAAAATCATAAGATTGCAAAAGTTGATAATTAAATTCAATAAATGAAAGGCCAGTATCCAATCTTCTTTTATAAGTCTCAAACCCCAGCATACGATTAACAGAAAAATGAATTCCAATATCCCTTAAAAATTCAATATAATTAATACTATCAAGCCATTCCGAATTATCAAGAACATAGCCACTATTAAAATCTACTATTCTTAATAACTGTTTCTTTATCTCATTAACATTTTTTTCTATATCCTCTTTTGATAAAATTTTCCTCATCTCATTCTTGCCAGAAGGATCGCCTATCTTTGTAGTACCACCACCAATTAAAGCAATTGGAACATGTCCTTGTCTTTGAAGATGTACCATTGCCATAAAAGGAATTAAATGTCCAATATGAAGAGAATTAAAAGTAGCATCAACTCCCACATAAAAAACTATCTTTTCCCTATCCATCAACTCACTTAAAGCTTCTAGATTTGTACACTGTTTTAAGAATCCTCGCTTCTTTAAAATCTCCAAGGCAAGATTCATCTATTTGAAACTCCCCTATAATTTAACATTTCAGTCCTAATATATGAATATAACTCATCAAGCGAAATTCTTACCTGAGTCATACGATCTCTCTCTCTTAAAGTAACCGTCCTATTTTCCATAGTGTCATAGTCTATGGTTACACAATAAGGTGTTCCAATTTCATCTTGACGCCTGTATCTTTTGCCAATTGTACCACTGTCATCATAAAACATATAAAAATCATCGCTAAGCTCCATAAATACCCTCCTAGCAAGATCATCAAGCCCATCCTTTTTTACAAGAGGAAGTATTGCAACTTTATAAGGGGCAAGCTTAGGGTGCAAGCGAAGGACAACTCGTTTATCGCCTCCCTCAAGTTCCTCCTGCGCATAAGCATCACAAAGAGTCATTAAAACACTCCTTGTAAGCCCAAGAGACGTCTCAATAACATAAGGAATATATCTCTCACCACTTGTTAAATCATGGTATTCAAATAATTTAGGCTTCTCACAAAACTTAGCGTGTTGAGTCAAATCATAATCTCCCCTATTATGAATCCCTTCAATTTCCTGGAAACCAAATGGAAATTCATATTCAATATCAACAGCTGCTTTAGCATAATGAGCAAGTTCATCCTCGCCATGTTCCTTAAATCTAAGACTATCCGATTTTATTCCAAGAGTTTCCACAAAAAAATTCATTCTATTTTGCTTCCAATAATAATACCAGTCATCCATCTGATTAGGATGTACAAAGAACTGCATCTCCATTTGCTCAAATTCACAAGTTCTGAATATAAAATTTTTTGTTATTATTTCATTCCTAAATGCTTTACCAACTTGAGCTATGCCAAAAGGTATTTTAAGTCTTGTAGAGTCCAATACATTGCGAAAATTAACAAAAATACCCTGAGCCGTCTCTGGCCTTAAATAAATTTCACTCGAACTCTCTTTTGTAGCCCCAATATTAGTTTTAAACATTAGATTAAAATTTCGGGGATCTGTAAAAGAACTCTCTGCACTACAGCTAGGACAATCCTTAGACACATCAACAAAATCCACTCTAAATCTATTTTTACAATTTCTACAATCAACTAGTGAGTCTGAAAAACTATCAACATGCCCTGAGGCCGCCCAAACTTCAGGCCTCATAAAAATAGCACTATCCAAGCCTACTACATTTTCATGCAAGTAAACCATACTCTTCCACCATTCTTTTTGTATATTATTTTTAAGCTCAATACCCAAAGGCCCATAATCCCATGCCCCTGAAAGGCCTCCATAAACTTCTGAGGATTGAAATACAAAACCCTTCCTTTTAGCAAGTGCAATAATATCTTCTATTCTTGTCATATCAATATCCTTAAAACGTATTATTTTTGTTATTCATGTCTTTTCAAAAATTCTTGTGCTAAGTTTATTCTATCAAAAACCTTACCTTTTCCGAGTAATTTTAAAGAATCAAAAAGAGGAGGTGATACCTTACTGCCAAGAACTGCAATTCTAATTGGAAGAAGGACTTCACCTATTTTCAGATTATTCGCCTTAGCAAAATCATTAAACACTTTTTCGTTATCAGACAATTCCCTTGTTTCAAAACCTTCTAATATTGGCTTAATCTTATCTAAAATCAAATAAATATCACCCGATGTTTTCTTCTTACCTAAAAACTCATCTAAATTCCATGTTTTAATATCCTCATAAAAAAACTTAAGCATATTTATAGCCTCGCTAAGCTTTCTAATCCTTGTCTTTATGAGGGGAATTAAAAGTATCAATGTTTCCCTATCTTCAGGTTTAATATCCTCTTTAATGTAGGCAACTCGTTGCAAAAAAGGAATTAAAAGACTAGCCAGTTCCTCATCTTCCTTTTCTCTAATGTAATAACTATTAAAAAAATCTAATTTATGATAATCAAAAACAGCAGGAGATTTATTTATCTTCTCAACACAAAATAATTTTTGAAATTCATCTTTTGTAAAAAATTCCTTCTTATCATCATAAGACCAACCAAGTAAAGTAATGTAATTAATAATAGCCTCTGGCAGATACCCATCTTCAATAAACTGTCTTAAAGCTGTAGCACCATGCCTCTTACTCAATTTTTGCCCATCACTACCCATCACCATTGGAAGATGGCAATAAATGGGAGGAGTCCATCCAAAAGCATTATAAAGAAGTACATGTAAAGGGCCTGAAGAAACCCACTCCTGAGCTCTTAAGACATGCGAAACTTTCATTAAATAATCATCAATAACATTAGCAAGATGATAAGTTGGTAGTCCGTCAGACTTAAGAATAATAGGATCAGGATTAATATCCTTATTTGGCCATGTTACCTTGTTAAGTAAAATATCATTAAAACTAGTCTCTCCATCAAGAGGAATTTTAAATCTAATAACAGGACTAATTCCTAAACTTATAGCATCCCGAATCTCTCTCTCACTCAAATTTCTACAATGTCTGTCATACCCTGTTGCCATCTTATTAACAGTTTGAATCTTCCTAATCCTTTCTAGCCTCTCCGGCGTGCAATAACAATAGTAAGCATTTCCCGATTCAACTAATTTTTTAGCATATTCAACATATATTTCAGTTCTCTTTGACTGAACATAAGGTTCATAAGGTCCCCCACAAGTAGGGCCCTCATCAAAATCAATCCCAAGCCACTCTAAACTCCGATAAAGATCATCTTCGGCTTCTTTAAAATATCTCGTCTGGTCTGTATCTTCAATTCTAAGTAAAAATTTCCCACCACAAGACTTGGCAAAGAAATAATTAAATAAAGCTGTTCTAATTCCTCCAATATGTTGCAAACCCGTTGGAGAAGGTGCATATCTAACTCTTACACTCAAAATCTATCCTCTCTTAATAAAAAATATCCTTTTTTGAGCTATCATAAATATAATAAAAAACTACAAAAAATAAATTTGAACCTAGTAATTTTGTATGTTTAGTATTCAGTTTATCTTTGTATTTAAAATATTTATCTCTAATCTCAAGTTTACTGGTTTCAGTTAAATAAGATCCTACATTAGATCTTTTTAAGATATAGTAATAATAAATTGTAAAAATAGGTTCTTTTAAAAAATACTTCTTTAAAAAATCTAATATCTTATCCAATTTTTCATATTCTTCAAAGGAAATCATACTAAGTGCTATACAATACTTTACCCACCTATTCTTACTGCTTGTATACTTTAAAATCAAACTAGATGCCTTCTCCTTTTCTCTAAAACTAATAAGAACAGAATAAAGTTCTACAATTGTTTTATTACTAATCTTATTATCTTTTAAATAAAAATAAACTTCATCAAGGCTTTTTTTATCTTGTTTGATTAAAATCATCTTTAACAAAAGAGAAATATCAAATACACTCCTAAGTCGCCTCCTAATTATCTTAAGTTTCAAAAAAGTATAAGTATTCTCTACCCCATTAAATACAAAATATAACCTTGAATAAAGCAATTTAGAATAAAAAATATTAAATGCAAACACAAGTAAAATAAACCCTAAAATAAAATAAGAATGAAGGAAAATAAATTCTAGTACACTCGAATATTTTAAAATTTCTAGGAAAAAAATTAAACACAAAAAAAATCCAACAAACATAATATTAAAAATCAAAAGTATTCTATCTACCATCAAAAATCTCTTTTAAAATAAGTTAAATTACAAAATTGAGATATACAATTATATTATACTAAACAGATAGACAATTAATAAATAATGTGTTATACATGTTTATTAACAAGTGTAACCTTAAGGGGAAAGATGCAAAGCCTTGATGAGTTGGCAAAAGATGTAAAGGTTTTTTCTTGTATGATAGAAAAAGATTTTTTAGTATGGCCTAAAAATTCTCTTGTCAAACCCAAACATATTGAATTAATCGAAAAATGGGGTTTAAGAGGTGAGCTTTACGTAAAAATGAACTTCTTTAATGAGTCCCTAATGAATAAAGGAAATGTACTGAACAATTCAGAATATGATAAAGAATCTATTTCAAACTATCATATACTAATAAGTAACTTAGAAGAAATATATGAAACTTGCAAAAAAAATAAAAAAATTTATTACCAAGATATCTTACCAACTGCAAAAAAGGTAATAGAATTTTATAAGAAAAATCAAAAAACATTTATAAAATACATAAAAATACCTAAATTCTTGTCTGACTATCATATTGTACACTCAATAAACACTGCAATATTAACAGTTGCACTTGGACATGAGATGAACTTAAACAACCACAAAACAGTTGAATTATGTACAGTAGCACTTCTTCACAAAATAGGATTTTTATTTATTCCTTTAAAGATAAGTGAAAAGCAAGAAAAGTTAAGTGATAAAGAGTTTGAACTAATCAAAAAGTACCCTATTCTTGGTTATAAAATTGTATCGGCAACTGATTTTTCTAATTCTATCTGCTCAACATTACTCAGCCATAAAGAAAACTTAGATGGATCAGGATACCCTAAAAAGCTTAAAAGCGAAAATATTAGCATTGAATCAAATATCATTGGTGCTGCTAGTGCATATAGTGCAATTATTTTAGATAAAACATATAAAAAATCCTTAAATTCTGGAGCATCTCTTATAGAGCTAATACAAGACGCAGATAAAAAATTTGATAAAAGGGTTTTAAAATTAATTATTAAAGTACTTTCTCAATGCCCACTAGATTTTATTGTGGAACTTAATGATAAATCAATTGCCAAAATAATAAAAGTTAATGAAAAGAATCTTAATTATCCTTACATCAAATATATAATAAAAGATGACAAAGTTATACCTCCTAGTGAAAACCAAGATCAGATCAAGTCAATACCCAAAACAGAGACGGGAATTAAAAAAATACTTAGCCAAAACGAAATAGAATTTCTTTTAAAAAAATATTCTTTAAAAGAAATATAAAAAGGAGAAAAATATGATTTTAATCATATCTGCAATGGATGCAGAAGCAGTAGAAATAAACACAATAATTGAAAACAGAAGAGAAATTACATTAAATGACTACTTAGGTGAGAAGAAAATTCAGAAGGGAGAAATCTCAGGACATGAAGTAATCTCTTTAACTACTGGCATTGGTAAAGTAAACGCTGCATGTTGGACTAGTTACATTGTATCAAAATACAAAATCACTCACATAATTAACTCAGGAACTGCTGGTGGGATAAAAGATAATTCTAATCTTAAAATTAAAGACATAATAGTATCATCAGAAATGGCATTCCATGATTTTGACTTAACTAAATTTGGACATAAAATAGGACAAGTCCCGGGATTGCCTCAAAAATTTAAAGCGGATGAAGAACTATTAAAAAAAGCAGTTAAAGTTATAGAGGATAAAATAACAGACATTAATGTTCATATTGGACTAATACTTACAGGAGACCAATTTATTGGAGACCAAAAACAATTAGAAGTAATTAAAAGTAATTTCCCAGATGCTTTAGCTGTAGAAATGGAAGGGGCTGCAATTGCACAAGTTGCACACACATTTAATATACCTTTTATTATTACACGCTCTGTATCTGACTTGCCAAACATCAAAGACAATCACATAGATTTCAATAAATTTCTAAAAATCGCATCAATGAATTCAGCTAGAATGGTCAAGGAGCTTATTGGACTCATAGAAAAGGATCAATAATGATAAGTAAAAACAAGACATCAACTTCTGAAGCCGTGTCTGAGGGACATCCCGACAAGATTGCAGACCAAATTTCAGATGCAATACTTGATGAAATGTTAAAAAAAGACAAAATGGCAAAGGTTGCATGTGAAACATTAATTTCACAAAATTTAGTGGTCATTGCAGGAGAAATAAATAGTACAGCAAAAAAAGATATAGATATAAAAGGAATTGCTAAACAAATAATCAAAAATATTGGATATACAAACATAGAATACGGACTTGATTATAAATCTGTTACAATCATTGATGCTATTGGATATCAATCAATAGATATTGCAAATGCCGTTGAAAGAAAAGATACAAAGGTCACGGGAGCAGGAGATCAAGGAATAATATTTGGGTATGCATGCAATGAAACTGAAAATTTCTTGCCCATAGCCTATGAATTATCTAACTTAATCTTACAAAAAGCCAGCAAACTTAGAAAAACAGGAGAAATTAAATGGTTACGACCTGATGCAAAATCACAAGTTACCATCGAATATGATCCTAATAAAAAACCTATTCGAATAAACAACATTGTTGTATCTCATCAACACGATCCCGATATTTCTCAAGATGTAATAAGGCAAACAATAATTGAGAAGGTTATAAAACCCACACTTCAAAATAAATCAATGTTTGATCCTAATATTAGATATTATATTAATCCTTCCGGAAATTTCGTCATTGGTGGTCCAACCGGAGATACAGGTCTTACAGGAAGAAAGATTATTGCCGACAGCTATGGTGGGTTTGCAAGACATGGTGGGGGTGCTTATAGCGGGAAAGATGCTACTAAAGTTGACCGGTCTGCTGCCTACATGGCAAGATATATTGCTAAGAACATGGTAGCGGCAGGCATTTCTAAAGAATTTGAAATACAACTTGCTTATGCTATTGGACTTTCTAATCCAGTATCTACTAAAATAACTACAGGAATAAATGACGAAAATTATGAAAAAAGGATATTAGAATTTATCATAAATAACTTCGATCTAACTCCCGATGGTATAATTAAGAAATTAAAATTAAGAGAGCCCATTTACTCTAAAACATCAACATACGGACACTTTGGAAAAAACGAACTAGAATGGGAAAAGTTAGACTTTGTAGACAAAATTAAAGAGGAGTTTAAGACATGAATAAAATAGCAAGCTTTACAGTTGACCACACAAAACTAAATCCTGGCATATACATCTCCAGAAAAGATGTCTTTGAAAATATAACATTTACTACTGTGGATATTAGAATGAAAGCACCCAATAGAGAGCCTGTAATAAACAATGCAGAAATACACACCATTGAACATATAGGTGCAATGGTGATAAGGAATCATCAAGATTGGGGTAAGAAAACATTATACTTTGGGCCAATGGGCTGTAGGACTGGTTTTTATTTAATCCTTTTAGGAGATTATGAAAGTAAAGATCTTGTTAACTTAATATCTTGGCTTTTCACTGAGATAGCAAATTTTCAAGGACACATTACAGATGCAGGCGCAACTGAAAAGGAATGCGGAAATTATCAAGATCACAATATTAACATGGCAAAACATGAGTCTAGGCTATATTTAAAAATACTAACAAACATCAAGGAAGAAAACTTAATCTACCCTTCATAGTATTCATTACCTAAGTAACTAGAAAACTACATTATCCATCAAAAGTATGTTGTAGAACTAATGGATGCTACATTATACTGATAAATAAAACCTACAGATACTCTATGCATTTGTTCAAAGAGCAAAGATTTATCATAAAAGATTGGTGAAATTACATATTCTAAGAAAATAAATCCCAAATTAATTCTTGTACCTACGTCAAGTCCTACAATCACAGGGTTTTCACTTACTATATAATCTAAATAACCGTAAGAATAACTCTGAAAATCCATGTATGATATCTTAAGACCCGAAAAAATAGTCAAACTAAATATTGACATGTTAGGAACAAAGAAATAATTAAGATAAATTCTAATTGATGTTGAAAGATCACGAAGCTCAAAAATATCAGGAGATCTTATTAGCTCTTTTATGTCACTAGCTCCTGTTAACATAGACACAATTTCCCTAGCATAAGGTGTATATTTTGATAAAAATCTAGCATCGAAAGAAACTTCTCCTCCAAAAGCTAAACTATTTGAAACAACAAGCCCGGAACCAAAAATAGCTTGATATTTAAGTCTTTCATAAAAATATAAATCTTGAGAAAAATTATCAACACCTACTCCAACACCACCATAAACATTAGTATCTCCTGAAGAAAAAGCATGTAGTTTAAACACACTCAGTACAAAAACAACAACTAATATATAAAAAAATTTACTCATATATTAAATACCTTCTTTAAAAACTAAATATTTCGACCTATCCTTTCTGATAAATTCAGAAATTCATCTTCTAAGAGATTAACATTAGAACCTCTGCTAAAACCAAAATTATCCCCCTGGAATCTTGGAACCACATGAAAATGAGTATGAAAAATAATTTGTCCAGCTTCTGACCCAATTGCAGTATAAATATTTACTCCACTACAAATACATGAGCTCAACTTTTTCAAAGAAATAGCTATTTTTTTGCATATTCTTAATACTTGACCATTAAGATCATCACTCATAACTAAAGCATCATTGCTATGTTGTTTGGGAATAACAAGGGTATGTCCAACATTTAAAGGGTTAATATCAAGAAAAGCAAGTACTAAATCATCCTCATAAACCTTATAACAAGGCATTTCACCTCTTACTATCTTGCAAAAAATACAATCACTCAAAACTCCCCCCTTTTAATCATATTAAAAATATCATTAAGCCTTAAAAATAATTATATAGTACTAATCTAGCTATATTAAAATAAGCAATTAAGGTAATAACATCAGCAATAGTCGTAATTAAAGGTCCCGCCATTAAAGCTGGATCAATTCTTAAAATCTTAGCAAAAATAGGTAAAAGACCCCCCAATACTTTTGCCACCATTAAACCTATCATCAAACATGAAGAGACAACAAAAGCTATTCTAAACCTTTCACCATTCTCAGGAATTACAAAAAATACAACCCTCAAAAAGTTAATACTAGCAAGAATTAAACCAACTAAAATGCTAACACACACTTCTTTAAAGAATACACGAAAGAAATCCTTTACTTTAAGAGTTCCAAGAGCAAGCTCACGAATAATTAATGCAGAAGCTTGAGAACCCGCGTTTCCTGATGTGTCCATCAAGAGTGGGATAAAACTAGTTAAGATAACTAAAGACAAAATCAAATTCTGATAACTTGTAATTATAGTAGCTGTCAAAGTAGAAGATATCATAAGAATTAAGAGCCAAATTATTCTATTTTTTGTCATGTCAAAAATAGAAGTATCAAGATAAGACTTACCTAAAGGAGTAACTGCAGCCATTATATGAAAGTCTTCGGTATTTAAACTCTGAATAACGTCAAGAATATCATCAATAACTATGATGCCTATCATTCTTCCCTCATTATCAACAACAGGAACACTCAAAATATCATGATTCTGGAAAAGAAGAGCAACCTCCTCCTTCTCATCACTAACTTTTACAATATAAAACCCACTAGTCCTCATTATCGAAGAAATAACAACATCATCTCTAGATAGCATCAAATCTTCAATCTTAACAACGCCTTTTAACCTCTTCTCTTCATCTGTAATATAGTAAGTATATACATCTTCCTTAGTCTTTGCCACTTTCCTAATATAGTCAAGAGCTTCTCTAACAGAAAAATAATCTTTAAGTTCAATATATTCTATAGTTACAATTGAACCAACAGAATCGTCACTGTAAGACAAAAATTTATTAATAATTTCTCTATTTTCCTCAGTAGAACTTGCTAAAAATCTTTGTACAACATTTGCTGGCACTTCTTCCAAAAGATCAATAACATCGTCAAGATTTAACTCATCTATCATTTCACTTATTTCTTTGTTTGTAAAAGAATTAGCCAATTTATTTTTTGTAGCTTGGTCAAAATTAGAAAAAGCTTCAACAGCAACTTTCTTGGGAAGAAACCTATAAAGCAAAATTAAATCAGAACCATTAAGTCTTTTCATCGTTTCACTAATATCAAAAGCATCGTATTTTAAAAGTTCTTCCTTTATTTCAGAATATCTTTTCTCTTCAAGTAAGGTTTTTAAAAATACAATATCTATCATATTAAGACCCCCAAGATTTTAACTCTCAATAAATAATAAAAATAAACTTATTAAAGCTATAACTTATCCAAAAGCATAGAGCATCTACCTGAAGGTATAGGTAGCGTCTTTTCTTTTTTATTTAATATATTTATTGTAAAGTAGTAAAGCTTCTCAGATTCCATCTTTATCTCCCATCCCCTCTTGCCCTTATTGCAAATAATTGTAGTTTGATTTTTCCTAAGAGATAAGCACTCTATTCCCATAATTTCAAGAGCAGGAATATTCCAATAGACTGTTTTATCTGGCAAACTTATTGTAAGGCCAATAATATTTTCTATCATCAAACTAATACTAAAGAGAGCAAGATAACAAATAATATCCTTTTTTGGAAGAATTTTATTCTCAACATCAAAATAAGCCGGACCCTCTTTCATTGGCTTGTAAGCTTCCCAAATATGCCCCTTAACCTTGCCATCGGGTAGCAGAGTATCTAGAACATAATACAAATGCCTTATGGTAAATTCCCTTGCAATATTTGCACGCCTACAATATTCAAGTCCCTTAATAATAAAAAAATTCATATAAGTATAAACAGAGCCATAATACCCATTTCCATCTAAATTAAACTTAGAATCATCAACAGAAAGAGTAGGAAAAGGATTTGGAGTTCCAAAGTGTTTATCACTCTTTAAATAGAAAACCATTCTCTCTATTCTATCTTCACTTGGAATTTCAGAAAGCATAGGTAAAAACCCTACTATTGTCTTACATCTAATAATCTTCTCATTAATGTCAAGATCATAATAAAACCCATCGATTTCATCCCACATCAAAGAATTAATCTTGGCCTTAAGGGAAAAAAATCTTTTTTTATATTCAAGTGATAAATTTTTATCATTTAATATGTCCGCCAATTTCGAAATACAATACGCACTATGCACTTGTAATGAATTAAAATCAATCGGATAATATGCATCCTTCCTGGGAGAATTCTTATAAAAAATTTTATTTACATTAATTGAATAAAGTCCATTACCCTTTAAAAAATTTTTTTCTATCCATCGATAATATTTGTCAAGAATTGGCAAAACATCAGAAATGCGCCTCTTATTACCTGTTTTATGATATAAATTATATTCAGCCCAAGCAAAAATTGGTAATCCAATCCCCTCATCATTTCCTTCCATATAAATAGCATTATTACTCTTGTCGTAACGAGATCTAATCGCACCTGATGCTTCTTGCAGTTGATAAAATTTATCAATAGTAGATGTAGGAGAATATTCTCCATTACTGTAGACAAGAAAAAAGCTTGAAAGACAAGCCTGAATTTGATCTATAAATTCAAGACTCTCAGAATAATAGTTTTTCTCTCTCTTACCCTTCTCTAAAGTTTGAGGAAAAACAATTTTATCTTGTATCCAAGACAGACTCTTATTATAAATATCAATAAAATCTTGATCATAATAGTATATTTTTGGAAATATTCTCTTATTCAATACTCAAACCTCTGAAAACAAATATAAATAAACTTCTACTTATTATATCATTATTATATTCACAAAATAGGACTTAAATCTAAAAATTTTAGCGCCAAGCTCTTCTTTCTATAAATACAAATCCTTTAACAAAATAGGCTAAAATTCAACAGGTTGCTAACGCAAAAAACAAAAAGCTTAAGAACAGTACCTAAGCCTTAACTAATATTAAACAATGCAAATATATTGTTAAACAACAAATTAATATATTTATTTACTAAAGAAATTCATTAAGGAAAACCTTATATTCCTTTTCATTACTTGGAACAGTAATCTCTCCATTAATTATTTTATCAGAAACATCATCTAATTCTTTTTCTAATTTAAAAGGAATCATCTTAGGATTTTTAACAAAACCTACAAACCCTTCCTTAAGGCCATAACTTAATATTCTGCCCCCCTCAAAAGCATTTGTCTTTAAATAATTAGAAGTCAAAATGTACACAACTTGTCCAATATCCTTGATTGAAGATGTAATAATATTATCAGGTGCAAGGTATGACTGATCTTGGTCAACTCCAATTACATAATATCCCTCTCCCATTTCTTTTGCCACCTCAATTGCACCTAGTCCACCTAAACCTGCAGCATGATAAATAACATCAATCCCATCACCATACATCTTGCTTGCCATTGATCGTCCAGTCTCTGTATCAGCAAAACTTCCAATATATCCACTGCGAACACTAATATCTCTGTTTGCATACTTAGCACCAGCCTCATATCCAAATCTAAATGAGTCAACTATTGAACCCTCAATTCCACCTAAAAATCCAATCTTTCCTGTCTTCGATGTTTTAGCTGCAATATATCCTACCAAAAAAGCTGCCTCCTCTGTTCTAAAAGTTATGGCTGCTAAATTCTTGGGTACCACTACATTATCCTCATAAACAGGATCAATGATTGCATACCTTACATCTGGATTTTCTAAAGCGACACTAATAGAAACATTGCTAAGCTTATATCCAATTAACCAAATAAAATTTGAACCATTATCCCTTAATGCTTCAATATCAGCTAAATAAGAACTTGAAGTAGATTCTTTAGGTATCACTTCCACACCAAAATCTTCCCCCAACTTCTTAGCACCCATCCAAGCACTCTCATTAAAAGATTTATCATCAAAATGACCATCAATTAACATAGAAATTTTAGAAGCCCCTCCTACATCTTTAGAACCAGAGCATGACAAGCAAAGAGTGAGTAAAATTAAAAATAATCCCCCCATATTATATTCCCCCTAAAATAAAACTAATTAAAAGTTTATAATTTTGATTTAAATAAATCAAATTCATATTTTGTAGCAGGTACAATAAGTTCCTTTTCCATTATATTATTCTGAAGCTTAACTAGTTCATCTACCAACTCATCACCAATTATATCAGGATCTTTAATAATATCTATGACGCCTTCCTTGAGGCCTTGCTCAACAATATGCCCTCCCTCAAATCTTTTATTTTTCATAGCATCTGCTGAAAGATTATATATTGCCTTTCCTACATCCTTAATTACGGAAGTAATAACATTTTGAGTAGCAAGATATGATTGATCTTGATTAATCCCAATGACATAACGTCCAGATCCAAGTTCCTTTGCTGCATCAAAAACGCCAAGAGAAGCAAGCCCCGCTACAGGAAAAATAACATCAACACCATCATTAACATACATATGTTTAGCAACAAACTTACTAGCATTTTTGTCAGAAAGATTGAAAAGCCTCTTTGTAACTACTCGTATCCTAGGATTTGCATAAAAAGCTCCTGCTTGAAATCCAACTAAAAAATTCTCAATATGCTCAACCCTAGGACCACTTAAAAATCCAATTTTATTGCGCCTACTCATCTTAGCAGCAACATAACCAGCTAAAAACGATCCTTCTTGTGCTTTAAACCTAACACCTAAAGAATTTTTAGGGACTCTAATGTCATGTTCATTATAATCAAAAGAATCTATAATCCCATAGCAAATACTAGGATTTTCATAAGAAAATTTTAATGAAAGTTCTGAATAACGAGTCCCAATCAACCAAACAAAATTGGCTCCTTCCTTTTGTAGGTCATACACATCTTCCGTTACTACTTCATCTTCCGTCATAATTTCTTTGCCTTTAATAGGATAAGGTGTTAAAACTTTTGTTATAAGCTTTATTCCAAACTCATCCCTTACTTTCATGGCACCATCAAGAGCACTTTGAAAATATCCTTTATCATTAAAATCCGTCTCAGCCACAATTCCCATAATAACCTTCTCACCAGAAGATAAATAAGAAGATACTTCTGACTTAGCGCAAGATATAAATAAGAAAAACAAAATAACAAAACATAAATTTTTAAACAATCTTGTCCTCTCCTAATAAAACAAATTTAAAACATTTTTAAATTTCAATACAAAAATACCTTAGCAAACCATCAATAAAATAACATTTTAGATATATGAATATTAAAAAGAAAAACTCCTCTCCTTAAATAAAAATTAATGTAATCCAATTCAATAAATTATAAACTATAAATACTTAAAAACTCACTATATTCATCAAAATTACTTGGAATTAAAATAGAACCACTAATTATTTTATTTTCTAAACTTTCAATCTCGACACTAATATCATATTTAATTTTAGAATAATCTTTAACAATACTAATGCCACCTTCTCTAAGACCTACCTCTACTATCTTGCCACCATCAAAATTCTTTGTCTTTAAGTAATTAGCAGTCACGCCATAAAGAGAATCTCCAACATTTTTAACAACTGATGTTAAAATGTTACTAGGTGCAAGGTATGATTGATCCTGATCAACTCCAATTACATAATATCCCTCTCCCATTTCCTTTGCTACCTCAATTGCTCCTAGTCCTGATAGTCCTGCTGCTGCAAATATTATATCAATCCCATCGCTATACATCTTACTTGCCATTGACCGTCCTAATGATAGATCGGTAAATGTCCCTACATATTGTGCATTTACCTTAATATCTTTATTAGCATATCTAGCTCCGGCCTCATATCCATATCTAAATGCATTAATTACTTCCCCCTCAATTCCACCTAAAAATCCTATATTCCCTGTCTTTGTCGTTTTAGCTGCAATATACCCTACCAAAAAGGCTCCCTCCTCCACTTTAAATGTAAGGCCTATTAAATTTCGAGGTATGCCTACACCTGTCGAATAAGCAATGTCAATAATTCCATAATTAACATCTGTATTAACCAAAGCTGCTTGTTTAATAACTTCTTGTAATCTATAACCCACTCCCCAAATCACACTAGAACCTTTATCCTTAAGTCCCTCTAGGTCACTAGAATAATTAGCACTTGTTGAATCTTTGCCAAGAATATCAACCGAAAAATCTTCCCCCAGCTTCTTAGCACCCATCCAAGCACTCTCATTAAAAGATTTATCATCAAACCCTCCATCAACAAGCACACCAACTAAAGGCCTGTCCAAAGGCTTAAAAGTAGATGCTTTTTTACTACATCCCCAAAAAACTAACAAAAATGAAATAAAAAATATGAATTTATTCATGAACCAAAACTTTCATACAACTTAAGATACTATAACCTAAGTTATAGTATCTCTTACGAAATAAATTTTGAAATAAAAGCATTATAAGACGCCTCATTTCTGGGAACCTTAATCTCATTATTAACTATTCTGTTCTTAACTTCTACTAAACTCTCATATCCTTCTTTTAGATCTAAGTTTATCAACTTATTAAAAATTAAATCAAGAGCTCCATCTTTAAGTCCAAACTCTAAACTATTTCCACCATTCCATTCTCCAATATCCAAATAAGATCTTGTCAAATCAAATATTACTACATCAACTCTCTTAACATATGACACAAGTATGTTACTAGGTGCAAGGTATGATTGATCCTGGTCAACTCCAATTACATAATATCCCTCTCCCATTTCCTTTGCTACCTCAATTGCTCCTAGTCCTGATAGTCCTGCTGCTGCAAATATTATATCAATCCCATCGCTATACATCTTACTTGCCATTGACCGTCCTAATGATAGATCGGTAAATGTCCCTACATATTGTGCATTTACCTTAATATCTTTATTAGCATATCTAGCTCCGGCCTCATATCCATATCTAAATGCATTAATTACTTCCCCCTCAATTCCACCTAAAAATCCTATATTCCCTGTCTTTGTCGTTTTAGCTGCAATATACCCTACCAAAAAGGCTCCCTCCTCTGATCTAAAATTCACATTCACCAAATTTTTAGGTAACTCTACATCTGCCGAATAAGACCCCTCAATGATTGCATAATTAACATTAGCATTTTCTCTCGCTTTTTGTAAAAAAACATCCGTAAACTTAAAACCAAGTCCCCATATCAAGCTAGAACCACCATCTTCCAAACCTCCGATATCTCCCAAATAATCAGAAGCCTTAGATTCTTTCTCAATAATATTCACACCAAACTCTTTCTCAAGTTGCTTCATTGCCTTAGAAGAACTCTCATTAAAGCCTTTATCATCAAAAGTACCATCAACTATCACAGAAACAGTACTAGGCAATACAGTTTCATTTTGCGGATTTGAACATCCTAAACACAAAAAAAGCAAAATAACTATTTTTAACATAAATTAACCTCCACCTAATTCAAAATAAATACAAAAAAAAACACCTTGAAAAAGGTGTCTTTTTTACCATCTATAATGTGTAAAAGCTCTATTTGCTTCTGCCATCCTATGAGTATCTTCCTTCTTTTTAAAAGCAACTCCTGTAGAATTGTAAGAATTTACAAGCTCATTAGCTAACTTTTCTTGCATCGACTTCCCACTAGATTTCCTAGCAGCAGAAATTATCCACTTCATTGCCAAAGCTTCACGTCTCTCTTCCCTCACCTCAACAGGTACCTGATAAGTAGCACCACCAACTCTCCTACTTCTAACTTCTACCAAAGGCTTAATATTATCCAAAGCCTTACTAAAAACAGCAACCTTATCATTCTCCTCAAGCTTTTCTGCAAGCATATCAATTGAATTATAAATTATAGCTTCGCTTATTGACTTCTTACCATCGTACATCATTCTATTAACAAATTTAGCAATAACCCTAGAGCTATACTTAGCATCTATGGAAACTTTTTTCTTTATTTTTCGACTCTTTCTTGACATAACCAATACCTCTTAAGCCTTAGGTCTCTTAGTTCCATACTTAGAACGCCCTTTCTTACGATTATTAACACCCAAAGTGTCCTTAGCGCCCCTAATAATATGATACCTAACACCAGGCAAATCCTTAACTCTCCCACCCCTAATAAGCACAACTGAGTGCTCCTGTAAATTATGTCCAATACCCGGAATATAAGCCGTTACCTCAAACCCATTAGAAAGTCTAACACGAGCTACCTTTCTTAAAGCTGAATTAGGTTTCTTAGGCGTAACTGTCATTACACGAGTACAAATCCCTCTTCTCTGTGGACAATTCTGAAGCGCAGGAGATGCTGTCTTTTCTTTCTGACTCTTTCTTGGCTTCCTTATTAGTTGATTAATTGTAGGCATCTACTAATGCTCCCTTTTCTTAATTTTACCAATAAAATATTAACAAATATATGATTTATTGTCAATTTAAACCTCATTGTTTGTATTTTCTCTTATTTTAATTCTCTTGTACAAATTCATACCCGTTCCAGTAGGAATCAAATGACCAATAACAACATTCTCTTTCAAACCCTTAAGATCATCAACTCTACCTGCAATTGAAGCATCTGTTAAAACCTTAGTAGTCTCCTGGAAAGAAGCAGCTGATATGAATGAATCTATATTAAGAGAAGCTTTCGTTATTCCAATAAGAATTGGACTAGCAATGGCAGGTTCACCACCCTGCTCAATCACTCTCTTGTTTTGCTCATAAAAAGTATGTTTATCTACTTTTTGATTATAAACAAAATTGGTATCACCTACAGATATAATCTTAACTTTCTTCATCATTTGTTTAATAATGACCCCAATATGTTTATCATTAATACTTACACCTTGCTTCCGATAAACATCTTGAATCTCTGCTAACAAAAACTCCTGTAAACTAATTCCACCAAGAATTTCAAGAACATCATGAGGATTAATTCTTCCATCGCAAAGCATATCTCCAGCCCTTACAATGTCTCCATCTCTAACCAAAAGATGTTTTCCAGCAGGAATATAATGCTTATGTTCAACCCCATACTCATCCAACACATTAATAAGTCTCTTCCCCTTCTGAATTGCCTTAAACTGAACAACTCCACTTACCTTAGCCATCTCCGTCAAGTTCTTTGGTATTCGTGTCTCAAATAAATCATTAACCCTAGGAAGACCTCCCGTTATATCTTGAGTTTTCTCAGAACCCTTAGAAAGCTTAGCAATAACATCTCCAATATTAATATCTTGTCCATCCTCAACCTGCAGATAAGCATCTCCCGGAAGTACATAAGATGATATTTCAACACCTCTGTCATTAATAATTAAAATTCTAGGATCAAGAGACTCAAAAACTTGATCTGTAATTCTCTTTTCAATATTCCCTGTTTCAAGATTTATTTCCTCTTTAAGAGTTGTGCCTAAAATAATATCCTTAAATTTAATTTTCCCTTTAACTTCAGCAATAATAGGTTCTGCAAATGGATCAAATGTTCCAATAACACTTCCGGCTTCAACATAATCACCAACATTAATTTCAAGTCTTGTACCAGCCTTTAAAGGCACCTCTTGCTCTTCAGAAACAATCATAAATTTATCATCCATAATCTTAATAAAACCAATATAAGATGATAACACTTCCATGCCTTCTTTATTTACAAACAAAGGCATACCCTTAATCACCTTCTGAGAATCTAAGACCTTAATTTCTTCAATAAGCTTAATATCTTCCTCATAAATAACATTAATTACTCTTAAAGTTCCTTTTCTTGTAAAAAGCAACCCACCATCAACCTCAACATTAAAACCTTCTATTCCATTAAGAATGAAAGTGTTTTTAAGTGAAATTTTATCATCCTCACTACCCGCCTGTGCAACTCCCCCAATGTGAAAAGTTCTCATAGTAAGCTGTGTCCCTGGTTGACCTATTGACTGAGCAGCAATTATCCCAACAGCCTCTCCAATATTAACAGGCTTATTCTTTGAAAAATCTCGTCCATAACACTTCTGACAAACTCCATGTTCAGCCTCACAAGTTAAAACAGACCTAATTACAAGCTTATCAATACCAATAGTTTCCAATAATTTTATCCTAGACTCCGTAATCTCTTCATTTACATCTAAAATAATCTCACCCGTAATAGGGTGTTTTATTCTCTCAATTGAATAACTTCCTACAGCTTTTTCTCTTAAAGACTCAACTACCTCTTCTCCATTTTTTAAGGCCTCAACTTTTATACCATTAATAGTTCCACAATCCTCTATTCTAACAACAACATCTTGAGCAATATCTACCAATCTTCTAGTTAAATATCCAGCATCTGCAGTCTTTAAAGCAGTATCCGCAAGTCCCTTTCTTGCACCATTTGTAGATATAAAGAACTCTATTACAGACAATCCTTCCTTAAAATTAGAAATAATTGGAAGCTCAATAATATCACCAGAGGTCTTAGCCATCAAGCCTCTCATTCCTGCAAGTTGTCTTATCTGATTTCTACTTCCACGAGCACCAGAATCAGCCATCATATAAATAACATTAAATCCATTCCTATCACTCTTAAGTATCTCCATCATCTTAGTAGTAAGCTCTTCATTTGTTTTTGACCAAACAGAAATAACATTATTATATCTTTCTTCTCCAGTAATAACACCCTTAGTATAATCATTCTGTATCTTAGCAATTTCTCTATTAGCTTTCTCCACATACACTTTCTTCTCTTTAGGTACAATAATATCGCTCATACTTATTGTACATCCAAATTTAGTAGCATATTTAAACCCAAGTTCTTTAATGATATCTAACATCTCAATTACAATAGAAGAACCATGAACAACATAAACCTCAGAAATTAAAACTTGTAACTCATAATCGCTAAGTGTTTTATTTACAAATCCAACCTTATCTGGCAAAGCTTCATTAAACACAACACGACCCGACGTAGTCTCGATATATTCACCATTAACCTTTACATAAATCTGTGCATTATAATCTAAACTCTTATTATTAACCGCAAGAAGAACTTGACTAAAGTTTAAGAACTTACGCCCCTCTCCAACTACATTCTTTTTCTGCATGGTTAAATAATAAAGACCCAAAACAATATCCTGAGATGGAAATACAATAGGATGCCCATTTGCAGGATTTAACAAATTATTAGTAGATAGCATCAAGGCCCAACTCTCAGATTGTGCCGCAGGAGTCAAAGGAACATGAACAGCCATCTGATCGCCATCAAAATCAGCATTATAAGCATGACAAACAAGAGGATGCAACTTTATTGCCTTCCCTTCAACTAAAACCGGTTCAAAAGCTTGAATTCCTAATCTATGGAGCGTTGGAGCTCTATTCAAAAGCACAGGATGTTCCTTAATAACTTCATCTAAAATCTGCCATACTTCATCCACTTCTTGCTCAATTAAACTTTTTGCCCTCTTTATATTAAATACAGATTCACTCTCAATTAACCTTCTAATTACAAACGGTTTAAAAAGCTCAAGCGCCATCTTTGAAGGAATACCACACTGGTGAAGCTTAAGTTCAGGGCCAACAACAATTACAGAACGACCAGAATAATCAACCCTCTTCCCAAGAAGATTTTGCCTAAACCTACCCTGCTTACCCTTTAATGCATCAGACAAAGACTTAAGCGGTCTATTCGATGAACCTTTAACAACTTTTCTCTTATGAGAATTATCAAAAAGAGAATCAACCGATTCTTGCAGCATTCTTTTTTCATTTCTAACAATAATCTCAGGTGCATTCAAAAGTAAAAGTTTTCTTAAACGATTATTTCTATTTATAACTCTCCTATAAAGATCATTTAAATCAGAAGTAGCAAATCTACCTCCATCAAGCTGAACCATAGGCCTAATTTCCGGCGGAATCACAGGAAGAACATCCATAATCATCCATTCCGGTTTATTTCCAGAAATTTTAAAGTTCTCAATAATTTCAAGTCGTCTTAAAAGCTTTTTATCTGTCTTGTCATCTTTATCAATCATTTGAACCCTAAGCTTAGATGAAAGTTCATCAAGATCAAGATTTTCAAGTAAAGTTTTAATTGCCTCAGCTCCCATTGAAGCATTAAAAGACATCCCATATCTTTCTCTTGCTTCAGAATACTCATCTTCATTTAAAAGCTGCATCTTCTTAAGGTCAGTATCTCCTGGTTCAATTACGATATATTTTTCATAATAAAGAATAGAATTTAAATTAGAAGCCGTAATATCAAGCAAAAGACCAATTCTAGAAGGGATATACTTATAGTACCAAATATGAGCAATAGGAGCCGAAAGTTCAATATGCCCCATTCTTTCACGCCTAACTTTAAAATGCGTTACCTCAACATTACAACGATCACAAATAATGCCCTTATACCTTACTGATTTAAATTTACCACAATAACATTCCCATTCTTTTGTTGTTCCAAAAATCCTCTCACAAAAAAGCCCATCTTTTTCAGGTCTTAAAGTTCTATAGTTAATAGTTTCAGACTTCTTAACTTCACCATAAGACCAATTTCTAATTTGATCAGGAGACGCTATTTTTATTTTTATTTTTTCAAAATCTTTTATCTCTTTCATAGAAACCTCAAAACCTAAGTTTTATTAATCAATTCCTCTTCCTTCTCCGTTAAAGGAACTTGATCTCCTTTATCATCATAAATTGACAAATCAAACCCAAGACCTCTTAACTCCTGCATCAAAACATTAAAAGATTCAGGAATGCCAGATACATTAGTAGGAATACCCTTAACAATATTCTCATAAATCTTAACTCGTCCTGACATGTCATCCGATTTTACTGTCAATAGCTCTTGAAGAGTATGCGCAGCCCCATAAGCTTCAAGCGCCCAAACTTCCATCTCCCCAAGTCTCTGACCACCAAATTGTGCCTTTCCTCCAAGAGGTTGCTGTGATACAAGTGAATAAGGACCTGTAGACCTTGCATGCATCTTATCATCAACAAGGTGGTGAAGTTTAAGCATATATATAACCCCAACCATAACCTCATTTTCAAATTGTTCTCCTGTATACCCATCATATAAAATCTCTTTTGAGGTTTCATTAAACCCAGCTTTCCTTAGATTTTCCTGTATTTGTTCATTTGTAGCAGATTCAAAAACAGGAATATCATAATACTCACCAAGATATTTACCAGCAAGGCCAAGTTGAGATTCCATTAATTGACCAATATTCATACGAGAAGGTACCCCCAAAGGGTTTAAACATATATCAAGAGGTGTTCCATCGGAAAGATATGGCATATCTTCAACAGGAAGAATTTTTGCAACTACTCCCTTATTTCCATGCCTTCCGGCCATTTTATCACCTTCCTTAAGTTTTCTTTTCTTAGCAATATAAACCTTCAATATTTCATCAACACCCGGAGGAAGATTTCCAACATCATCCTTCGTGATTCTTTGCACATCAATTACAGTACCCTCAGTACCATGTGGAACTTTTAGTGAATTATTCTTAACATCTTTTGCTTTCTCTCCAAAAATCGATGTTAAAAGTTTAAATTCAGGAGTAATATCTCCTTCTGACTTTGGCGTAACTTTACCAACCAAAATATCACCCGGTTTTACATAAGTTCCTATTACTATAATTCCATTCTCATCTAATTTACTTAATATCTTTGAGCTTACATTAGGAATATCTGCCGTAACCTTTTCAGGACCAAGTTTAGTTTCTCTTACCTCAATACCAAACTCTTTAATGTGAATTGAAGTATAAAGATCTTCTTTTACAATTCTCTCAGATATTAATATAGCATCCTCATAATTAAATCCATTCCAAGGAATAAAGCCAACCAACAAATTATTTCCAAGAGCAAGTTCACCGTATCTAGTAGCAGGTCCATCTGCAATTATCTCGCCCTCACTAACTTCCTGTCCTTCCTTAACTAAAACTGACTGATTAAAAGAAGTATCCTGATTCGTTCTCTCATATTTAGAAAGATAATATTCATCTAAATCAGAAGAATCACTAGCCTCACTAGGTTTTACAACTATTTTTTTGTTTGTTGACAATATAACTGTACCTGCTCTTTTTGCCTTAATAACAACACCAGAATACTTAGCAACTACCCTCTCCATACCAGTACCAACAATAGGTGGCTGTGGAAACAATAAAGGAACTGCTTGGCGTTGCATATTTGAACCCATAAGAGCACGATTCGCATCATTATGCTCAAGGAAAGGTATTAACGCGGAAGAAACAGAAATCAACTGCCTAGGAGAAACATCCATATAATCTATACTTCTAGGCACCATAGTAGTATAATCGCCAGAAACCCTAACAGAAATTAAATCTTCAATATAATTACCATCAACATCAACATCAGCATTCGCCTGTGCAATACTTTTCTTTTCCTCATCAATTGCAGATAAATACTCTATTTCACGAGTAACCTTACCGTCAACTACTTTTCTATAAGGAGTTTCCAAGAATCCATAATCATTTACTCTGGAATAAGTAGCTAAAGAAACAATAAGGCCAATATTAGGGCCCTCAGGAGTCTCAATAGGACACATCCTACCATAATGGGTATAATGAACATCTCTTACCTCAAATCCTGCACGATCCCTTGAAAGTCCTCCAGGACCCAAAGCATTAAGCCGCCTTTTATGTGTTAATTCAGCCAAAGGATTAACCTGATCCATAAATTGTGAAAGTTGACTAGTTGCAAAAAATTCCTTAACAGCAGAAACAATAGGTTTAACACTTATCAATTCCTGAGGCTTAAGATTAAATACCTCCTTATTAGACATTCTATCCTTTGCAATTTTTTCTACCCTTGCCATCGCTCCCTTATATATATTCGTAAGTAACTCGCCAACAGAACGAACTCTTCTATTCCCAAGATGATCAATATCATCAAGAGTATCATGCCCATCATATATCCTTAAAAGATGAGATATAGTATTTACAATATCTGTCATAGTAAGAACTGAAGTTGTCAAATCATCAAGTCCAAATTTTTTAGAAAGCTTATATCGCCCCACATGTCCAAGATCATACCTCTTCTCTGAGAAAAACACTGTTCGTAAATCATTTTCAGCACTATCAATAGAAATTGGTTCTCCCGGCAAAAGCACATTATAAACAGCAAGCATCACTGATTCTCTTGAAAGCTCCTTAAATCCATCTTTTAAGGAAAAATAAGCATCTTCTTTTTCAAAACAATTTAAAATAATATCAGAACTAATAAAATATTTTCCAGGAACACTATCATAACCATCAAAATCAATAAGCCTTATTTCTTTTATTCCATTTTGTAAAAAATCCTCAATATCCTGTAAAGTTATCTTATCACCCGCACGATAAGTCATATTTTCTTTTATATTAATATTTACGGCTAAATACTGACCTGCAATTTCTCTTTTGGTATCTTCATTTACCTCAATTTTTCTAATGTTATAAAAAGTATCTATTATCTTCTCTCTAGTATCAAGTCCCAATGCTCTTAAGAAAAGAGTAACAAGTATTCTCTTCTTTCTGTCTATCTTAACATAAAGGTAATCTTTTTTTGAGTCAATCTCAAATTCTAACCAAGAACCACGATAAGGTATAATGCGAGCAAAATACAAGTCCTTTTCCTTATAAAAAACAACTCCAGGAGACCTATGAATCTGAGATACAATCACCCTCTCAGCACCATTCACAATAAAAGTTCCCCTATTAGTCATTAAAGGAATAGTACCCATATAGACATCCTTCTGTCTTATTTCCCCTGTTGTTAAAAACTGTAAATTTAACCTTATCTTTAAAATAGCCTCATAACTTTGTCCCTTCCTCTTGCATTCTTTCTCTGTAAAACTAAGAGAATCATCCTCAATGTAGTATTTTTCATACTCAAGAGCAACTTCACCATTGCTACTTTTTATAGGAAAAACATTTCTAAAAACAGATTCAAGTCCCTCATTAAGCAAAGGTTCTTTATTTTTTAATCTCTCAAGCTGCAAAAATTTCTCATAAGAATTCAATTGTATTTCAATTAGGTTAGGTAAGTCTAAAATTTCTTCTGCCTTGCCTTGCCCTAGATGAACCCTTTTTATCATTAAAAGACTCCTTTTTAAGACACGATAAACCACATACTACTCAACCAGCATGTGGAATAATAAATCTGAAACATTTTCAATGTTTTATTTAACTTCAACTTTTGCACCAACTGATTCTAATTTCTTCTTTATCTCCTCAGCATCTGCCTTTGAAACACCTTCCTTAACTGCCTTAGGCGCAGCCTCAACTAAAGCCTTAGCCTCTCCAAGTCCAAGTCCAGTAATAGCTCTTACTTCCTTAATAACATTAATCTTACTATCCCCAAAAGATACAAGCATTACATCAAACTCTGTTTGTTCCTCAGCACCACTACCCGAATTGCCAGGCCCAGCAGCAACAGCAACAGCCGCAGCAGTAACTCCAAATTTTTCCTCAATAGCTGTTATAAGGTCAACAACCTCAGCTGTTTTGGCTCCCTCAAGCCATGCTAAAATATCTTCTTTACTTAGTGACATATTAACTTAACTCCTTTTACATTTATTCTAACCAGTGATAGCATGCACTCAATTAAGACTAACACTGCTTTTCATTAAACTTTAATATCAGACAAAGCCTTTAATGTTCTTGCGAGTTTTGAAATTGGAGCTTTAAGTACACTTGCAAACAAAGAAATAGCCTCTTTCTTAGTAGGAAGCTTCCCATACTCATTAAGCCTAGCCTCATCATAAACTTCACCTAAAACAAAACCTCCCTTAACTTTCAAAGTAGTCTCTTTAACAAATTCATAAAAAATCTTTACAATTATATTAGCCTCATCAACAGCAGTCACAACAGCTGTTGGTCCTAAAAGATAAGAATCAAGACCCTTTATTTCTCTGTCTTTCAAAACTCGCTTCATTATATTATTTTTAACAACCCTTAAAGCACCCTTTTCGCTCTCTACCCTATTCCTAAGCTTAGTAAGTTCTGCTACTGTTAATCCCCTGTAATCTAGGAAAAAAATATTATCCTTACCATCTAGAAAACCCTTAAATAAATTAAACATTTCTACCTTTTTAGGATTTATCTTTGCATTCATAAACCAACTCCTAAACAAAATCAATCTTCATAGAAGGTCCCATAGTAGATGAAATATAAACACTATCCACAAAAGTACCCTTTAAATCACTAGGTCGTTTCTTAAGTAATTCCCTAATAAACTCATCATAATTTTCCCTTACTTTCTTATTATCCATAGAAGATTTACCAATAGAGAAATTTATTACACCATTCTTATTTGCCCTATATTCTGTACGACCTTTCTTAAGACTACTAATAGCACCCCTTACATCATTTGTAACAGTTTGCGTCTTAGGGTTTGGCATCAATCCCCTTTTACCTAAAATAGGACCAAGTTTTCCTACATCCTTCATCATATCAGGTGTTGCCACAACAACATCAAACTCATCAAATCCACCCTTAATCTTATTAATAAAATCGTCATCGCCAACATAAGTAGCACCAGCTTCTCTAGCCTCTTCCGCTCTATCTCCTTTTGCAAATACAAGTATTCTTTTCTCTTTCATAAACTGATTTGGCAAAACGACTGTGTCTCTAACCGTATGACTCTTCTTTAAGTTAAGATTAATAGAAACATCTATAGTTTCATCGAACTTAACAAATTTAATTTCCTTCAACAAAGATATAGCATCATCTATACTGTAAGCTTTAAGCTTATCTACCCTAGACAAAGCTTGTATATATTTTTTTCCAACTTTAGCCATTATTTTTCCACCTCAACACCCATTGAACGAGCACTTCCCGCAATAATTTTAAATGCTGCCAACTCTGTTTTTGCATTTAAATCAGGCATTTTAACTTTTGCAATTTCTGCTACCTTTTCTTTTGATATAGTCCCAACTTTGTCCGTATTAGACTTCTTAGAGCCTGTCTCAATTCCAATAGCCTTCTTAATCAAAACAGAAGCAGGAGGAGTTTTAACAATAAATGAAAAACTCTTATCACTATAAACAGTAATAATAACAGGAACAACAATCCCTGGCTCCATTTTAGCTGTTCTTTCATTAAATTCCTTAACAAACTGAGGACCACTTACCCCATGAGGCCCAAGAGCCTGACCTATTTTAGCTCCCGGAACTGCCTGCGCAGCTGGAACTTGCAATTTAACCCAAGCAATTTCTTTTTTCTTCTTAGACACAAATAACTCCTTATGGTAATAACGCTCTTAAAGCTCCCATTAATAATATTAAATTTTCTCTATGTGTTGAAAATCAACCTCAACAGGGGTTGATCTTCCAAAAATTTGAACTGCCACCTTTAATTTCTTTTTCTCATAATCGATAGACCCAATAGCACCTTCAAAAGAATCAAAAGGTCCTCCCTTAATTCTAACTCTCTCACCCTCTTCAAAATCATAAAGTATAAAAATAGACTTATCTGCCTTAATCTCTCCAGTAAGCATAAATACACTCTTAACTTCCTCATCACTAATAGGAAGAGGTTTCTGTTCCTTACCAGTACCCACAAAACTTACAACACCCGGTATTTTAATAAGATTAGCCACAGTATCTTTCCACCCCACCTCAGGAAGATCTAATTCAACTAAAATATATCCCGGCCAAATCTTTCTCTCTCTTACTCTCTTTTTCCCATTTCTAATTTCCTCTACTCTTTCAATAGGAGCTCTAACATCCAAAACTTCACTACCTAAAACGCCCTCATTTATTAAAAGTTTTATCTCTTGTTCTATCTTTTTCTCATACTGGGAAAAAGTCTGCAATACATACCAAGCCCTAGACATAACTTTACCTTAAAAAACATAAGCTATAGCAAGATACATAACATAATCTACTACACCCAAAAAAATTGAAATAAAAAAAACTAACCAAAAAACTTGTTTTCCATTACCTATTACTTCACTATACTTAGGCCATGTTATTTTTTTAAGCTCTAACACACTTTCCTTAATAAATTTAAACACTAAAAGCCCCTTTATTAATTCAAGACAACAGGTCAGGAGGGATTCGAACCCCCAACATGCGGTTTTGGAGACCGCCGTTCTACCATTAGAACTACTGACCTATGACTTACAGTTATTTTATTTTCCCTTCTTTATGAAGAGTATGCTTTCTAAGAATCGGACAATATTTCATTAACTCTAATTTTTCTTGTCTATTACGCCTATTTTTAGTAGTTGTATAATTTCTAATACCTGTTTCTTCACACACCAAAGCTATAAGTTCAACAGCACCCTTACCTTTCTTCTTACTCATAATAACACCCCTCTATACAAAAGCCCCCAATCGGACTTGAACCGACGACCCCCACCTTACCATGGTGGTGCTCTACCAGCTGAGCTATAAGGGCATTACTTCCCTTTACAATAAACTCTTGTATCATGTTAATTGATTATCTCAAAAAAGACAAGTATCCATATTATATTTTTAATTTCTTACCTTATAATAACGAGCTTACCCTCTCTTAAAAGATTAATATTATTTTTATTTGAAAATAATTTATTAATAGAACATTCATCAAGTATTATATCTGACCCATTCTTACCATAAACTCCCTTAGCAACCAACTTTAAAGGATAATCTCCAATTCTATCTTTATTCCTATAAGAAATATCATCTGTATACTCAAGCATGCCCCATCTCCTTAATGCATCTGGCTCAACCATTCTCTTATCAAAATAAAGTTTAATATTTTCATCATAAATTTTAATAAAGAAAGAATCTTTCAACCTAACAAGACCCGAAGAAGATTCATAGTCATCCCCTGCATAAATAACAATACCAGTATAAAATTGATCAGCACTTGTATTCATCAATGGATAAAAAGCCCTATAAGGTTTATCATGAGACAAAAATAAGTTAATAAAATCAGGGAAAAGATAAAGCTCATATCTAACAGTTATATTTCTCAAGTCCTCTGAATATTTTATGTAACCCCTCTTTAAAATGTTATCAAGTCCTGAAAAATAAAGTATTAAATGAGGATCCGAATTAAAATAATCCTTAAAAGTATTATCAGAATCAATCACCATTTCAAAAAGAGACTGCCTTATTAAAGAGTCCTTGAAATCATTAATACTTAACATCAATCTAGAAGTAGAATTAAGGCCAACTCTACCAAATTTATTTTCGTCAACTGTTTTACTAATATCGAAATAAACAACCTTTTTATTCCAATCAATTGTTCTCTCTATGCTCGCCCCAGAACTAGAATCCTTTATTACAGAAGCATTAGAATAAAATAAAAGAAAAAATTTAAAAAGGATATTAAGTAAATTCACATTAAGTCCCTATTTTTTCCCCAAATAAACTCCTATCCAAGCCCAACCATTATTAATTTCCGGATCTTTTGGATAAGAAATTTTTTTAAAGACAAAATACCATTCCCATATGTGCTCCCAGCCGGTAGATTCAAGATAAGAGATATCATCACTAGAATCAGCCTCAAAGCTATTTGCAAACTGTATCCCATTTTTTCGTCTACTTCCAAGTTTAATCATTGTTGTCAAAAAACTATTCGTATTAATTGAATTACCCCTACCTCCTCTCTGGTCCCAACTCTGAATAAAAAAGTTATGCTTATCTCTTATACTCAGCAACTTTGCCGTATTCCCAGAATAAACATACTTCTTAACATCTTGAATTAAATCACTCAAATTTCTATAAACTACAAATTCCGGATTATCATAATAATTAACCTTAGTACTAACATTAGAATAATCTCGCAAATCCATTTTCAAGCTTGACCTTGGAACTGAAAGCAACTTTTTATAATAAAAATATGCCTCATCATATTCTTGTATACTCTCTAAGTCTAGAGCAAGATGGTAATAATAACTACCTCTATCTTCTTCTTTAATACTATCGGCATTACTGCTAAGCAATAATTTATAATACTGAATCTTATTACCAGCTTCAATATTTAAACTGACTACCTTTTTAGCAATTTCTACTTTTACAGAACTATTTTCATAAACATAATCATCAAAATTATTGACAACATACCTATAATAAGTAAAAGCCACCAAATCTTCCTTCATAGCAGCATATATATTTCCCATCAAATACAAATATAAAGGATAATATTCTCTGCTCTCGTCATTAGCAATTCCTTGATTTACAATCATTAAAGCTTTTTCATAATTTTTATTCCGAATATAAATATTCACTATCCTATCAACAATAAGAAATCTATCTAATCCATTTTTACTTGACTCTTCTAAAAGATATATGAGATTTTGAATTTCTCTCTGCTTAACTTTACAAGCACTTAAAACCAAAATTAGTCCAAATAATTGAATTAATAACCTCATTGCCTTTATTATATAATGGAAGTTATGTATAACAAAACATATCCCAAACTCAATAAACTCATCAAGCATTTTAACATGAATCAAAAATCAATTTACATTGTATTTCTTGTATTTTTCCTATGTTGTTTTAATAAAACCAATAAGTATGGCATTGTCCTAGATTCAACAAACAGAGAAAAGCTTCCAAACGGTTCTCTTGTTACAATAGAGAATGCTAGTCAAAATAAAAAAACAATAACAATAAAGCATAATGAGACTAAATTTATAGTACATAAATTCACAATACAAGAATTTCACACAAAAGAAGATGCAGCAAATTTTAGATTAAGCTTTATGCCATACATAAACAAATATGCCATAAGTAAAAAAGACATCCTACCTTTAAGAGAATCTCCTGATAACTATAAGGACAACATAATATACAGAATCCCAAAGGACTCTATCTTAAAGATAATAAGCATTGGACAAGAAACACAAGCTGGCTCTCTTAAAGGTAGATGGATATATCTTTTAACAAAAGATGGATACAAGGGATATGTTTTTGACTATGCACTCGAAATTTTTGATAATATTACGGGTAAAATAATCACAAATCCACTAGATCAATCCTCACAGGACAATATCATAAATACATTTAAAAATATTAAATATTTAAGACCACTTTACTATGAAAAAATGATTGCCAACCGTACTTACGACACTAACCTATTTAAGAAAGACTATGGTTTATTTTTTACCCCACAAAATGAAATAAAGATAAATATGCCTGAATTAAGCTTAACTTTTAAATTTGATATTGTTGACGCCGTTAAACCAAATGGATTTTTGTTCAGATCTAACAATTCAGATAAAGATTTTATTCTTCTAGAAAAGGAATCTTCAAATTACTATAATTCATACATAAAGGTTAAAGAACATGATTTTGAAGCAAAATTTGTTATTATTGAACAAATCATTGAAAAAATTATACTTGAAGTAGACAAACAAAATAAAAACTTAATACACAGTTTAATATCTTATGGAACATTAGAAAATGAAACATATGGAAATATCGAATTTAAAGAAGATGGAACTTTTATTTGGGTAAAAGACTCAAAATTAAAAAATTTACCTAGTTCTGGAAAGTTTAAAATAATAGGATTTACTCCAAATTTACAAATCTCATATAAAAATGCTATAAAGTTTATTACTAATGATAACAAAGAATATTTTTGTCTACTAGACTATACCAATAATGCTCTACAACTCATATTTATAAATCCTGAAAATGTTGAAGATGACATAATAATTGACGACAAGGATAAAATTGCAGTAATATTGTTCAGTAAGAGTCGCTCTGCTTAAACTAAATTTACAAACAGTCTTAAATTCGTTAAAGGTTATAATCAATGTTAACAATATTTATGTTATTAACACAATTTATTGTACCTCTTCATGCAAATGAGAATACTACAATAATACAAACATTATCAAAAACACTTTACAATACTACTAACCAAGAACATACAGTTAACAAAGAAAAATTAGATAATTTCGTATCATCAATAAACTTAAATAATAATGATACTCTAAAATATTTGCAAACAATAAAAAATGATTTTTTAATCACATCCGTATATTTCAAAAATATAGAAGGCACTATTATCGCTCTAAGTATCGGAGCAGAAATAAATTATCAATATAAACTATCTCCATTATCAATTTCAATCATCAACAACGATTTAGAAACTACAAAAACATTAATAGACTACGGAATAAACATTAATAAAATAGATGAAACAGAACATCCATCAATATTTTGGGCAATATACTTAAACAACGAAGGAATATTCAATCTTTTAGCAGAAAAAGGAGCTGATTTAAGCTTTACTCTTAAAAATGGTAAAACGCCTTTGCAAGCTGCAATAGAGATTGAAAACACCAACCTAATCGAACTATTACTTAAAAAAAATACTTATATTACAGACAATTATAAAAAAGAAATTAAGAACATCAAAAACAAAAATATAAGAAATATTTTCAAGAAATATAAAACAATTTAGATTAATTAGTATCCATCCGACATCTCAATATTTTTATCTCTATCAAGAAGATCTTTATATACAAAAGATTTCCTACTAAGCTGTTCTTTCAAATCTTTCGAAAAAGGTGCATTTCTCCACATTACACCACGAACCATTTTCTCAACCTTTTGTATACCCTTACTTTCCTTATCTATCCAGAGAAAATAATCATCTAGAAAGACATTTTTAATATTACCTTTCTTAATAAATTTAGAATAGTATTCATAATACTGACCCGTTATCCCTGTTTCCATCCATCTAAACGATGCTTGTTCCTTAGCAAGTTCCCACAAAAAATCTCCAATACCTAAAATAATAGCCTTTCTTAAATCCTTAGAATACATAGGAATCAATATTTTACCTCGTCCCTTAGCTCGATTTTTAACATCAATAGGCTCCCAACAAACTCCCCTCTCACCGTAAGATGGAATTAAGATAAAATAAGGAACTATTCTTAAAAAATCTCCTCTATAATTTTTATGAAAAATTTTAGGTTGAATATCTTCAATCTCTCTAACAAGTTGAATAACTCTCTCTCTACTGCCAAAAAAATTAGGATTTGCAACTACATTACTCTTAAGCAATATCGGGAAATGATTCCCTCTAGGTCCAATAGTAAGCTTATTAGCTTCCATTAAAGATCCCACCTCCTCTACTGCAATGGTAGATGAACCAGGAACATCAATATCTCGAATTTTATTTTTAATCTCAACAAGTTCTTTATTTGACTCTTCAATTTTAGAAACCAAAGACACAACTTCTCTGCTACATTTAATAAGATTATCAATATAATCAGAAGCATAATTTAAAGGTTTTAAAATATCATCAGAATAAAACTCGTTTATTCCAAACTCAGACATAAAATTCTCATGTGGTGGACTATCAACAAATAAAAATTCAAACATACTTTTTAATTTATCAATGGCCTCAACTCTTGTGACATCACTCTTCTTAAGGCTACTCTTTGCAAAATCAATATTGGCTAGCAGCTTTTCTTGCTTATTAAGTAATATCTTTTTTATATCCTCATCTTTAATGCTATCCATTGGCTCATCTACAGCAAGCTTTCTGAGCTTTAACTCATTAACGCCATATATCCATTCATCAAAATAAATAAACGGTTCATTATAATTATTATCCCAAATGGTTTTTGAAATTAAAGACTTAAGTTCACTACCAAGAGCATTTGGCAGAAGAGCTGCAAATCTAAATAAAATTTTCTGCTCTTGAGTCAAATTTGAAACATTTTGAGCAATTGATTTCAAAAATTCCCAATAAACACTAATCATCTGCCTATATTTGGCAATCTTGTCACCTTCTTCTGTTGAAGAAGGATTTAAATAATCTAGTAATAACCTATGAAGCCTAGAGCCAATCTCTTTATCGCTTAAGATAAGATTCTTATAATAATCATCAGTAAAAAAATCCTTATCATGTTCTTCTAAAGCATTAATTTCGGGCAACCTTAAATTCAAATCTGTATTAACTAAATCTGGATACCTATACAAGATTTTCTCCCAAAAATCGGCCTGTAAATGCCATCTACTAATAAATAGTAATGCCAAAGTTTATATTTACCAAAAAATTTAGTAAGATTGATATACTATAGAAATTCTTTTTTTAAAAAATCTCAAAGGAATAAATTATGACCACAAAAGTAAAATTTTTTCTAACAATACCTATTGGAATACTTATTGGACTCTTTTTCCCCTCTGATATTTACAACACACTATCGCACATTTTTATAAGACTTGCCTACTTCTCCTTAATTCCTTTTTTAATATTCTCAATACCACTCGGAATAGAAAATATTATTGAAAACAAACAATTTAAAAAACTATTTGGAAAAACAATTTATTATGGAATTTTAATCAATGCTATGGGAGTCATTACTTCAATCGCAGTCGCAACAATATATATCCCACAAAGAATTCCAATCTTAGACAAAAATATTAAAAATTTATACATATTTGATAAATCAGAATTTCTTGAAACATTTTTCCCAAAAAACATTTTTACAATACTCACAAGTAGCAATCCAAATCTCTTAAGTATTTATATTATCTCAATAATTATTGGTACTAGTTTTTACTATGCAAAACAAAAGGGAAGAATTGCTAGAGAGCTTATTTTAAGCACTTCAAACCTTTTTTATAATGCAAACGGAATAGTAGTTAATATATTAAATTTTGGAATCATTTTCATCACAGCAGCATATACTAACAACTTAAGAAATTTTAAAGATTATCAATATTACATAAATAGCATACTATTTTTCTCCTCATGGACGCTTATTATTATTTTAATAATAATTCCAATGATCAGTTATCAATTAACTAAAAACTTTAAATTGGCATATAAGAGTATAATAATCTCATTTCAAAACATAATATTTGCAGGTCTGACAATGGATGCTTATTCCCCTTATTCTGTGTTAATAGAAGATATCAAAAATGAAAGAATAAACATAAAAAAATCAATCATTACAAACATACCATTAATCAACTTTATTTCTAAATTCGGAACAATTTTCATTTCAACAATTTCATTCTTTATTATTTTAAAATCTTATTCTAGCCTACCCATATCAATTTATGAAATAAGTTACATGAGCGCATTGGCATTTCTTTTTATTTTTGCATTTCCACACATACCAAATAGTTTGATTTACATAATTACAATGCTATGTTCAACTTATACAAAAGGGATTGAACTTAGTTACTCTAATATAACCCCAATACTTCCAATATTAACATCCCTAGCCTTAATGATTGACTTCACATTCAATGTTGCAATAATACACATAGTAAATTTCAATGAATTAAGAGAAACTTAAATACTAGATAACAAGATTCAAGCATTAGTAAGATTTTGCAAATAAAACAAGATGTTTGGCCTCTGTATTGCAATAAATGCAAGTTAGATTATCTAAAGGTTTATTTTTAAAATCTTCAGGTATACACCTTATTGTAGCCTTTGTATCATTTTTAATACTCTCTTCGCATACTTCACTACCACACCAAGAAGAGAGCACAAATCCTAAATGCTCATTAATATAAGTCTTAAAAGTATTGTAGCTATCTTTTTCTGCTCCAAAAATTTCTTTGGTATTTAAATTTCTAAACTCCAAAGCCTTATTAAACAAATCACTCTGCATACTTTCAAGCTCATTTCTAACTCTAGATGACAACTCTCTCACTGCTACTTGATACTTAGAATTTTTATCTTTATCTCTCCTTGCAATGGTGACACAATCCATAAGAATATCATTAGAGCCTATTTCAATGCGTATTGGTATTCCTTTAAGTTCCGCAGAAGAAAATCTAAATCCTGGAGAATTCTTGGTATCTTTATCAATCTCAACTCTAAATTTTTCTTTTTTTAATCTATTTAAAATAGTAGTAGCATATTCAAGAATTCTTTTATTCACTTCATCATCTCTCTTAAAAATAGGAACAACAATAAGCTCGATGGGTGCTATTTTGGGTGGCAATATCAAACCCTTATTATCGGAATGAACCATAATCAATGCCCCAATTAACCTAGTTGAAACTCCCCAACTAGTAGCTGAAACATACTCCATCTCTCCTTTTTTATTTTGGAATTTAACATCAAACGCCTTTGCAAAATTTAATCCCAAATAATGAGATGTTCCTGCTTGCAAAGCTTTCTTATCCTGCATTAACGCTTCAATTGTATACGTACAAACAGCACCAGCAAATTTTTCCTTTTCTGACTTTTTCCCATGAAATACGGGAATAGCCAAATAATCCTCAACAAATTTCTTATAAAGATTTAAAATAAATAAAGTTTCACTCTCAGCTTCTTCTACAGTTTCATGAGCAGTATGCCCCTCTTGCCACAAAAACTCGGTTGTGCGTAAAAATGGTCTTGTTCTCTTTTCCCAACGAACAATATTTGCCCACTGATTAATCTTAATAGGCAAATCTCTGTAAGACTTTATCCACTTACTGTACATATTCCAAATAATTGTCTCAGAAGTTGGTCTTATAACCAAAGGTTCACTCAATTTCTCTCCACCAGCAGTTGTTACAACAGCAAGTTCCGGAGAAAATCCTTCAACATGCTCCTGCTCCCTCTCCAAAAATTCATAAGGAATAAGCAATGGAAAATATGCATTCTCATGTCCCGTTTCTTTAAACTTATTATCAAGTATGCTTCTAATTCGTTCCCAAATAGCATATCCATAAGGCATAATAATCATGCACCCCTTAACAGGACTATAATCAACAAGCTTTGCCTCTTGTACTATATCTAAATACCACTTGGAATAATCTTCTTCTTTTGAAGCAATAAAACTACCCATAACCTACCCTTGATAAAAATTTTAAAACCTTATTACACAAACTCAATCATCAATATTTATGAACCTCAACCATAAAACGACTATATTCATTTCCAAAAGAATCTACCATAATCTTCTCTACAACAAAAACAATGCCATCTTCTTTAGGAAACAAAAAAATCTCTCTTATCTTATAGTCAAGCACATCTTTTCTATAATAATTTCCTCTCCCAATTCCCTTTATGTCTCGTACAAGAACACCGTCATCCTCAACAGATAAGGAAATAGTAAAAGTAGAGGATTTTAAAACATCTTTAAATACCTTATTAATCGAAACCTGATACCTATTCCCTGTTAAAAAATCAATAAAATCTAAAGAATTATCTTTAGATTCCCCATCATCAATATAAAGATAAATATTTCTACCCTTGTTTAAATGATTTATGTTAAGTTCTTTGACCCTGTAATCAACTATTTTCAAGAGCTCGTAAAGACTCTTCTCATAAGTGTCAACATAATCGATATATTCATTAAAAACTCTAGTATATATCCCAGGTTTTATAAAATTATTTTTATTAACATCTACAAAATAAACTCGAGAATAATATCCCTTATCCTCAAGGCTATACTCACCAAACATAAAATAAGATCCATTATCAGAAAATCCTAAGTTCTCAAAAAAAATATCTTCGGCAAAACATAAAGAAGAGCAAAAAACAAAACACAAAGTAAAAAATCGTACCAACATAAATCCTCTAATAAACCCGTAAGTAAAAATCCTTACTTAAAATTTATCTTTATATTAAAAATATGTCAAATATATTTTTAATATCAATCTTTGATCTAATACTTCTTTTTATAAGTTGGAAATTATGTTTACATTTTGCAATAAACTAAAAAAAATATATAGAAGACTTTTTCTTGAATTAGTTACTATTTTAAAGCACTTAATAATAATTCACAAATTCCAAAAGGATCACCCTGGTTTTTATGGCTAAAAACTGTCACAAATTTTTTAGTATTAACAATACTTTAATGCTAAAGGATTACACAATAGAAACACTATTAGCCACATTATCTATCAGGAATCTGCTTTATATCTTATACTTTATAGAATACAATTCTAGCAATTGTAAATATTTGGTTAGATATAAGTTAAAGGAGAATTTATGAAAACATTATTAACATTAGTTATGCTTTTGGTATTAGCTCTTCCTTCTGTTGCTCAACAAGTCGATTCATTAGATCTTGATAAGGTACTAAGAGAAAAGGAAAATTTAAATAACCTATTTGGAATAGGTTTTGGTCTTGGAAACCCTATTACAAATATTACACTTTCTTTTCCATATGTAGACATAGAGTTTGGATATGGAGGGTTTAATGGTCTGCATCCTAATAATTTCATGCCTTATATTATTAGTGGAATTGATATTATGTTTAAAGAAGAACTCTATCAAAACACAATAATGGGCGGCGGTTTTGGAATAGGTGTAGACTGGTCTCAAGAAAAGCCAAATAATACAGTTCCCACAGAAAAAACAGAACAAGAAGATGATGATGATGATGACGAAAATGAGGAGGCAGAACCCACCCCCTCACAACCCACATCTCAAAATAGAATAGGTATTGTACTAAGGCTTCCTATTTCATTAGAATACAGTTTTTTAAAAAATCTTGTAATAGGATTTAAGGCTGTTGCGACGCTTGGTGGGGTAATGCTATTAGACTCTATGTCAATAGAAGGAATGAGGTTCGGATTTTTTGGTGTTGGGTACCTTAAAATATACATATGAAGGAAAGCTAATGGGAAAAACTACTCAAAAAATACTCATCTTATTGCTAACATTTAACTTACATTACTTTGCGTTCTCTAAGTCTAATGATATTGCCTACAAAATTAAATGCAATACAGAAGAAGACGGAACCACTTGTATTACAAATGATAATAAAAATGTACTTCCCAAACCTAAACCTACCCCTCCTCCAAAACCCAGGCCTATTCCCCCAAAAAAACCTAAAAGACCTCTTGTATTTAAAGAAAAAAAAGAAAAAACTGTATATGACTCATTTGCATTAGGTGCAGGGACTGGAAGTCCCGTAGGAAATCTTTTATTCTCAATGCCATATGTAGATATAGATCTTGGTTATGGGGGTTTCATTGATTTTAACCCTAAAAATTTTCAACATTACATTTTGTTTGGCCTTGATTTAATCTTTAAAAAAGAAATAGGCCCTACCGTAGTTGTAGGAGGAGGTTTTGGTATTGGTGCAGACTGGTCTAAAGTAGACCTCGTTCCGCCCGGTGGTAAAGAACTTGTTACTTATGAAAGAATAGCAACAGTAACTAGACTGCCCATAACAATGGAATACAAATTCGCAAAAAATTTATCACTAGGTCTTAAAGTTTATCCTTCATTCGGTCCAGCCATATTACTCACAAAACCAAAAATAGTGTTTGAAGGGATTAGGTTCAAATTATTTGCAATCGGGTTTATTAAGTTCACTATATAAAAATATATTTTCATTAAAGTAAACTATAAAGCTTTTCAAACAGAGAGCGCAACAAAAATTTCCCCATTTCCACGGATTAATAGCTCTTCATCACATATACCTACAAAAATACTCTCTCCCTTCTTAAGGAAAAAATGATTATTTATCTGAATTTGCCCATCCATAACTAACAAGATCATAACACTATCTCTTTTTAAACAAATTTCTTCATCAACTTTTCTGTGAAGCAACATCAAATTAGTACCTGGAAGCTTAAAGACATTACATTTATCAATATCCTCACTTTTCAATAATGAAAATTTTCCTTCTTCAAACCTACCTACCCTAAGCATCTCATTCTTATCAATATATTTAGTAGTAAGACCTGCTCTGATTACATTATCAGAATTAGTCATAAGCTCAAGACACTCTCCTTTAAGATAAGCATGTACTTCTTGGCTCTCTGTATAGAGTACCTCACCTGGTTTTAATTTAAAAATATGCATTCCTAAAAATACTAAAAGGCCAACATCTACTCCATAAATCTTATATATCTCACTAAACCAATAAGCTCTATCCCTTTCTAGAAAACCTAAATTTTCCTGTACTTTTCCAATAGCATCTTCAATATCACACTTTTGCAAGTTAAATATATTACTTATAAATTCTTTATGATTTACAAAGCTAAAATCTAATTTTAATTTTTTACATATATTTTTAATTTCAATAAGAGGTAAAAATCCTTTAAGAGCATAAAAATCACTTAAAGCATAAACAAGTTCTATTTTTGGATTTTCATCCTTATAAACTCTCTCTGGATCATTAATGTTTATTCCTCTATCATTTTCAAGTTTAAAGCCCTTTAAAGCAATATCTTTTGAAGGATGTATTTGAATTGATAAAGGTTTTGAAGCTGAGAGAACCTTAAACAAAAAAGACAACTCATTTCCATTTCCCAAAAGTTCCCTATTTTGCTCTAAAAAATCACAAAGAGGGACATATTGCCCCTCAATCAATACTTTACTAGAAAATGTCTTATGTGCACCAAGCCACATCTCAGCTTTAGGTAAACCATCTTGTTTTTGTCCTAAAAGAGAAGGGATGAAACTAATTCCACCCCAATCATATTCTTTAATCTCATTCTTCATCAAAAATATATTGTCAATTCTCATTTAGATTCCTTAGATTTTAAAGATTTTAGAAAAATCACTAAAATTGTTGCAACAGCAACACCAGCAGCCATTGCAATAATAAATCCTAACTTATTATCAACCACAGGAAGTACTATGGGTCCTCCATGAGGTGCATGGTCTGCTACCCCCAAAAATGCTGCAACAATACTTGCAACAGCTCCACCAGCTACTATTGATGGTAAAACTCTCGCAGGGTCACTAGCAGCGAACGGAATAGCACCCTCACTAATTCCAATAAAAGAAATCAAGAATGATATTTTACCAGATTCCCTTTCCTCCTCCTCAAATAATTTAGGCATAATCAAAGTAGCAAGTCCCATAGCCATAGGAGGAACAGGGATAGCTGATGCTACCATACCCATTATTTGTGGAACTTGAGGAATCATACCAACACCAAAAAGGAATGCAACCTTATTAAAAGGTCCTCCCATATCAATAGACACCATAGAACCAAGTATTAACCCAAGAAGAACTTTGCCCAAAATACCATAAGTTTCTGAATTACTCTGTAATGATTTAAGTCCATTCTCAAGTAATGTCATAAATTGAGCAATATAACCCCCTACATAAAGCATGAAAAACCCAATAATAACAGTGCTTATTAAAGGAATAACAAAAATAGGCATAACAGGCCTTATCCATTCAGGGACCTTTCTCTGCGCTATCCATCTAGCAACAAAACCTGCAATAAATCCGGCAAGTATTGCCCCTAAAAACCCTGACCCAATATCTCTAGCAAGTACACCTCCTACAAGTCCTGGTGCAAGTCCTGGTTTATCGGCAATTGCCATAGCAATAAACCCTGCAAGTATTGGCAACATCATCCCAAAGGCAACAGCACCAATATCTGTAATCGTCTTATAAAAAGGATACTCAGCAAAATTTGGACCGTCAGAGCCAATTCCGGCCAATGATATTCCAAGAGCAATCAAAATACCACCGCTTGCTACAATTGGAATCATAGGAGAAACTCCGCTCATTAAGTACTTATAAAAACTAGATTTGGGTTTTTTAGTTGTATCTTTTAAAGAAGGATTCATATTCTTATAATTAAATATTGAAGCATTAAATGATTCCCTAATAACATCTTCTATATTATTTATAGCCTTTGCAGTTGAAATCTTATAAACCCTCTTTCCATCAAATCTCTCTTCATTAACATCCTTATCAACAGCGAGTATTACAACATCAGCATCCCTAATATCTTCTTCCGTTAAAGCATTCTCAATACCAATAGAACCCTGAGTCTCAACTTTAACTCCATAACCTTGCTTCATTGCCTCAGTCTCAATCTTCTTGGCAGCAATATATGTATGTGCAATTCCCACAGGACAAGCAGATACAGCTACTATTTTTTTTGATCCAGAATAAGTCACAACATCATCTGTAGAAGACTTTTCAATATTCTCTATATAAGAATAAATCTCATCAGAATTATTTACATTTTTCAAAATATTTTTAAACTCATCGGTCTCAAATAATTGAGCTATGAAAGCTATTGACTTGATATGGTCATTTCCTTGTTGACTTTTGGACATGCAAATTAAAAATATTAAATTAACAGGAGGATTATCATCGGACCACTTTATACCATCTCCTTTTATGTAAAGTAATGAAACAAAACTCGTCTTAACAGAATCTCCTATAAAATGAGGTATAGCAACACCATTCTCCCAAGATGTGCCTCCAATATTTTCTCTATCAAAAATACCCTGAAGGAATTCATCTCTATTGTCTGTATAACCCCTTTCACTCACTTTATTTACTAAAAAATTAATGGCATCTTCTTTAGATCTTATTTCTGTCGATATAAAAATAAGTTCTTTTTTCAAAAAATCTAAAAACATGTCCTCAAACCTCCTAAACACTTAAAATAATTGTATCACAGCATAAAAATTAAACTTGGATACTTTTTTATTAATCTTTTTAATAAAAAAGTATGTTATCACTATTTTAAAATTAAATCTATTAATTTGCCCTATTTGAATTTACTTTTTTATTTACAATTTATTTTATATTATTGAATCTAATTTAATTATGAAAAAAATAGTTAAGCTTCATTTCTTTTTACTATTTGTAATGTTGCCTTTCTTAAATGCAGAACAACAAAAAGATGAGATAAATAACAAAAAAAGCTTACCCTTAGAAGAATCATCAAATAAAAATGAATATAATTTTTTCTCCGTGGAGAGAGGAATTACTTACTCAACGGGACTCGGACTTGGAACTGGATTTTTTATAAATTCTAAAATAAATCATTTAATATTTAGACCTTATTACATGTTTGCAATTAATAATTTTGATTTCCTAGCTGTGGTCATGATTTTAATTCATGAAGACTACGACATATCAAAAAAATTTAAATATTCAAGCTCTTATATTGGAACAGGTGTTAATTGGCATATTGCAAATTTAGCAAGCAAAACAAAATATTTCTCATTGACTTTTGGCATTGGAGGACGATTTTACCTTTCAACAAACTTTATAGGCGACTTTAAATTCTATAAAAAACTTCCATACATAATAGAACCATACATATTTTTTGAGTTCTCTACAAAAAAATCTATACCCTATTTGAGTCTATATTCAAGAATTGATTTTTTATTTCTTGATACATTCAATATTTCTTTCGATTTTGGTATTAGATATAATTTTGAAGATACCGAGGTAAAATCATGAAACAGAAATCAAGGTTTCTATTATGTTGCTACATATTAATTTTACTGGGCTTTTTATTTCTTCATCAAAACCCCAAAACTTTCAAAAATTTTAAAGAAATAGCTTCCACTTATATAGAAGCATTTAAAGATAAGATTCACAGTCCTCAAATCTCAATTAAGGTAAAAGAAAAGCATCTCTTGCCAAGGGGGCCTCTTACTACTCAAGTACTACATAAAAAATACTATTCTTTAGGATACGCTGAGAGCGCAAGACAAGCAGAATGGGTAGCTTATCTCTTGAAAAGAGAAATGGTTGAACTAGCTTTGACATTACTCAAGGAGAAAAAAATAAAGAGAAGTAGTAAATTTTTTGAAGATAAAGATATTAAAGGAATTGCTCCAAAATTAAATGATTACCTTAAGAGCGGATACGACAGAGGTCATATTGTCAGTTCTGCCGATATGTCTTTTTCTGAGGATGCAATGAGAGATACCTATTTTTTATCAAACATATCTCCCCAACAAAGAGACTTTAATTCTGGTATTTGGTTAAAACTTGAAAAATTGGTCAGAGAATGGACTATTTTAAAAGGGAAGATTTATATTATTAGTGCAGGAATTTTAACAGAAAATAAGGGATTTATTGGAAAAAGTAAAATACTGGTACCAAAAAGTTTTTATAAAATAATGCTATCATTAAATGACGATAATTCTTATGATATAATTTCTTTCATTATTCCAAATGAAAAGGCCAAAGATTTAAACTTAAGAAATTATGTCGTGAATGTTTACTCAATTGAAGAGAAAACTAGTATAGATTTTTTCGAAAAGCTTGATGCTGGGTTAAAAAAAATAATTAAAATGAAAAAAGATCCATATTCTTGGAAGTTTAGATGAAAATAACCTTTATTAAACTTAACATCTTTTTATTCACAATTTTTGCATTAGGAATAACTGTAATATCAACATTTATGTACTATATAAACTTTAGAATAGACTTTTATAACTATCTTATAAAGATTTATAACAGAAATTTATTAATTTTAATCAATAATTTCTTTATTTTTAGCATCGGAATAATAGGCTCTATTTGGACATACATTCATTATAAGAGAACAAACAATATGCAATTTATATTTTTCTATTGCTTTATCTGTTCATACATATTCGAGTCTCTGTCAATTTTTAAGTATTACTTTTTAAATCATGAATTAAGTCTAGAATTTTACTACTACATGAAAATTTATCATTTAATAACCGTATTTTCTCTACTCAATTTATTTTTTCTAAGCCTACATATATGTGATTTCCAAATAAAATCAATCACTTACACTATTTATTTAATTTTCACCTTTTCAATTATCTATATCTCTTTAGTACCCATTAACGCATATGAGTACACTAATATGAATAACTTCTTCTTTGCAATAGGAAATCACAAATTTCATGTTAATTTGTTCTTATTACTCATCTTAATAAACTTTTTAGTAGCATTTTTAAGGAAACAAACCCTTAGCTATCTTCTTTTATTTGTATCAATATTTCTGATATTAGTAGGTATATACTTAAACCTTATTGAAACACCCTACGCTTTCATTCCAATATCAATAGGAGTATCAATATACTTAAGAGAAGCCGGAAAACTTTTTTTCTATTGGTTATAAACCTTAGAGTCAACACACAACAAAAGATATCATTGACACGCCTACAGGTAAAAACAAATTATCGTATTTTTTAAAATCAAAAAGTTCAACAATAACAGCTCCCATGCCAACAACTGATGCTATTATTAAGTTTGGAAAAAAGTAATAACAGGAAATAAAAGAAACTAAAAAAATAGCAACACTACCAGAAAATGTTTTATTATTGACAAGTTTAAAAGAAGGAATTATCTTTCCAAAAAGGCTTGCTAGTCCATCTCCAAGGCAGGCTGAAAATATTCCAATGTAATTAAAAGGCTCCGGTACAAGATAATAAGTGAAAAATATACTCACTACTAAAAATATTGGAGATAGAGCTATCTTACAAGAAGATATTTCTCTCGTTTTTATCATGATTTCTGATATATCTTGTAGAAAAAATAAACTTATTCTCATAAGTCTAAACATTTCCGAAATTAAGTACATCATCATAAAAAATAGGCTAAATGCAAGCCCTAGCCAAAAATTCATTTTATAAAATAACAAAAATATTAAAGTAGAAATATGAAAGAATTTTCTATAAATCTCATATTTAATATTTTCTTCAAAAAAAATTCGATCAAGCTTCACTTAATCTTCCTTAAAATAATATTAAATTTTAAAAAGGAATTTGGTTTTATGACCTCACCAATCTCTCTATCCCCATACGCAAGTCTTGGTGGTATTATTACCATCCTTTCTTCCCCTTCATACATATCTGACAACATTATGTCCCAACCCTCAATTACTTGCCCACTACCAACCATAACCTCAATTGACTCTCCTCTGTCAATTGAACTGTCAAATTTTACTCCACTTAGTAAAAATCCTTCATAGTCTACTCTTAAAACATCCCCCTTCTTAACACCTCTACCCTTTCCTTGCTTATTGATCTTATAAAAAATATCATTATTATCCTTTTGATAATCTTTGTAATTTTCATAAATCATTTCAAGCTGAGAAGATATATATTTTTCCGCTTCTTCTTTCTTTTTTGACTCATAACTTTCTTTTAATTTTATAAATTCTTCATTGTTAACCTTAAAGGCTTCAGCATCATCTCCAACACGAATGATTTCAACTCTCTCTATTTTATCTCCTTGCCGTATGTTGTAAACCGTGTCCATCCCTGCAACCACTTTACCAAAAATTGAATGCTTAGAATCAAGGTAAGTAAGATTATCCGATAGAGTTATAAAAAATTGACTTCCATTAGTGTCAGAGCCCGCATTAGCCATAGAAACAATTCCTGCTACATTATGACTTAAACCCCTCCCCAGTTCATCAGGGAAAGAATAACCCGGTCCTCCAGTACCCGTTCCTGTAGGATCTCCCGTCTGTACAACAAACCCATCAATAACTCTATGAAAAACAATATTTTCAAAATAAGGCCGATCTGTAACAGAATTTTTAAGAAGTCCTTCACTAAGACCAATAAAATTCATAACTGTCAAAGGAGCAACCTTATAGTAAAGCTCTATCTTTATATTACCTTTATTTGTATAAATCGACGCAAATATACCATTACCTTCCACTGCATTTTCCTTTTTGTTAACACAACCTATTAATATTAAAATAAATAAAAAATAAAATGAATATTTTCTCACAGACATTTTCCTTATATTGATATTAAACAAACTCAATCAGCTTTAATTTTACAATTATTTTGTAAAATTTGTAAAATTAACTAGAAATTTATCATAATTAAGTAATACTTAATTAATAATGGAAGTTATAAAATTTGGATTTTATTAAATGTTAGAAATTAGCAATGAACTTCTTTTGAAGTTTTGTAGTTTTATATATGAAAATAGCGGTATTTGTTTTGATGAAAAAAATAAAATCGTGCTAAAGGGTCGAATTAATGATGCTATACATGAACTTGAAAACATTAATACTCCAAAACAACTATATGATTTAATCATTTCGGATAAACTTAAAAAAGATTATTTCCTAGATCTTGTCACAACAAATCTAACTCGATTTTTTAGAAATGAAGCGCATTTTCAAACATTTGAAAAATTTATAGTTCCAAATTTAGTAAAAATTAAAAATAAGGAAGATAAAAATAGAGTTGTTATGTGGTCTGCTGGTTGTTCAAGTGGAGAAGAACCGTATTCACTGGCATTTGTTCTTAAATCCAATCTTCCAGAAAACTTTGACTTCGTTGTTATCGCTTCTGATTTAAGTTTAAAATCTCTAATGATAGCAAGAGAAGGTTACTATTCTGTTCAAAAATGTGAACACATTCCAACAAAGTATAAAAAATACATAACACCCTATATGGATGGATATAAGGTGATAAATGACATTAAGAAACACATACGATTTGATTATCATAACTTAAATTTTGAAAGTGGATTTTCAAATATTGATGTTATTTTTTGCAGAAATGTGCTCATCTATTTCGATGAAAAATCTAAAATACAAGTTTTAAAAAAATTTTATTCCTCTATGTCTGCGAAAAGTTACTTATTTATTGGTCATTCAGAATCGCTATTTGGGCTTGATCTTCCTTTTAAATTTTTAAAAACACCCTGGTCCATAATATACGAAAAGGATGATCAAAGTATTCCAAAAGGAAAATTTCAATTCCAACCCAAATATAGGTTATAATTTGATAAACACAAATTCATAGGAGCAAATCACAAGTGAGAACAAAAATTTATGTGCTTGTTATTGAAGATTCTGCTACTAATAGGAAAGTCATCTCAGATATAATTAATTCTTCTCTAAAACTTGAAGTTATTGCTACTGCATCTAACGGAGAATTTGCTCTTAAAAAACTTAACAAACAACCCGATGTCATACTATTCAGTTTAGAAACAGAAACAATAAAAGAAATTAACTTTTTACAAGCAAAAAGGAACATGAATAACAAAATTCCTACTATCGTTCTATCATCAAGCGAAGACATAGCAAAAAAAACACTCTTAAAAGGAGCAGATGATTTTATCATCAAATCTGATGCTAAAATAGAATGTATAAAAGATCAAATTATTGACTTACTCTATGCTTACGGAACAAAGGCCATAAAAAGTAAAATTATCCATAATATTAATTTAAAATTAAAAACAAATGAGATTGAAACAAATAATACAGTAAAAGAAGAAATTTTAAATACAATAAACACGATAGATGAAAATTTAACAATCAAAAAAGATACAATTGAAAATAAGGATTTTGACCAAGAAACAATAATAGATGAAGAAGATTTAAAAAAACTTAAAAATAGAAAATTTGATATAGTTGTCATTGGAATATCTACAGGAGGTCCTGTAGCATTAAAGGCTATACTACCAGAAATCCCTGAGAATTTTCCTATACCAATAATCATTGTTCAACATATGCCAAAGGGATTTACATCAGAATTTGCAAGAAGTCTTAATAATATTTGTAACTTAGTTGTAAAGGAAACAATCAACAAAGAAATACTACAAAGAGGATTCATATACATAAGTTCAAGCGGATACCACACAAGAATTAATAAGATTAATGACAACTATCAAATAGAAGTATTTGACGATGAAAATGTAAACGGTCATAAACCATCTATTGGAGTTTTATTTAAATCCATATCAGAAAATGTGAAAGAAAAAGCAATAGCCTTCATAATGACAGGAATGGGAAGTGATGGATCTAGAGAAATTGGAGAGATTAAAAAAGCCGGCGGACTCACGATCGCTCAAGACAAGGAAAGTTCAGTGGTTTTTGGCATGCCCAAAATAGCAATAGAAGAAAATAATGTAGACTATATAGTTTCGATAAACCATGTGGTAAAATTATTAAAGGCCATTCTGCTTGATGGTTGAAGTTTTAAAGATAAGGATATTATTTGAACTTTAAAGAAGAGAACACTGAGGATTGTTTTTCGCATGTTAGTACTCTTGATGTAGATAATAATAAAATATACATATTAGGTACAGCACATGTATCAAAGAAAAGTTCACAAGACACAGCTACTTTAATTGAAAAGCTAAAACCATCCTTCATTGCTGTTGAACTTGATAAGGCACGCTACAATGCAATTCTAGACACGGATGAGCATAAGAAATGGCAAGACTTAGATATATATAAGGCAATAAAACAAGGAAAAGCATTTTTATTAATAGTTCAAATAATATTAAGCAATTTCCAAAAAAAGTTAGCAAAAGAACAAGGAATTAGTCCTGGCGAAGAGATGAAAACAGCTATTTTGAAAGCTAGGGAACACAATATTCCAATAATACTTGCAGACAGAAAAGTTGAGATAACACTAAAGAGGGCTTGGAATTGCGTTCCATTTACAGAAAAAGTTAAAATAATATCAAGTCTGTTCTCATTCTCAGATACAAAAGTAACAACAGATGAAATTGAAAAATTAAAAGAACAAGATGTCCTCTCAAGCATGATGGAAGAGCTTGCAAAAGAAATTCCTACTGTTAAAAAAGTTTTAATCGATGAAAGAGACGAATTTATAGCAAGCAAAATACTTGAAGGTTCAGGTACAACCTTTGCTGTTGTCGGTGCTGGTCATGTAAAGGGCATAATAACAAATTTGAAAAACATTAAAGAAAACAAGAAAGTAATAAACATTGATGCTTTAAGCAATATACCTAAGAAAACCTTCTCACTTGGTAAACTAGTATCTTATTTAATACCTATCTTAGTTATTGTACTAATAGTAAGTTCATTTTACTTTAAGGGATTTGATTTTGCCTTTAAAAACTTAGAACTTTGGATAATACTTAACGCTTCGTTTGCAGGTATTGCTGCTCTTTTATTAAGAGCCAATATTATAACAATATTCACAGCTTCAATTGGTGCTCCAATATTTTCTCTAATTCCATTCATTGGAACAGGTATGGTTGCAGGACTTGTTGAAGCTTACATAAATAAACCAAAAATAAAAGACTTTGAAAGCTTACAAGAAGATTTAACTAATATAAAAGGATATTTTAAGAATAAAGTTACAAAAATTTTACTGATAGTATTCTTTGTAAACATTGGATCTTCTATTGGAACAATTGTTGGTCTTAAATTTTTGTTAAATATTTTCAGCTAAAAACTAAAAATAAAGACATACAGGAGTTGAATTATGAAACTTGTTTTTTTAGGACCTCCAGGTTCTGGAAAAGGTACAATTGCTAAGATTATTTTAAAAAAACTAAACTATTATCACATTTCAACAGGAGATCTCTTTAGGGAAAATATATTAAATTCTACAATCCTTGGTAAAGAAATAAAACAAATAGTTGAAAGCGGGAAATTAGTTCCTGATTCAATCACAATTAAAATCGTTGAAGATAAAATTAATACGCTTGATAATCCGGATAATTTTATTCTTGATGGTTTTCCAAGAAATATCTGTCAAGCTCAGGCTTTAGATAAATTCTTGCAAAATCTTAAAATAATAAATTTTTTAATTGATGAAGAGATCCTCATTAAAAGACTTTCCGGAAGAAGAATATGCAAGACTTGCGGTGGAATATTTAATATATATACACTTCCTACAAAAGAAAATGGTATTTGTGACATTTGCAAAGGCACTCTTTATCAACGAAAAGACGATACAGAAGAGTCTTTAAAAATAAGACTTCAAGAATATCACTTACAAACAAAGCCATTAATAGATTTCTACTCAATTAGCAATAGACTTCACAATATAAATGCATCTCAAAATATTGATGGAGTGGAAAAAAATTTGATGGAAATAATAGCATAAACTTAAATAGAAAATATTCTTACAAACAAAGCCATTAATAGATTTTTACTCAATTAGCAATAGACTTCACAATATAAATGCATCTTAAAATGTTGATGGAGTGGAAATTATGAAAACAAAGATTTATATACTAAAAATTTTGTTTATATATTTGCTATTCTTACAGTCCTTTTTGGTTCATTCAAATGAAAATCAAGATACCATAAACAAAGAATATTTTTATATCAACCTTCAAACTGCTTATTATCCTCCACACGCACTTGGAACAACAGGTAGTTTTTTCTCTCCAAGTTTCATAACTCCTCAGATCAAACCCGTAGCACCAAACAATCAAATCTCACCCAGTTCATGGGGAAGTGTTAAACTAATTTCATATTTAGGCTACTATAAATTTATTAAAGTCTTAGATAATCCCGACTCACTTTTATTCCAAAGCAATGGAATAGATTTAGACTTAAACATTGGACTCTCGCCCGTTCTTGCCTTACTTAAAGGTAGCATCGGTCTCACTCCCATTGCCTTTATGAATTTATATACAGCAGTTGAAGTTGGAGTAGGCTGGAAAGGATTTGGATTTAAGGGTATTGGAGTGCATATTGGAAATGGAGAATATTCAAAAAATACTGAATTTTATTCCGAAATAACAATGGGAGGTCGCCTACAATTTGACTTTAATGCTGTACTTGGTGGGGAATGGACTCATATTATTACCGTACTTGGCAGCAATATTTTGCACATAAATAATGCACATGCTATTTCTGGCCAACTTTGGATATATAAATCCGATGAAGGCAAAAACGTAAATGGATTTACAATAAATCCTTATGCACTATTAGCCTATAAAATGCCATTATACCTTAATGTAATAGGGCTTTTATATGAAGGAAAAACATACATTGGTAATGCTAGATATGTAAGCACAATATCAAATAAAGGATGGGGAAGTGACTTCTTTTATCACAATATTTCCTTTATTACAAAATTTGAAATCACATCACATTTAAGTCTAGATATGCAACTCAAATTCTCAACAAAACCTATGTACACGGAAGATACAATAGGCATGTCTGATATTTTAAAAAGAATTATTACAAATAATTCATACATGCACTACGATTCTATTGGGTTTTCTTTAACTTATAAAATTTAACTTTAATATTTAAACTGATTTCGGCCAGATACCTTAGCCTCATACAACTTATCATCAGCAAGTTTAATAATATTAGTAAAATTAGTATCATGAGGAATTTGCTCAGCAAGTCCAATTGAAACTGTCACAAATTTAGAAACACTGTTGTATTCATGAACTATTTCCAAATTTCTAATTTCTTCTATTATTAAACTAACAATATTAATCATTTCCTCTAAACTCTTATTAACAGAAAATAAAATAAATTCTTCTCCACCGTAACGCGCAACATCTATCTTATATTTCAAAGCAATCTTATTCAAGCTCTTTGCAATCAACTTAAGACATTCATCGCCATTGGTATGTCCGTAATTATCATTATATTTTTTAAAATAATCAATATCTAACATTCCCACAATGACGCGTTCTTTATATTCCAAGGCTTTCATCCAAGATTTAGCAAATTTATCTGTAAAGAATCTTCTATTAGGAATTTGAGTAAGTCCATCAATTCTTGCAAGATTTTTAAAATAATCTCTAAGCCTTTTAAGCTCAAGATGCGTTTTAATTCTTGCATCAATAATCCTTGCATTAAAGGGTTTTAAGATATAATCTACTCCACCAACATTAAATCCTTCAAGTTGAGCATCGGTAGAATCTCTTGAACTAATAAAAATTATAGGAATATCTCTTGTTTCAGGATCACCCTTAAGCCTTTTACAAACCTCATAACCACTAATGTCTGGAAGCAATACATCAAGAAGGATAAGGTCAGGACTATCAATCTTCACCTGCTTTAAAGCATCAAGCCCATTTATTGCAACTCGGATTTCATATTCATCTTGTAGTATATCTATTAGTAAATCTAAATTTGTAGGAGTATCATCTACAAGAAGTAATTTTTGAACTTCATCTCTACTTTCTTCCAAATCATCCAGTACTTTCCCTTCCATCATGTCTTCTCTATATTACCAAAACCCATCATATCTTGAACAATTTTAGAACTATCTTCAAACTTATATAATCTTAAATTTTTAAGAAGAGAATCAAACAATATCTTTTTATTTTCGTCTAAATTATATTTTTTAAGAATCTCAAGTATTTCCTTATATTCTTTTGGATTTCTATTCTCTATTCCATGTAAAAGCTTTCGCATAAGATTCAAAAACTCATCATTACTTTTAAAGTTTAATTTTTCCTGACCTACATTATCAACAGTATTTAAAATGTATGTTTTTATATTTCCAATAAGTACAATCAAATCTTTACGTGCTTCATAGTAAAACATCTCCAATTCATGCAGTGTTCTTTTACTTATCTCAATCTCTCTAAACTTCTCAAATAAGCTAATGCGCATATTTCCAAGAGCCCCCGCAATTGAATGTGCCATGCTCTTTACTAATTCTAAATCGCCTACATTAAAAGCTTCATCTAATTCATGAATAAAAGTATAAATGACATCAACAAGTCCCTTGCATAACTCACAATATACATCATATGAGATATCAAGCTCCCTTAAAGCTTTCTTAATATCCAAATGAGGTAAATCCGGATATTTACCTAAATTAATATCTTCACTACTCTTAGTTTCTTCAAACTCAATTTGTAAATATTTTGACAATACATTCTTTATTACCCTAATTTGTATTGGTTTTACAATATAATCATTCATTCCATGCTCAAAACATCTATCTTTATATTCCCTTAACGCATGTGCTGTTACAGCTATTAAAACACATGGACTTAAGTTATTCTGACTCTCATATTCACGTATCTCTTTAGCTACCGAAAAGCCATCACAAATTGGCATTCTTATATCAATAAAGGCTATGTCATATCTACTATTTTTTAAAGACTCAATAGCATTCACCCCATCTTCCACAATATCAATAGAATTTTCTCTGACTCCTATAGCAACTAAAATATTTTTTAAAACTTTCTGATTAATTTCATTATCCTCAGCTATTAAAATGCGAACATTATCTCTTATTTTAAGAACACTAAAATCATTTAGTAACGGTTCATCTACAGTCGTACCATTGCTAATCCAATTAGAATAAAAATCCCATCTTCTAAAAGGTTTTTGAATATACTCATACTCAAGATTAATCATCTCATTATTTGGTAAATAAGGTAGTACGAAAATTATTCTTGTACTTGAATTCAATTTTTTTATTCTGTTAGCAAAATCAATCCCTTCTTGCACACCAGTACTATTTACATTTATAAAAACAAAATCATAGTCAGGATTTTTATAAAATATCCCATAAGCATCATCATAAGAATAAGAGTAATTTATGTTATCTTTGTAATCAAATATCTCACTTATTTCATTTAAAACCTTAACAGCCCTTTTACTTAAAACCAAACTTAAAATCTTTTTATCTCTTACCAGTTCAAATTTATTTAACTCTTTATCCCTGTCCTCAATCTTGTTACCTAAAACAAAAGGCAACATAAATGAAAAAGTTGTTCCCATACCTATTTCACTCTCAACTGCAATACCAGGACCACCCATTAAACTGACAAGTTTTTTTGAGATAGCAAGCCCAAGCCCAATACCTCCATGTATTCTTGCATCAGAGTTATCCTCTTGTTTAAATAACTCAAATATTTCAGGTATACTCTGTTGTTTAATCCCTCTCCCAGTATCAATTACCTTAAATTCAATAGTAACTATTTCATTTCCTCTATTATCCTTTGTACTATATATATTTTCATAATTTAAAACTATCATCCCATCATTAGTAAATTTAAAAGCATTTCCTATTAAATTAATAAGCACCTGCTTCAATCTAGAAATATCGCCTATTAAGTAATTTTCTAAATTCGATTTTGAATAAAAAATTAAATCAAGGTTCTGCTTTGCACTCTGAGGCTGAAAACTCTTTACAACACTTTCAATTTCACGCTCCAAATCTATATCATTATTTTCAATATATATTCCATTCATATCTATTTTAGAGATGTACAATATATCATCAATTAAAGAAAGCAATGATTTAGAAGAATAATTTATAATTTGAACATATTCTCTTTGATTACTTACAAGATCCGTACGATCCAAGAGTTCAGTAGCTGCTACTATCCCATTAATAGGAGTACGAATATCATGGCTCATGCTTGCAACAAAAATAGTTTTATCATTAATAGCATTTTCAATAACTTTTTTTTCACTTATTGCAGAAAAATACATCTTTTTTCTAAAATATAATTCCTGAACTAAATTAAACAATGAAACTACAAGAATGGTAAAAACAAGAATACCAATGATTAATGCTGTCACAAAAGATCTTCTAAATCCTATAGCAATAGACCTCTCATAAACATTAGACACCCAATCATCAAAATATAGTCTATTCCTAACATTCGCACGGAATAAACTTTTTTGTATAATTCCCCTTAAAATATAATCTTGTTTATTTACTGCAACATTTAAATCAAATTTTAAATCTATATCAGCAGGAAGTTTTTTAACATCTCTGACATTTAAATCCTCAAAATTAACAGCAGCAGTATACTCATCACTAATAATCCCGCTTACTTTACCACTATAAAGAAGATCTAAAGCTTCCTTAAAATTCTCCACCTGTACTAACTGTACTCTTGACTTAGCTGATATTTCCTTTGTATATAAAAATTTAAGTATTGCACATTTATCAGAAAAATTAAAAGGGAATACTTTAATCTTATTCGAAAAAACATAAAGTGGAATTCCCGAACTTGCATTAATATTGAACAAATAGTCTAGATTCTCATCTTCTAAATTAGTGGCTAATACATCTACTTTTCCTATATTAATTAAATTCTCAATATCATCTTCTTTATTTACCTTGACTATATTGAACTTTAAATTTGTCAATCTTTGTACCTTATCAATTAACCCTTCATTTACTCCTCTATAACCATTAGAATCAAAATAATCAATAGGATACCAATCTTTTACAGCAAGATTTAATTCTTTATTATTCAGTAACCAAATTTTTTCCTCAATATTAAAGTCATTCTTACCTACATAGCCATATCCATTATTTTGATAATCTTTAATTTCATCTTGACCAAGCCAATTATTATCTATTTGTAATAAAGTATCAAAGAAAAAGTTTTCTATTAATGCATTAAGAACATATGCAAACAATTTAAATCTTTTATTGTTGGTTGCAAATACCAAAGATCTACTTTGATTGAACTTTGAATCTTCAGATTTTAATATATTATTGTACCCATGCATTTTTGATAAATATCTTGTGGTTATTGAATTTTCTACAAATCCATATGATTTATTTACTATACCTGCAAAATTATTTACTATGTCTGTATTTTTATCTAGACTAAAATTATCGAAATCAAAATCAATAATTTGTGAATTTATTACCTTTTTACTATTTTTAGCATTCGTAAAATAAAGTTTAAAATTAAGTGAGTATATAGGAATAGTCTCTTTATAATTTTTAGAGTCTAAGCTATCCCTACTTTCCTTAATAATGCCACCCCAAATAGAGACATTTTTATCATCCAAGCTTTTTTTAATGCTTTCTTTTGGAAATCCTATAAAGTTTACTGCAAACCCGTATTCCCTAGAAAGAGTATGCCACAAATCAACTAAAATACCTGAAGGTCGACCCTTAGAATCAATAAAACTTAAAGGAGGGTAATCATTATATATTCCAATATCAAGAGCATACAAAATATCAAATTCCTTAAAAGATTTATATTCTTCTACAGAAAGTGACTTCATGTAGCTCAAAAGATCAACATTTAGAAATTTTAAATCATTATTAGCATTTTTACTAACAGCAACTCTTATACTAACACTATGAAAATAGTCAGTATTAAAAATACTAATAAAATATGGATAAAAAGTTCTATACCACACACAAGGCAATGACTTACAACTTCCATATACTAAATCAATCTTATGATCTCTTAACGCTAAAAGTAATTCTTCAGTATCTTTAAATAAAAGTACATTATCAACACGTCTATGAAGTCTTAAAATATCCTCATATATTGTGTTTTCTACAACACCTATTCGTAAATCCTTTAGAGGATAGGAACTAGATTTATTTTTACCTTCTTTTTTATCATAAAGTAAAGCAGTAACACATTTGCCAATTTCATTTTTAAAATAAAGATATTCATTTAAATTTGAACTATATGTCAATCCTAAATAAATTACATCGTCTTCAATTTTATCTCTATCAAGATAATCAATAGTCTCTATACTGATATCATAATTATGATCTTGTGCCCACTTAGAAAGAATAGGGAAAATCATACCAACAGTACTACCCTCTTTATTTTTATAATAAAGAGGGTAGTACTGATCCACAAGTTTAAATTTTATAGTCTGATTAGCAAATAAATTAATAGTTAAAAAAAAAACAAAAAAATAATAATAAAGCTACGCATCTTTACCATGTACTTTAATAGTATCTAAAAATAAAAAAAACCCTGGCAATAACCTACTCTCCCGCGAACTCGCAGTACCATCAGCGAATAAGAGCTTAACTTCTGTGTTCGGAATGATAACAGGTGTTTCCTCTCTTCTTTAACCACCAGGGTATTTATAAGGAAGACAAAAATATGGTCAAAGATTCGGGTAATTAGTATTAGTCAGCTTAATATATTACTATACTTACACTTCTAACCTATCAACCTGGTATTCTTCCAGGACCCTCATAGGATATCTCATCTTGAGGAAGGCTTCCCACTTAGATGCTTTCAGCGGTTATCCCTTCCGAACGTAGCTACCCAGCACTTACCCTTGGCAGGATAACTGGTACACTAGAGGTTCGTCCATCTCGGTCCTCTCGTACTAAAGATAGTTCCTCTCAAATATCCAACGCTTGTGGCAGATAGGGACCAAACTGTCTCACGACGTTCTGAACCCAGCTCGCGTACCGCTTTAAATGGCGAACAGCCATACCCTTAGGACCTGCTTCAGCCCTAGGATGCGATGAGCCGACATCGAGGTGCCAAACCCTCCCGTCGATGTGAACTCTTGGGGAGGATAAGCCTGTTATCCCCGGAGTACCTTTTATTCGTTAAGTGACGGCGCTTCCACTCGCTACCGCCAGATCACTAAGACCTACTTTCGTATCTGTTCGACTTGTCAGTCTCACAGTTAAGCTACCTTATGCCTTTACACTTACAGAGTGATTTCCAACCACTCTAAGGTAACCTTTGCGCACCTCCGTTACTCTTTAGGAGGCGACCGCCCCAGTCAAACTACCCACCTGGCACTCTCCTCATATCACTATGAGTTAGAAACTTAATTAAACAAGGGTGGTATTTCAAGTGCGACTCCACTATCCCTAACGAGATAGCTTCAAAGTCTCCCACCTATCCTACACATACTTAACCAAATTTCAATACCAAGCTATAGTAAAGGTTCACGGGGTCTTTCCGTCTAACCACAAGTAATCGGCATCTTCACCGATACTTCAATTTCACCGAGCTCCACGTTGAGACAGCGTCCAAATCGTTACACCATTCGTGCGGGTCGGAACTTACCCGACAAGGAATTTCGCTACCTTAGGACCGTTATAGTTACGGCCGCCGTTTACTGGGGCTTGAATTCAATGCCTCGCTTTTACACTAACATCTCCTCTTAACCTTCCAGCACCGGGCAGGTGTCAGTCCCTATACTTCTCTTTACAGATTTGCAGAGACCTGTGTTTTTGGTAAACAGTCGTTTGGACCATTTTTATGCTACCTAATCTCTTAGGTCGTACTTATCCCGAAGTTACGTACGTATTTTGCAGAGTTCCTTAACGTGGATTCTCTCGCGCGCCTTAGAATTTTCATCCCACCTACCTGTGTCGGTTTACGGTACGGTCCCTCATAGCCTAACCTTAGAAGTTATTTCTTGGCACCTTGACTACCTACATTTCATGTTGCCTAAACAACACTCATCATCACATCTCAGCTCTTTTAGCGGATTTTCCTACTAAAATCAACACCTTAATGCTTAAACTAGGACAACCATCGCCTAGCAGTAGTTAACCTCATGCGTCACTCCAATCGAAACTATAAGAGGTACGGGAATATTAACCCGTTTCCCATCGACTTCACTTTTCAGCTTTGCCTTAGGGGCCGACTAACCCTGGGAAGACGACCTTCACCCAGGAAACCTTAGGTTTTCGGCGAATGGGGATCTCACCCATTTTTTCGTTACTCATACCTGCATTCTCACTTCTGATACCTCCATCAAACTTCCCAGTTTAACTTCTCAGGCTTACAGAACGCTCCCCTACCACTCTAACCTAAATTAGAGTCCAAAGCTTCGGTAATGTGTTTAGCCCCGTTACATTATCGGCGCTTAAGTACTCGACCAGTGAGCTATTACGCACTCTTTAAAGGTATGGCTGCTTCTAAGCCAACCTCCTGGCTGTTTACGTACCTAAACCTCCTTTTCCACTTAACACATTTTTGAGACCTTAGCTGTTGATCTGGGTTGTTTCCCTCTCGACCATGAACCTTATCGCCCATAGTCTCACTCCTATTCATCATACAATAGCATTCGGAGTTTAACTGAGTTTGGTACCCTTTGACAGGCCCTAGCTCAATTAGTGCTCTACCTCTATTGCACTAAAATAAGGCTGAACTTAAATCCATTTCGGGGAGAACCAGCTATCTCCGAGTTTGTTTAGCCTTTCACTCCTATTCACAGCTCATCCCTGCCTTTTTAAACAGACTAGGGTTCGGCCCTCCACTTGGTTTTACCCAAGCTTCAGCCTGGCCATAAATAGATCACTCGGCTTCGGGTCTACCACATCTAACTAAATCGCCCTTTTAAGACTCGCTTTCGCTCAGGCTCCAGCACTTCAATGCCTTAACCTTGCTAGACATGATAACTCGCAGGTTCATTATGCAAAAGGCACGCCATCACCATGAATAAATCATGGCTCTGACTGCTTGTAAGTCTACGGTTTCAGTTCTATTTCACTCCCCTCCCGGGGTTCTTTTCACCTTTCCCTCACGGTACTCTTCACTATCGGTAGCTTTCTAGTATTTAGCCTTGGAGAGTGGTCTCCCCAGCTTCAGACAAGGTTTCTCGTGTCTCGTCCTACTCAGGAACATCTTTAAGAAGATATTTATATTTAAATTACAGGGCTATCACCTTCTCTGGCTAACCTTTCCAGATTATTCTTCTATATAAATATTTTGTAACTTCTCAGTTTATTACAGACTAAACTTCAAGTGTCCTACAACCCTCCGAATGCAACGCTCTGCAGCTTGGCACATCCAAAGTTTGGGCTACTCCCCTTTCGCTCGCCACTACTTAGGGAATCTCTTTGATTTCTTTTCCTCAGGGTACTTAGATGGTTCACTTCCCCTGGTATAGCCTCTACTGCCTACGCAGTAGATAATTAGCATCTAGCTAATTGGATTACTCCATTCGGTAATCTCGGGATCATAAAATGTTTGCTTCTCCCCCAAGCTTTTCGCAGCTTACCACGACCTTCTTCGCCTTAAAGCTCCTAGGCATTCACCATAGACTCTTTATTACTTTGACCATATTTTTATCTTCCGTCTCTAACTTGCCAATCTCAATCATTTATACAACATAAACTAATATATACTTTTACTTTTTCTATGTCAATAGCTTTAAAATATTTTTTATCAATAATTCTTTTAAAATAGTTGACCAATCTAAAGTTATAAAACAAAAATTCTAATAATAACCTATCAAATGCTATAATTAACTCACAAGGAGTAGACATGTACAAAAAAATAATCAGTCTAATATTATATTTATTTATCCTAAACTGTACCTCAACACCAAAAGATATTCCCGAAATACCAAAAGTTGATGAAGATAAGATTATTAAAATAATTTCTCTAGAAACAAATACCAACGAACAAGAAATTACCAATTTAAAAAAATATGCTGAAAGTTATATCAAAGAACTACTAAATTGGTTCGTTATTACAAAAAAAATAATTGAAAAAAATAATATTGAATTTGCAAACAAAATGACCACAGAAGATAAACAATTCATAGAAAATGAATTAAAAAATAAACTAGAAAATTATAATGAAAATCTATTTATTAAAGATGATACTTTTAATAAATATACATTAGATGAAAAAAAGTTGCATTTCATACCATTAATCAATGAAACCTCTATTTTATATAGTAGAGCAGAAAGTATAAAAAATGCTTATGAAAAATATATGCAACAAAATAAAGACATTAAATAAGTATTATTTATTCAAATTTTAAAAGCTAAAATACAATTAATTTAGAGAGACTAGTTAAAATCAATATCAAGATTAAAAAAATCAATTAAAAACTTTGCAACTCCATCTTCATCGTTACTAAACTTTGTAACCTCATTATTTGGTAAACTAGTCCTCACAAATTCATTTGCATTCTTCATTACAATACCCTTTCCAACATTTTTTAGCATTTCATAATCATTACCATTATCTCCAAATGCCAAGATATCTCCAATATCAACACATTCAAATAAAGCAACATTTTTAACAGCATTATACTTATTAGCATTAATATTTGTAATTTCTAATAGATCTTGAGCAGAGTAAAATACACTTATATCCTTGAAATTCTTCTCTCTTATTGTATTTCCAAATTTTTCAAGAGTAATAAAATTTTGAGAAAAATAAACTATTTTAGATAAAGAGTCTACTTGAAGAGAAAACAAATCAGTAATAACAGGTTTTATTCCTAAGTGACTAATAAAATGATTCATAATTGGGCTCCTAACCTCTCTATCAGAATACCAATCGCTTAAAGTATAAAGATTAATATCGATTTCTCCTCTCTCAAGCTTAAGAATTTCTCTTACTAGGCCATATTCTATCTTATACCTCAAGATTAGATTATTCTGCAAAAACACTTCAGATCCATTGGCTGTTATCATATAACCCTTTTCAATATCAATCTCTTTAAGTTGATTCAGAACATCCTTAATTTCACCTAATCTCCTACCAGTAGCAATAATGATACGAAAATCTTTCCTTAACTTTAAAAGAACTTTAAGAGTTAATGGTGTAATTTTATGCTCATTATTAAGTAAAGTACCATCAAGATCAAAAACGAGCATCTTATATTTTTCATAATTAGAATTCATATATAATCTCTCTTTTAGATAAATAATATCATACTTCTATTGGCTACGAACTACAATTTAACTTGAATTAAACTTATAAAAAAAATACAATTATAATGTTAAAGATTACAAATAGAGAGTCAAACATAAGCTTAATGAATGATCAAATTTCAACTTTATTCTCAGAAGAAAAAATTAAAAATAAAATTAAAGAGTTGGCTCAAGAGATTAAAGATTATTACAAGGACAAGAATAACGTAGTTTTTATATCTCTTCTTAAAGGCTCATTTATATTTTTTGCAGACATTATAAGAGAGATTGGACTCAATGTAAAAATAGATTTCCTGCAAGCTTCAAGTTATGGTAATAAGGCACATTCTTCACTAAAAGTAATCATAAAAAAAGACATTGATATTAATATAGAAAACTGCTATGTAATACTCTTTGACGATATTATAGATACTGGATTAACATATAAAAAAATTATTGAACATTTAAAAACGAAGAATCCCAAAGAGATTAAAACCTGTGTTCTTTTCAATAAACCATCCAGAAGATTAACAGAACTACACATAGACTATGTGGGCTTTGAAATCGATAATCATTTTATAGTTGGGTATGGTATTGATTTTAATGAAAAACACAGAACCTTAAAGGATGTAGCAAAAATAAACAAATAGGAGACAGAGATGTCAATTTATGCGGTTATTGGTACCCAATGGGGAGACGAAGGCAAGGGGAAAATTATAGATTTTCTCTCAGCAAAGGCAGATTATGTTGTAAGATTTAACGGAGGAAATAATGCTGGACATACAATTGTTGCTAATAATAAAAAATTTATTTTTCACCTGTTACCTTCTGGAGTTCTACAAGGATCAAATTGTATAATTGGACCTGGAGTCGTAATTGATCTGCAAGTTTTACTTGAAGAACTTGAGATACTCAAACAAAACAATATTGAAATAAATATACTAATCAGCGATAAAGCACACATAATAATGCCTTACCACATAAAAATTGACGAGCTTAGCGAACAAAAAAAGGGAAATGATAAAATTGGAACTACCAAGAAAGGAATTGGGCCTTGTTATGCCGACAAAATAAATAGAACAGGCATAAGAGCTGTTGACCTACTTAATATGGAAATTTTTGCAAAAAAATTAAAAATAAATTTAGATGAAAAAAATAAAATTATAGAAAAGATATACAATGAAAAACCCTTCAATTATGTTGATATCTTAAATAAATACAAAGAATATACAGAAATACTTAAACCTGTAATCACAAACACAGAAGAAATATTAAAAGATGCCATTATTTCAGAAAAAACCATATTAATAGAAGGAGCTCAGGGTACGATGCTTGATATTGAACATGGAACATTCCCATTCGTAACATCAAGTAGCACATTAATCACAGCAGCAGTGGGGTGTGGCATTCCTTCCTCAAAAATAAAACAAAAAATTGGGATAATAAAGGCATTCTCTTCAAGAGTTGGGGCAGGTCCTTTTGCAAGTGAAATCAAAGACTCTATTGGTGATAAGATTAGAGAAAAGGGAAAAGAATATGGGGCAACTACAGGAAGACCTAGACGAATTGGTTGGCTTGATATTTTAACTATCAAAAAATCAGTAGGTCTTAATGAATTAAACCATTTAGCTTTAACCAAACTAGACATTTTAAATGACATGGAAGAACTCAAGATTTGTGTGGCCTATGAATATCAAGGAAAAATATATGAATATATACCCACTTCTTGTGAAATATTAGAAAAAGCTAAACCTATATACAAAACTTTCAAAGGATTTAAACAAGATATTAGCAACATAAGTAGGTATGAAGACTTACCAACTGAAGCTAGAGAATACATCGAATTCATTGAAAGAGAAGTTGGAGTTCAAATTTCAATTATTTCCCTTGGAGAAGCACGAGAAAAAACCATTTTTAGGAATAAAGAATGGATAAATATATAAACCCATTAGAATCAAGATATTCAAGCAAAGAAATGCTTTACATTTTTTCACCAAAATTTAAGTACACAACATGGAGAAAACTTTGGTATAACCTAGCCTTAACCCAAAGAGAACTAGGAGTGGATATTAAACAAGAACAACTAGATAAACTATATAAACATATTGAAAATATTGATTTTGAAGTCGTAGAAAAATATGAAGAAAAATTTAAACATGAAGTCATGGCACATCTTTACGCATATGCTGATTTAGTTGGAGATGACGCTCGAAAAATTTTACATCTTGGTGTTACAAGTGCATTCTTAATGGACAATACAGATTTAATTCAAATAAAAGAAGCATTATTACTTATTAAAAATAAATTAAAAATCATCATTAAAACTTTAAATAATTTTTCAATAAAGCATAAAAATTTAGCAATACTTGCATATACCCATCTACAAGAGGCTCAATTAACAACACTTGGAAAAAGAAGTAGTTTGTGGCTTCAAAGTTTAATTTTTGATTTTAAAGAACTTAATTTCATTTTATCAAACCTGTGTTTCAGAGGAGTAAAGGGTACTGTTGGTAATCAAAGTAGTTTTAAAGAATTACTATCATCTAATTTTGAAAGAGTAAAAAATCTTGATATAAGTGTGGCTAAAAAAATGGGTTTTAGTAAAGTTTACAAAATCACTAGTCAAACTTACGATCGTAAACTTGATTCATCGGTACTAAATTTTCTAAGTAATCTATCCCAAAGTGCACATAAAATCACTAATGATATTAGATTCATGCAACACCTTAAAGAAATTGAAGAGCATTTTGAAGAGAAACAAATAGGTTCATCAGCAATGCCTTATAAAAGAAACCCTATTCACAGCGAAAGAGTAGCCTCTCTTGCCAAGTTTATAATGAGTCTACAAACAAGTGGCGGATTTATAGCCGCAACCCAATGGCTTGAGCGTACTTTAGACGATTCGGCTTGTAAGAGATTAAATATTCCTCAAGCATTCCTAGCAGCTGACGCCATTTTAATATTACTCAATAAAATATTTAGTAATATTAGAGTAAATGAAAAAATCATTGAACAACATGTAAAGATAGAAATGCCATTTATCCTAACAGAAGATATATTAATGAAAGCAACCAAAAATGGCGGTGACAGGCAAATATTGCATGAAAAGATGAGAACTTATTCTATGCAAGTAAGGGAAAATATTTATTTAGGAAAACATGAGAACGATTTAATTAAGCTAATTCTTAATGATGAAAGCTTTAGGTTAACACCTAAGGATATAAGTGAAATTTTAAATCCAAATGAAAACATAGGATTTGCCTCTTCTCAGGTCGAAGATTTTATTCAAGAAATAGTAATTCCTATTCTTAAAGAAACATAAATAATATTAATATTTAGACACAAATTTATTTCCCTTTATATAAAATCTCCAAAGTTTAGTAGCATACTCTTCACCTGCATAATCAATATTTATTCTCTTTGAGTTCACTACTTCAAAATCAAAAGACAATCCATTTTTTAAAAAAAGCTCAGTATTACTAATAAGATCTACTTTATTAAATCTTAAATCTATATTTAAGTACTTAGTAAGTTTACCAGGCCCATTAGTAACCATGGAATTCCCTTTAAGTAAAGGATAAATGGGCTCAACAGCTCTTATTAAAACAGCATGAGGATTGTTCTCATTAGATGCTACAACATTTAACATGTAGTACATACCATAAATTATATAAATATAAGCATATCCTCCGACATTATACATAGCACTTGTACGATTAGTTTTTCTCCCACCATATGCATGACAAGCTCTGTCTATTGTTCCCATATATGCCTCTGTTTCAACAATCTTTGTAACAATTTCTTCTCCATCTATTTTTCTTATCAAAAAGTGACCAAGTAAAGACTTAGCTACAATAATAGCATCATGCGTAAAAAACTCTCTATCCATTGACATAATTTTAAATCAAAACTAAATTTGAAAATTATTAAAATTAAGATAAACACTACAAAACAACTCATAACTACATACATAGAAAAACAAAACTCATATTGACAAACAAAATAAAGTTCAATAAAATCTTAAAAGGTAAGTACATCTTAGGGATCATAGCTCAGGTGGTTAGAGCGCAGGTCTGATAAACCTGAGGTCGGATGTTCAACTCATCCTGGTCCCACTTTATTAATCCTAAAAAAAAGCAAGCTTTTTCGCTTGCCTTTTTTTTATTTCAATTCTGGCCAATAGCCCTTATTAGCCTCAATAAGGTCATCAAGAATTGCCTTAGCAACACTTGCACTTGGCACCATTTTAGACATAGTCAAAGCTTGCCACAACTTTAAATATGATTTTTCTATCCAAGCTTCAACTGTAAGTTTTTCAACAGAAACTTGTTGTTCCATAAGTCCCTTCTGAAACTGCGGAATTCTGCCCATACATATACGCTCAGGTCCATTAGAACCAACAATACAAGGAACTTCCACCATAGCAGTAGGGTCAAAGTTTTCAACAGCTCCATTATTTTCAACAATCAAAAGCATCCTTTCACCTGTATTAAAAGCTATTGCTCTAGCAAGGTCAACAATATAAGATGCATGCTCATCAATCTCAATAGTAGTACCAACAGCAGTATTTTTCTCAGCTATTTTCCTACATTCCCCAAATACCTTAGCTTCTCTTCCTTCCTTGACTTCTTTAACTCTTGTTTTAGTAGGATCAGTATGTGCAAGCTCATAGTCACTATACAAATAATATTTCAAATAAGTATTCGGCAGAGTACTTGGATCAAGAGCAGCAACATCTTTTGCTTTACCAAATGTTGAAGTCCAACTTACATCAATATGCTGGCCTGTCTCAGCCTCTCTTCCTGAAAGATACCCATGTTCTTTTACATGTTCTATTAATTTTGGCATCAAATCATCACCGTTTACATGTCTAACCTCAGTCCACCATCCAAAATGATTAAGACCATAGTATCTTACAATCAATTCTTTTCTAGATTTTAATCTTAAAATATCAATAAACCTATTTTCTATTCCAACTGGCATATCACAAATATTTAATATCTTAGATTTAGGACGGAGACATCTTGTAGCCTCAGCAACAATAGCAGCAGGATTAGAATAATTTAACATCCAAGCATTGGGTGAATATTTTTCCATATAGTCAACAAGTTCAATAACACCTCCAATTGAACGCATACCATAAGCAATTCCACCAGGTCCGCACGTTTCTTGTCCCACAACTCCATGTTTAAGAGGTATGGTCTCATCAAGTTCTCTCATTTCATATTTACCAACTCGAATATGAGCCATTACAAAATCAACATTACTAAAAGCTTCCTTTGGGTCTGTAGTATAAGAAAACTTTACATCAGGATATCTCTCTCCAATTAATATCTTGCAAGCTTTACCAACAATATCTTGACGCTCGCTATCAATATCATAAAGCTTAATATGCTCAATGGGAAACTCATCAAGATGATCAAGTAACATTAAAACTATGCCTGGAGTAAAGGTACTCCCCCCACCAGCAATCACAATATTAAATTTTTTATTCATATTTCCTCCTCTTTACTCTCAAGAATAGATTCTATCTCTTCTCTTATTACTGGAACATCAAGTCCAATAACAATTTGAAAATAATTGTTCGTTTTAAATATTCCCTTAACACCTTGTTTTTTAAAACTCTCATCGGGATGTACCTTATTTACATCTTTAACAGTAACTCTAAGTCTTGTAGCACAATTACTAAGGTCTGTGATATTAGCTTTTCCTCCCAACATATGAATTATGCTTAAGGCTTGATGTCTACGTTGATCTCCAATGTAATCCTTCTTAGTATGTAATTTAACAGGAGTATCATCTTCCCATCTACCAGGAGTCTTAAAATTAAATTTCAATATTAAATATTTAAATGAAAAGAAATAAATAGCTGTAAAAATGCTACCAATAATAATCTGCGCTATATAAGGCTCGGGGTGGTTCTTCCACATAGGAATCCAATTCAACAACGCAAAATCAATTATCCCAGTACCCATGTTTCCTACAAGCCCAAACGAATACATAATGGCAGACATGCAACCTGCAAGAACAGAATGTAGGACAAAAAGTACAGGAGCAGCAAATAGGAATGTAAATTCAATAGGTTCTGTTATTCCATTAATCATTGAAGTTAAAGCTGCTGGAATTAATAAACCCTTTAAAGCCTTTCTCTTATCTTCTTTGGCGGTATAATACATAGCTAAAGACAGACCAAGAACACCAAACACCTTAGAATTTCCATGAAGGGCAAATCCACCTCCTGGAAACAAATCCTTAAGAGGAGTAGTACTTTGAGAAAATTCTTGAATATGCTCAGCCCAATACTTTAAAATTCCATCATCAACAACAGCTGGTCCAAATATAAATGGTTGATAAATGAAGTGATGAAATCCAAAGGGAATTAAAACTCTCTCTAAGAATGTATAAAGCCATACTCCAAAGGCCCCTGAATACGCCATCACTCCCTGTAAACCAGCAATTCCCATTTGTATCTTTGGCCAAACAATACAAAAAATCACCGCTAAAGGTAACATGGTCAAAAAGCTTAGAGCCACTATGTAATTACTACCTGAAAAAATTTGCAAATAAGGAGAAAATTTGACATCAAAATACCTATTATGCAAATAAATAATAATACAGGAAACTATAATTGCCCCAAATATGCTAGTATCAAGCGTTTTAATATTAGCTAACATAGTAAGTCCACTGGTTCCTCCTGGTTCCATAGAATAATCAACACCAAAAGTTTGACCATAAAGACTTAAAATAGCTGCAATAAAATAATTAAAAAGTAAAAATGCAAGGAAAGATTCAATACAAGCTCTAGCAGAAGCTTTTTTTACTAAGCTTATTGGCAAAGAAGCCGCGAAAAGCAAAGGCATTTGTCTAAAAATTGTCCAACCACCTTCCCCCATCATCCACCAAAAATCTCTCCAAACTCCAGGACTTGCACCTACCAAAAATACAGATGATACCCCTACGACCAAACCAAATAAAGCAAAAAACAAAGCAGGAATAACCATTGCACTTCCGAACTTTTGCATTGTTTGTACCATAAAAAAACTCCTATTATTGTATAAAAACAATAGTCATAAAAATTTATAATAAAGTTAATACTTTTATTCTAATATAAGTTATTTAACTTTATTAAATAACTTATATTAGAATAAAAGTATTCTTCATTTTTGTCAATAATAAATAAGTTTAAATTTTGTAATTGAAATAATAAATAGGTTTAAATGCAAATAAGGATAGAATTTTAAATGAAATTCTATCCTTATTTGCATTTAAACCTATTTATTATTTCAATTACTCTTAAACAGATAGCATTAATGTAAATTTGTGCACTATCTAAAAAAGATTTAACCTCCACCTCAATATAAAAAATGGAGGTTAAGGGACTCGAACCCTTGACCCTCGGCTTGCAAAGCCGATGCTCTAGCCAACTGAGCTAAACCCCCAAAAAAAAGTCTCAAAAAAGACAAGGGAAGAGTTAAATCAATACTTATTCAATTTAATTAAATTCTTTCTCTTAGAAAGGAGGTGATCCAGCCGCACTTTCCAGTACGGCTACCTTGTTACGACTTCACCCCCCTCACTAAACATACCTTAGATACCTTCCTCCCTTGCGGGTTAGAATAATAGCTTCGGGTATCCTCAACTCGGGTGGTGTGACGGGCGGTGTGTACAAGGCCCGAGAACGTATTCACCGTATCATTCTGATATACGATTACTAGCGATTCCAACTTCATGAAGTCGAGTTGCAGACTTCAATCTGGACTGAGACCTGCTTTATGCGTTTTGCTTCACATCACTGCTTCGCATCGCTTTGTACAGGCCATTGTAGCACGTGTGTAGCCCAGGACATAAGGGCCATGATGATTTGACGTCATCCTCACCTTCCTCCGGCTTATCACCGGCAGTCTCGTCTGAGTCCCCATCTTTACATGCTGGTAACAGACAATAAGGGTTGCGCTCGTTGCGGGACTTAACCCAACACCTCACAGCACGAGCTGACGACAACCATGCAGCACCTGTATATAGACCCCAAACGGGGAATAGTTATCTCTAACCATATCCTATATATGTCAAGCCCTGGTAAGGTTCCTCGCGTATCATCGAATTAAACCACATGCTCCACCGCTTGTGCGGGCCCCCGTCAATTCCTTTGAGTTTCACTCTTGCGAGCATACTCCCCAGGCGGCACACTTAACACGTTAGCTTCGGTACCAACCTTTCAGTTAACACCAAGTGTGCATCGTTTACAGCGTAGACTACCAGGGTATCTAATCCTGTTTGCTCCCTACGCTTTCGTGACTCAGCGTCAGTCTTGACCCAGAAGTTCGCCTTCGCCTCTGGTATTCTTCCTGATATCAACAGATTCCACCCTTACACCAGGAATTCTAACTTCCCCTATCAGACTCTAGACATGCAGTTTCCAGCATAGCTCCACAGTTGAGCTGTGGTATTTTACGCATAGACTTGCATATCCGCCTACTCACCCTTTACGCCCAATAATCCCGAACAACGCTCGCCCCTTACGTATTACCGCGGCTGCTGGCACGTAATTAGCCGGGGCTTATTCCTAAATTAACGTCATCACTCTGTCATTTCCTACAAAGCTTATTCCTCATTTATAAAAGAACTTTACAATCTTTCGACCTTCATCATTCACGCAGTGTCGCTCCGTCAGGCTTTCGCCCATTGCGGAAGATTCTTAGCTGCTGCCTCCCGTAGGAGTCTGGACCGTATCTCAGTTCCAGTGTGACCGTTCACCCTCTCAGGCCGGTTACTTATCATAGCCTTGGTAGGCCTTTACCCTACCAACTAGCTAATAAGACGCAGACTCATCTACAAGCGAAGCTTTAAAGGCTTCCTTTCATCAATTAACATCTCAATTGACCTTATTCGGTATTAGCTACTATTTCTAATAGTTATCCCCATCTCATAGGTAGATTATCCACGCGTTACTCACCCGTTCGCCACTGAATGTATTGCTACATCCCGTTTGACTTGCATGCTTAAGACGCACTGCCAGCGTTAGTTCTAAGCCAGGATCAAACTCTTCGTTATTTTTATTTTCTTATTTTAAAATTAACAGGTTATCATATTTGGTTCTTAAAACCTTACTTAACTCTTCCCTTCTCTTCTTTTCCAATTCTTATTTTCAACTCTTATTACTTTATAACATACATTAATCTTTGTCAATACTTTAAATTTATTTTTTTATACCAACATTTTTAAATATATTGTTTTCACCTCTTTCTCTTTTACTATCTCTTATCAATCTTTTAACAATATCCAATACTCTACTTATACCCTCATATCCATCATAACAACTTCCTCTTAGATTTGCTCCCAAAACACTTTTAAATCCTGCCTTACGAGAAGCTAGTACCTTGCTCTCAACATTAGAAGATATTTTAATTTCTCCTGAAAGTGAAATTTCACCTGTAAAAATCAACTCCTGACTTACAATAATATCTGTCTTAGCTGAAAACAATGCAACTAAAATAGCAAGCTCAATTTCTATATCATCAATTCTAAGACCGCCAGACACATTAACATATACATCATCGTTATTAAAATTAAGATTCAAATACTTACTAAGGACTGCTAAGATTCTTGATATTTTTTTAGAATCTATCTTTTCTGAAAAAATCCTAGGAATATTCATACCCGTCTTTGTGATTAGAGCCTGTATCTCAACAAACAAAACTCTACTCCCTTTATTAATAATTCCAATAGCAATTCCTGAAGATACCTTTTCCTTTTTTTCCAAAAAAATAGAAGAAGGGTCTTTTATTTCAGAGAGACCTAAATTTGTCATTTCAAAAATGCCTATTTCATTAACAGAACCAAATCTATTTTTAGTTGCCCTAAGCATACGCAAAGATTTCTCTGCCTCTTCAAAATAAAAAACAGCATCTACCATATGCTCTATTATTTTTGGTCCTGCCAAAATACCATCCTTTGTAATATGCCCCACCAAAAATAAAGTTATATCCTTCCTTTTTGCCCATTCTACAAGCTTATAAACACAATGCTTTAATTGAGATACTCCTCCAAGCCCACCTTGAACCTCCTTTGAGTGTAAAGTCTGAATAGAATCAACAACAATAAAATCAAGCTTAATACTTTCAACCATATCAATTAAAGAATCAACATTGACCTCATTAGTTATCAAAATATCAGTAGAAAGTTTAAGTCTATTTGACCTTAATTTAATCTGTGGGATTGATTCTTCACCCGCAAGATAAAGTACATTTTTACCAGCAAGCGAGACAATATTAGAAATTTGAAGCAAAAAAGTTGATTTTCCAATCCCAGGATCTCCTGCTATTAGAATTACACTACCAAGCACAATTCCAGAGCCAAGAACTCTATCAAACTCTTCAATACCTGTTAGTTGCCTAACATTATCAACTTGCTTAAAATCTTTCAAAGAATAAATTTCATTTTTCACACTACTTAAATTTTTTACGTAGCCAGCCTTTACTTCAGTATAAGATTCTAAACTTTCCCAACTAAAACACTCAGGGCATTTACCTAGCCATTTTAAAGACTTATATCCACAATTTAAACACTTATAAATTTCCCTTTCTTTATTTTTTGCCATAATATCAATTATTAAACAGAAGGATTAAAATAATTCAACCCTTAATCTTCCTACTTACCAAAACTGTGAACTCTCCTTTTTCTTTTTTATTCTCTTCAAAATATTTCTTCAATTCCAAAGGTTTACCCACCCTATATTCCTCATATACTTTCGTCATCTCACGTCCAACAAGAACATTGGCATCTAAATTTACTAAAGAAATTTCAGATAATAATTTCAAAATTCTATGACTGGATTCAAGGATCACAAATGCATCACCTCTACTATAAAGTTCTTCAATCCTTTTAATCCTCTTAATACCTTTATTTGCCAAAAATCCTTCAAACACTATCACCTTATCTTTAAAAGGATTTACGCTAATAATAGTATTAAAAGAACTCACACCTGGAATAGGACAAACTTTATATCCATTTTTAAGTGCTGCATCAACAAGTAATCCACCAGGATCACTCAAACAAGGTGTACCCGCATCGCTAAGAAAAGCTACACTTTTTTCACTAGATAAATACTCTAATAATAATTCTATTCTCTTATTTTCTGTTACTGCATTACAAGAAATCAATTTTTTAACAATTCCATAACGAGATAAAAGTCTTTTAGTAATTCTTGTGTCCTCAGCAAATATAACATCCACCAATTTTAAAATATCAATCGCACGATATGTAATATCTCCTAAATTACCTATGGGTGTTCCAACAACATATAACACAAAATCTCCTTTACATTAAAATTGAAAACATAGCTAACCCAATTATATTAAGCTTAATATTACATAAAAACGATATTTAATATATTAATTTTTGTAAATTATACTTTAAAGTTAAAGAAACATTATGCATAAAACCATTATCTTAAAATACTTAATATTTATCCAATATTCAAATATTATATACTCACATGAGAAAATATTTATTTTATGTTATATTTATACTTATGTTATTGGGTAATATTGGCAACTGAAAGTTAAAAGGCGGTAAATTTTATGTTTAAGCTCATTAGAAAAATATTTATAGTCTATTTTTTATGCATTACCCTTGCTGGACTTGTTATGGTTTTTTTTGACAGTAAATTTTCAGAAAAAGAAAGTGTTCAAAATGGCAAAAGCCAAATTATTAAACATAAAATCGACCCGAACCTACTTCTATTTACCTCTTCAATTGGAGGTTTTTTGGGAGTTTATGCCGGCATATGGATTTTTGATTATGAAAAAAATAACTTTTATTTAAGCTGGGGCAGCTTAATAATATTAATATATAATATAGGTCTAATCCTTTTTGTATATTCTAAATCAACCAATAAATAAATTTAAATTAAGAATTATTCATAATAATGCCACTCTTTATCATATATTTATATACTTCTTCTGGGTTTTCTAAGCTCTCAATCAAATTTTCAGCTTTATCATTTATTCGCTCTACTAGCTTTTTAAAAGTTACCTTTATTCCTCTACTTTCCAAAAAGTCCTTTGCTGGTTGTGAAATAACGCCGGCTTGAACATTTTGAAGTCCAATATTGTATATTATAATAGCAGCAGCCTTGCCCACAACCTTATCATAAATCTCTAAACCTTCTTTATTTTGAATATACTTATTAATAAAATTATCAACCTCTAAAAGGGGTTTTAAACCTCTTTCCATATTAGAATAAAGTATCCTATGATCCTTAAACAACCTTAATGTAGGATTCAATCCTGATATCATTTCCACCCCTCAAACACTTGTTTTCAGTACTTACTAAAAATAATCACTATTAATGATATACATAAATTAAAAATACTTCAACATAAAAAAAATGATATATTATTAAATTACATGATGCTAATTCCTAAAGAAAGTATCCAATCAAAAATTGAAATAAAGAAATCCATTTTCTTATCTTACATTTTTCATGTAGAGAAAAAAGAAGAAATAAATAAAATACTAAGAGAATATAAATTAAAATTTAAAAATGCATCACATGTTGTACATGGGTTTAGAATAGGCAATTCAATTTCATTTATAAATGGAATGAGTGATGACAAAGAACCACACTTAACAGCAGGAAAACCCACACTAGATGCCATATTAAATAACAATCTAACAGACACTCTAATAATTACAATACGCTACTTTGGAGGAACTCTACTTGGAAAAGGAGGATTAATAAAAGCATATTCTAAGTCAGCAGTAGAAGTAATCAATAAATCAAACTTAATAGAAAAAGAAGAAATGGAAACATTAGGTTTAAATTTAGACTATAATCAATATAATTTACTTATAAGAATAAAAAACAAGGTAGGAATTAAAATTACAGATGCAAGTTTTTTAGAAAAAATAAATACCACAATAACATTTAACATAAAAAACAAGGTAGATATTTTGCTATTTTTACAAGAAAATTCCTTAATTTAATTACCTTTATGTAAAGTTCATCTCATTACTCTAATACAATCTTATATATTATTTTTCATTTTTACTATTTATGTTCTACAATAGAATATTATTAATATGTACAACAAGAGAAAATTTTTATGAAAATAATATCTATTATTAATCAAAAAGGCGGAGTTGGCAAAACAACTAGTGCCATAAACATTGCTTACTCAATGACACTTCTTAATAAAAAAACTCTTCTAATAGATATTGATCCGCAAGGAAACACTAGTAGTGGAACAAATGTTTTAAAAAAAGAAAGTAAAAAATCAAATTCAAGTTATGAACTTATTTATAAAAAACAAAAAATTGAACCTACTCAAAGTTTTAATTTAAATATAATTCCCTCAAGTCTTAAATTAGCATTACTTGAAAAGGAATTAACAAATGAAATTGCAAGGGAAAGCTTTTTAAAAAATTCTCTCCTGAAATATAGAAAAGATAACTATGATTTCATACTTATTGATTGTCCTCCTACTCTCTCAATACTCACAATAAATGCTCTTGTTGCAAGTAAATATGTTTTAATACCAATAGAAACAGAATTTTTTGCTTTTGAAGGAATTAATCAACTATTAGATACAATAAATGCTGTAAAGCAAATCAATAAAGAGTTAAAGATTACTGGTGTCTTTATAAATAAATATGATATTAGAAATAAAAGTAAAGAAAAATACATTGATTATCTTAAAAGGATATTTAAAAAAAGTTTTTTAAACACCAAAATAAGAAAAAATATAAGTATCTCTAAATCACAAGAAGAAAAAATACCAGTACATATGTACAATAAAGAAAGCAATGCAGCTCGAGACTTTTTAGATCTTACAAAAGAAATAATTTGCAAAATTGAAGGATAAAAATGTCAGATAATCTAGACACATTAATGGCTCTAATGGGTCAAAAGCTAGAAAAAAATGAAAGTGTTTTAGCAAAGCAAGAATTAATTATTATTGAAAGTAAAAATTTTGAGTATGATAAATTAGACAAAGAAACAGCCGAATTTTTAAAGATGAAGCAATATGAGATTTTTAACATATTTAACAACACATACTCAGAAATCGGAAGAATATTAAAAGAAGCACAAGAAAAACTACGTGGAAGCAATCAATATGACGGGCTTTTTTATAAATGGTTTACTAGTATGGGATTTAAAAAGGACAAGGTTTACTCATTAATATCAAGATACGAATTGCTTGTCGAATATTCCGATAAGCAATTCGTAATAAAAAACTTACCCCTATCTCTCTCATATGAAATTGCAAAAAAATCCTGTCCTATTAATTTAAAAACAGAAGTCCTCAATGGAAAAATAAAATCTTTAAAAGAATTTAAATCACTCTATAAAAAAGATATAAATTACAAAAAAAATAGTAAAATCGAAATTAACAAACCCCTAGTCAAATCTGAAGAAATTGCAAAAATAATAGAATTGCTACTGCAAGAATTAGAAGATATTAAAAATATTAAATTAGATAAGATTAAACATAAAGAAAAATTATGTTTAATTCTAAAAGAAATACAACAAAGTATAAATTACATGAAAAAATTTATTATCTAGTTTTTTTAAAAAAATATTTCCCCGTAGAACTATAAGAAATAACACCCTTTTGTTTTTTTTGCTTTATTATTTTTTAAGTTGTATCTACACTAAAATTTTCTTAAAATCACCACAAAACTTTATAAAATTATTATATACAAAACTCAGTTAAGCAAAAAAAAGAATGTTCACCAGAACATTCTTTAAATACAGTTAATATTAATTTATCATTTAATAAATTTTGAAACAGATACTAACTTATCCTCATCAAGAGACAACACTTGAATTCCTCTAGCATCCTTACCTTGTTCAGATACTTTATCTGCTGATGTTCTTAAAATCTTTGCACTCTTACTTATAAGGAATATTTCATCTTCCTGCGTAACTGTAATAGCATCAACAACTTCACCTGCTTTCTCATCTGATTTCTTATAGCTAGTATAACCGGTAGCTCCTCTCTTAAGCTCAGTCAATTTAGATACATCTAATCTCTTTCCATATCCATTTTCAGAAACAATTAAAAGATAAGAGCCTTTTCTATGAACTAAAGCCTTAATACAAGTATCGCCCTCTTTAACCTTCATACCAGATACACCCTGGGTTCCTCTATGCGTAAGCCTAATATCACTTGAATTAAATATAAAAGAATTCCCTTTCTTAGAAATACAAATAATTTTTTCATCCTTAGAAACAACTTCAGCACTTGTAACAAAATCTTTATCAACAAGCCTAATAACAATAACTCCTCTTGTCTTAACTGTTTTAAGCCCTTCCATTTCAATACGAGCTACTTTTCCGCTAGCGGTTGTTATTAATAAATAATTATTCTCTGTTAACTCATTGCAATTTTTAATAGTTAATATTTCTTCTGTTTCTCCCAAATTAACAAGCTCACGTATATCTTGTCCCTTTGAAGACCTAGAAGTATCCTTAATTTCATACGCATTAATCACATAAAGTTTTCCTTCGTTTGAAATCATAAATAAAAAGTCATGAGTACTTACACACAAAGAAATATTAACTTGGTCTTCATCTTGCAAATCAAAAGAGCTAAGACCTTTACCACCTATACCTTGAAGTTTATATTCATCCTGTAAGATTCTCTTAATAAAACCTTTCTTTGTAAGAATAACAATAACATTTTCTTTCTGCATTAAATCTGCCATACTTGTTTTTAAAACCTCCTCATCATATATTATTTTTGTTCGGCGCTCATCGCCAAATTTTAAACTTAAATTAAGAACTTCTTCTCTTATAATATCAACAATTCTTGTCGGATTTAAAAGAATATCTTCATAATCATTTATTAAAGCTAAGATAAGTTTAAACTCTTCCTCAATTTTTTCTATTTCAAGAGATGTTAGCTTTTGTAACTTCATGTCAAGAATAGCATTAGATTGAATCTCCGATAAATTAAACTCATTAATAATACGCTCCCTAGCCTCCTTTACAACTCTAGAAAACTTTATTATTTCTATTATCTTATCAATATTTTTCAAGGCTACATTTAATCCTTCAAGGATATGAGCCTTTTCTTTTGCCTTCCTTAAATCAAACTCTACCCGTCTTCTAACAATTTCCTTTCTATGCTTAATAAATTCAGACAAAAGTTCTTCTAAATTTAATTGTTTTGGAATTCCATTAACAAGAGCCAAATTATTTATACTAAAATTTTTCTTAAGTTCAGTATATTCATAAAGCAAATTCATAACAACGCAAGGGTCAAATCCTTTCTTAATTTCAAGAACAATTCTAATCCCATCACGATCTGATTCATCTCGTATATCAGAAATACCCTCCAACTTTTCTTCTTTTACCAAAAATGCAATTTTCATAAGCAAAGAAGATTTATTAACAGCATAAGGTATCTCTGTCACTATAATAAAAGAAAGGTCCTCTGTTTTTTTCTCAATATGATATTTAGCTCGAATAACAACGCTTCCCTTACCTGTTGTATAAGCTTTAACTAAGCTATCACTATAAATAATTTCAGCAGAAGTTGGAAAATCTGGGCCTTTAACTATTTCAATTAAATCATAAATGGATATATTATCGTGATCTAGCATATAAACTAAAGCAGCACAAATTTCACCTAAATTATGTGGAGCCATATTTGTTGCCATTCCAACAGCAATACCACTAGACCCGTTTACCAATAAAAATGGAAAAGCAGCCGGCAAAACTTCAGGCTCATCTAAAGAATCATCATAGTTAGGCTTAAAATCAACAGTTTGCTTATCTATATCCCTAACAAGCTCTTCCGCTATTTTTGCCATCCGTGCTTCAGTATATCGCATAGCAGCAGGAGGATCACCATCAACAGAACCAAAATTTCCCTGTCCACTTATTACAGGATATCTTAGAGAAAAAACCTGCGCAAGTCTTACAAGTGCCTCATAAATCGATTGATCCCCATGAGGATGATATTTTCCAAGAACATCACCAACTATCCTTCCTGCCTTTTTAAATGGCTTATCTGACCTAAGTCCCATTTCATGCATCGAATAAAGGATTCTTCTGTGCACAGGTTTAAGACCATCCCTCACATCAGGAAGAGCTCTTGAAACAATTACAGACATTGCATAATTTAAATAAGAAGTCCTAACTTCATCCTCTATTTTAATATTTAATATTTGTTCAACATTCTCTTCAGTTGGCATCCCTACTCCAATTACACATCCAGATTTACTACATCAAGTGCATTTTGCTCAATAAATTCTCTTCTAGGTTCAACATCATCTCCCATAAGAGTAACAAAAATTCTATCAGCCTGCATAGCGTCATCGATCCCTATTAATTTCATCTTTCTAGTTGCAGGATTCATAGTAGTTTCCCAAAGTTGAGTAGGATTCATTTCTCCAAGTCCCTTATATCTTTGAAGATTAATCTTATCTCTCTTATCACTCTCAATAGACCCTAAAAAAGATTCTTTTTCCAAGTCATCATAAAAATAATGTACCCTGTTTTCAGACTTAATCTTATAAAGAGGTGGCATAGCTATATAAACATGTTTATTTTCAACTAAAGTTCTCATGTAACGAAAGAAAAAAGTAAGCAGTAGAGTCCTAATATGAGACCCATCAACATCAGCATCAGCCATAATAATAACCTTATGATAACGAAGTCTTTCAATGCAAAAAGTCTTCCCAACGCCAGCTCCAAGAGACGCAATTATCGGAATAAGTTTATCATTTGTAATAACCTTATCTTCTCTTGTTTTCTCAACATTAAGCATTTTCCCCCATAATGGCAAAATAGCTTGAAAAAACCTGTCTCTTCCCATTTTTGCACTTCCCCCAGCAGAATCTCCTTCTACAATATAAATTTCTCTCTCAACAGGATTTTTAGAAGAACAATCTGCTAATTTCCCAGGCAATGCCAAACTTTCAAATGTACTTTTCTTTCTCTCAGATTCTCTTGCTTTTCTTGCTGCTTCACGAGCACGAGCGGCTCTTATTGCTTTATCAAAAATAACTTCTATTTCTAAAGGATTATCATTAATAATACTCAAAAGCCCATCATGTACAACAGTTTCAACAATCTTTTTCACATAAGAATTGCCCAACTTTCCTTTAGTCTGTCCTTCAAATTGAGGTTCAGGTACCTTAATAGAAATTACTGCCGTTAACCCCTCTTTAAAATCATCTAATGTAAGGATTGGAACATCTTTTTTGCTTATTTTTGTCATTTTAAAAGCCTCATTCATTGCCTTAAAAAGACCACTCCTAAACCCAGCAACATGAGTTCCCCCCTCTCTAGTATTAATATTGTTGACAAAAGATAAAATATTCTCAGAATACCCCTCTGTCCACTTAAGTCCAACATCAACAATAACCTCATCAAAAGATCCTTCAATAAAATAAGGTTCACTTTGAATATTCCTGCTATTGTTTGTTAAATAATCTACAAAAGCTTTTATTCCACCTTCAAAATAAAATTCTTTAAATTTTTCTTCTCCTAATCTTCTATCTTCAATTGAAATTCTTATTTTATCATTTAAAAATGCAAGTTCCTTAAGCCTCTTTGAAAGAGTTTCAAAACTATAGTTTAAAGTCTCAAAAATTTCATAATCCGCTAAAAAAGTAACCTTAGTGCCCCTAGAACAACTTTCTCCAACAACCTCAACCTCAGATGTCGGAATACCTCTTGAAAAAGTTTGTCTAAAAACTTTCCCGTCTCTGCGTACAAAAACCTCTAAAAAAGACGACAAAGCATTAACAACCGAAATTCCAACACCATGAAGTCCCCCAGAAACCTTATAAGTACCTTTATTAAATTTTCCCCCAGAGTGTAACTTAGTTAAAACAAGTTCAAGCGCACTAATTCCCTCTTCCTCATGAATATCTGTAGGAATTCCTCGTCCATTATCGCTTACTGTTATGGAATTATCTGAATTGATAACAATCTCTATTTTATCACAAAATCCAGCCAAAGCCTCGTCAATACTATTATCAACTACCTCATAGACCAAGTGATGTAGTCCATTAATTGAAACAGATCCAATATACATACCAGGTCTTTTTCTAACAGCTTCAAGTCCCTTTAAAACTTGAATATTACTAGCAACATAACTCATAAACCTTCCATACAATTAATCATAACTTATGATATAAACAAATTTTACATTAAAAACAAGATAATATCTATTAAAAAACATAAAACATATTTGGATTGTCCTATGATTAATAAAATTTCAAAACCTACAAATCATTCAGATAATGTTTTAGTTAGCCATTATACTATATACTATATATACATCACCAAAATCAACAAGGATGTGTTTATAATCACCAAAATCAATGAGGACAAGGAATGCAAGAAGGAAAAAATATATGGAGTTTAATTTTAGCAGAAATAAAAAAAGAAACATCTGAAGAAGAATTTTATATATGGTTTGAAAACTTATATTTTATAAATGCAACCAACGAAAATATACAAATATCTACTCCAAATTCTTTCCATAAAAACCAAGTAGAAAAAAGATTCTCTAAAAGAATAAAAGAAATACTAGTTGAGAAAGGCTACAAAAAGATTAACATCGAATTTACAAATCAAAAAAATAAATCTAATACTAACAATATAGAATCTAAAAATCTTGCACTAAAAGAGATTTCAACACAACAAGATTTACATACAAAAAGAGAAATCTCTAAAAGCTACATCAAAAACATAACAGAAAATACAAACAAATATATCATACAAGAAGGAATTCATACAAAATACAGAAATCCATTTCTCAAAAAGAAATATATATTTGAAAATTTCATCATAGGACCAAATAATAAGCTTGCATATAATGCAAGCTTATCAATTGCAAAAAATCCTGGGAAAAAATACAATCCATGCTTAATTTATGGTGGAGTTGGCCTTGGAAAAACACATCTACTTCAAAGTATAGGAAACAAAACAGAAGAATTATATAAAGAACTTAAAATACTGTATGTAACTGCTGAGAATTTTTTAAACGAATTCGTAGAAAGCATAAAAACAAACGAAACAAAAAAGTTTAAAAAGAAGTATCGATATTTAGACATGCTTTTAATAGACGATATTCATGACTTACAAAAAAAAGAAGGAATACAGGAAGAACTTTTCCACACATTTAATGCTCTTTACGAAGAAAACAAGCAAATGGTATTTACATGCGACAGACAACCCTCAGAACTCACAAACTTTACAGATAGATTAAAAAGTAGATTTACAAGAGGATTAAATGTAGATATATCAAAACCCAATTTTGAACTAAGAGTAGCTATTATAGAAAAAAAAGCAAAAGAGGGCGGCATTAAAGTTCCAAAAGATATTCTAAATTTAGTCGCAAGAAAAGTCACAACAAATATAAGAGATTTGGAAGCAGCTGTAACAAAATTAAAAGCCCATATAGACCTTGAAAATATAGAAATTGACACTAATATAGTAGACAAAATAATACAAGAGATAATAGCTTGCGAAGGAAATGATACAAATGTACATAAAAAAATAAACACTGAAAACATAAAAAAAGTTATATTAAGAGAATTAAAACTCACAAATAAAGATATTGAAGGAAAAAGCAAAAAACCAGAAATTACAAAAGCAAGACACATTTATGCATATCTTCTGAGGAATTTTACAGAGCTTTCGACAATTGAAATAGGGAAAATTATTGGAGGAAAAACCCACTCAACAGTGCTTTATTCAATAAATAAGATTGATAAAGAAAGAAACAATGACCTAGAAATTAACAATTTAATCATAGAACTTATGAACAAAATCAACAAAAGCTAATACAATCTATAAAAATTAAAATACTTTTGAACAAATTAAACAAACAATTAGACAAAAAGACATACAATTAGACAGATAATTCGACAGGCATTATTCCTTTTAATAAATATAAATAAGAGGAATTAGACAATTCGACAATTCCCTACTAATACAACTACTAACAAATATAGAAAAATCAAACAAAAATTCTGTCAAAAATTAAACTTATAAAAATCGAAAAATAATACTATAATAACCAAGGAGGGTGAAAGCTTGGATGAAAAATTTATAATATGCGATACAGAACAAATTTCTAATGAAATTGACAAAGCCAAAAGCATAATTATAAACAGAAACATAAATGACATTTGGAGTGCCATATTACTTGAGATAAAAAACTCTAATCTTACAATAAAATCAACAGACAGAAACATATTTTTTGAAAGCACAATCCCGATTGTCTCAGTAGAAAATTTCAAGGTACTAATCAATGCTTCAAATTTTTCAGATGCAGTGAAGGCACTAAATTTATACAATGAACTAAAAATAAATTTTCATGAAAATGAAAGTAAACTAAGTATCATTGGAGAATCTGGCAACGAGAACAATAACGAGATAAATGATCATTTAAGCGAGCCGACTTTTTCTAATGATGAAATTGAGAGCTACAATTGTGAAATAAATGGAGAAATTTACAACTTTACGGTTGAGCTAAGTCAAAACGAATTCAAAAAGATTATAAATAAAGTTTCATTTGCAGCATCATCAGATGAGTCTAAGAACGTTTTAAACGGAGTTTATTTTACAAAGGATAAAGAATCTAGATTAATATTTGTTGCAACCAATGGACATAGGATGTCTATATACAAGACAGAATTAGTAACTGAAAAAGATATTAACTTCATTGTCCCTGTTAAGATGTTTAATCTGTTAAGACAAATGATGACAGGAGAAGGCATGGTAAAAGTTAAAGTTTCGGATAAGAAATTTTATGTTGAGTTTAATAACTACAAAATAGCATGCAGTCTTATAAGTGGAAATTATCCTGATTATGAAAGCATTGTACCAAAAGAACAAAAAGATAAATGTTTAGCTGAAATTAGCATTTTGAAAGATAGGCTTTCAAGGGTGAGTTCCTACACAGACAAAAGGTCTAAAAAGGTCATTTTAAACTTTTTAGTTGATCAATTAAGGCTTATGGCAGAAGATTTGATTACAGGAAGAAGGGGAGAATTTTTTGTACAAGTTCCTAATTATGAATATGAAGGAGATAAGGAAGTAATAGCTATTAATAGTGCTTATCTTGCAGAAGCAATTAGTGCATTTGATACTTCGAAGTTAGAAATAAAGTTCAGCCAAGGAGATGTATTAAAATTAAGTGAACCTGGCAATGATGACTTTATGCATTTAATAATGCCTATGATTCTAAATTGATATTTTTTATTACAAGATGATAAGTAGAATTGAGCTTTGTAATTTTAAAAATATAGAGAATCAGGTTATCAATTTTAATTTTGACAATGTTTATTTTTGTGGAGAGAACGGGTCGGGTAAAACGAATATTCTTGACGCTATTTATTATCTTGCTTTTGCGTCTTCATTTTTGGTTAATACCGATAAAGAGCTTATCAAATATGGTGAGAAAGAATGTTATTTAAAATGTTTTTATAGCACTAAAGGAAATGATGGAGAAATTAATATATCACTTAGAAATGGGAAAAAAGAAATAAAAGTTAATAATAGCATTATAAAGGACAGAAAAGAGTTGATATTAAATATACCAGCAATTGTTTTTTCAAACTATGACATTGATTTTATTGTTGGCAATCCTGCCAAGAAGAGATGGTTTTTCGATCAAGCAATAAGTCTTGTTTCTTTAAGTTATGTAGATTCTCTTAGGAAATATCGAAAAATTGTAAAGCAGAGAAATTTAATCTTAAGGCAAGGAAATAAAAATTTACTTAATGTTTATAATGAAACTTTTATTGATTATGCTCTTGAAATAACAAAAATGAGAGAAAATTTTATCAAGCACTTTTATGAAATTTTTCAACACTATTATTCCTTAATTTTTGATGTTTCTTATAGTTTAGAAATTAGGTATATGCCTTCCATTAAATGTAGTGAAAGAGGGGAATTTTTAAAAACTTTGCTTTTAAATGAGAAAAATGAATTTCTTGAAAGGAATACTTTAATAGGCCCGCATAGAGATTTATATGAGGTGTTTAATGGTGAGAGAGTTTTTACAAATCATTCTTCAACGGGGCAGAACAGGACACTTTCTTTGATTTATAGACTTGTTCAGGTTCTTATGTTTTATAAGAGAAATGGAATAGCGCCCATCTTGCTTTTTGATGATGTGTTCTTGGAATTAGATAAAAGAAGAAGAGATAGAGTTTTTGAGATTTTGCCAAAGAGTTCTCAGTGCTTTTTCACATTTTTAGATGACTGTTATGATCTTAAAAGAGACAATAGTTTTGTAGTATATAGGGTTAAAAATGGAAGATTTGAACTTTAAAAAAGCAGGCGATGTACTTAAGAAATATTTAAACTCAGATATTATTTCTAATAAAAATCTAAATGCTAGTTTAGTATTATCTCAAAATTGGAGAATGATATTTGGCGATTTTTCAGAGAGTGTAAAATTATTAAATCTGAAGGATAATAAAATATTATATATTGGGGTTAAGAATTCAAGCATTTTATATAGTATTTCTTTGCGAAAATCACAAATAATAAAGTTAATAAAGGATTCTACAGGCATTGAGATAGTAGATGTAAAGGTTTTAATAAAATGAATTTATTGACAATTGTGTTTGTATAATATAATATTACAGTGTTTAATTTGTGTCTTAGTAATAAGGAATGTTTTTAATGGGAGGGCTTTTTTGAAGAGGACTTATCAGCCGAGTCGGGTTAAGAGGAACAGAAAGTTTGGATTTAGGTCTAGAATGAAAACTAAAAACGGAAGACTTGTTCTTGCAAGGCGAAGGGCTAAGGGAAGAACAAAATTAACTGTTTCTGATGAAAAAAAGAAGTATTAGCATAAAAACAAGGGCGGAAATTCAAAACCTTTTTAAAAAAGGTAAAATAATTCGAATGGATGGTTTTAGTATATTTTATAAGCATACAAGCTTAGCGATTTCTAGAATACTTGTTACATTTCCTAGGGTTTTCAAAGGTGCTGTTAATAGAAACCGTGTCAGGCGAATCTTTAAGGAATGTTTTAGAAATCAGTCTTATTTATTTAAAGACAATAATATTGATTTTATTTTCTTAATTTCTCCCAAAAAATCAAATGTTAATTATCATGAAGTGGAAACGATAATGAAAAATTTAGTTTTAGATATCGCTAAGAGGGAAGTGTGAGTCAGAACAAAAGAATTTTAAGAGCTGTTTATTTATCTTTGGTTTTTATTGGTATTTTTATGCTTATTAATGATGTCTTTTTTCCTCAAAAATCTCCTTCTGTAGTGGACAAGAAGATTGGGTTTAACTTAAATAGGAATTTTGATGTTGATAACTCTTTAACTAATGAAGATGATATTTTGAGTTTAAGTGTTAATTCTGAGGATATTAGCATTGAGACTGGTGTATATTATGCTACTTTTTCAACATTTAGAGGAAATTTGACTTCCTTAAGACTTAAAAACCATTTAAATTTAGAAAAAGAACCTACTGAGTTGATTAATGCTAGTGTGGACAGAGAAAGTTTTTTCTATGTTAGTTTTGATGGATTGGCTAAAAATTTGTTTTCTTATGAAAAAATAGATGAATATACTCATGATTTTAAAACTAATTTTGAATATAATGGTAAAAATTATGAATATGTGAAGAGGTATAAGTTTTCAAAAAAAAATGAGTATTTGATAAAGCTTGAGATCTTGTTAAATAGTATTGACTCTAGTAATAAACTTGATATTGATTCTTATAAATTTGTATTAAGTTCTGATGTTGAAAAATTGAGTGATAGAGGTAAACTTCAATACAGCAACTATTTATCTCAGGCTATTTATTATGATACTAAGCTTAGGTATGGCAAAGATGGGTTAAATGTTATTGAACCTAAATGGGTGGGATCTAGTACTAAATATTTTGAAATATTGGTTTCAAAAAAAGATATGAATGTTGAGTTTAAAAATGAAAATGGAAGTTTAAAGGCTTTTATTTTAAATAGGGTAGATAATGAAAATATTAATGATAGCTTCTATATTTATGCAGGCCCTAGGGATAATAAATACTTAGATATTTTTGATAGAAAATATGAAAATAGTTTTAATTTAGCTAACATGGAATTTGGCATGTCTGTTGAGAAAAGCTTGTTGTACTTTATTCAAGTCCCTATGCAATTGATAATGCAAATTTTTTATAATGTTATTCCTAATTGGGGACTTTCAATAATGTTTTTGACAATTGTTGTAAGGATACTTATATTCCCCTTGACTTTTAAGGGGTTCAGAGCTACGGCAGAACTTTCTAAATTGCAACCAAGGATGAAAGAAATACAGGCTAAATTTAAAAATGATCCTAAGAGATTAAATGAAGAAATGGGTAAACTTTATAAAGAAGAAGGAGTTAATCCTCTTGGTGGATGTTTTCCTATTCTTTTGCAACTTCCTGTATTTTTTGCTCTTTACGGACTTGTAAATAATTTCTTTTTGCTAAGAGGAGCTAGTTTTATACCAGGATGGGTTGATGATTTATCAATTGGTGATAGCGTATATTATTTTGGGTATAAAGTTTTTTTCTGGACAGATATTAGGATTTTGCCTTTTGTTATGATGTTTACTCAGTTATTTTCTACAATTGTTAGTTCTAATGTTGATCTTAAAAATCTTGGTGGGCAGCAAAAATTTTTATATTTTGGGATGCCTATTATGTTTTTTTTCATACTTTATGATATGCCGTCAGGGCTTTTAATCTATTGGGTTACAACAAATATTTTCACTATTTTACAACAATACTATATAAAGAAGCATGTGTCTTAAGGAGGAATAAATGAGTTATGAATTTTATGGAAAAACAGAACAAGAAGCGATTAAAAAGGCAATGAGGGATCTTGATTTAAGAGAAGGGGAATTTGATGTAGAGATTTTAGATAAGGAAAAAGTTGGATTTTTATTTAAAAAAGAAATGATTAAAATAAGAGTATCTCCTCATGTAAAAGAGGAAAATAGAGACTCTGAAGTTAAATACAGTGAAGATGTTTATAATAAGGTTTTGGATTTTGTTAGGGACATAATAACTAAGATGGGTTATTGTGTTGATTTAAAGATTGAATCCAGTGAAGGAGAGTATATTAAAATTTCTATTGAAACAGACAGTCCAAGTATATTAATTGGAAGAGAGGGGAGAAATTTGGATGCTTTACAGCTTTTGGCAAATATTTATGCATCTAAGCTTATTGGGAAAAATGGTAATTTTAATAAGGTTATACTGGATATTGAGGATTATAGAGAAAGATTTAAATCAAGGTTTATTAATTTAGCGATAAATTCTTTACATAAGGTCAAAAGAAGCAGACGTTCCATTCTTTTACCAACAATGAATCCTTTTGAGAGAAGAATTATTCATACTACTTTAAATCGTTATAATGATGTTAGGACAGAAAGTGAGGGAGATGGAAACTTAAAAAGAGTAAGAATTTCTTATGTAAGGAATAGTAAGTATAATAGTAATGTTCGTAGTTATCAAAGAAGAGGATATTAGAAAGAGGAAGTAAGTTTTACTTCCTCTTTTTTTGAATTGAAATTTTTAGTTAGTTGATTTTTATTAGCTATAAGAAGTGCATCTAGTGAAATTAATGTTATGCGTTAGGTATTTTAAAAAATATATTTATTTTTAACAGGATATACATGATATTAAGGGGTCTTTATATGAAGGTATTTTTAACAGGTATTGCAGGATTTATTGGATTTCATGTAGCTAAAAAACTTGCAGATAACGGGCATGAAGTTTTAGGTGTAGATATATTAAATGACTATTATGAACCTGACTTGAAGTATGAGAGATTAGAAGTTTTAGGATTGAACTGTAAAGATGTGAAGAGTAAGAAAATTATTAGGAGTAATAGGTATGATAATTTAAGTTTTATTTATATTGATATTCTGGATAAGGAACAAATATTGAATCTTTTTTCTCAGTATAACTTTACGCATGTTTGTCATTTAGCAGCACAAGCAGGTATTAGAGATAGTATTGAAAATCCCGATAGTTATGTTTCAATTAATATTGTTGGTTTTTTTAATGTTTTGGATGCATGTAGAATATATAAAGAGAATATTAAACATTTTGTTTATGCCTCAACCTCTTCAGTGTATGGGATAAATGAAAGTATGCCCTCAAATGAGGATAATATTACGGATCATCCTTTAAATTTATATGCAGCTAGTAAAAAGTCCAATGAAGTAATAGCACATGCTTATAGTTCATCTTTTAATATTCCAACAACAGGTCTACGTTTTTTTACGGTTTATGGTCCTTATGGAAGACCCGATATGGCTTTATATCTGTTTGCAGATGGAATTGTAAAGAGAACTACTATTGATGTTTTTAATAATGGGAATATGGCTAGAGATTTTACATATGTGGATGATGTTGTAGATGGTATTTATAATGTCCTTAGTAAACCTGCTGAGAATGATAGTAATTTTGATAAAAAAAATCCTAATTCTTCAAGCTCACTTGCTCCGTATAAAATATACAATATAGGAACAGGACATGCTACTAGATTGATGGATTTTATTAATGAACTTGAAATAAATCTTGGGAATAAGGCTTTAAAAAACTTTTTGCCTATGCAAAAAGCAGATGTTGTGGAGAGTTGTTGTGATATTTCAAAGCTTAAAAAAGATTTTGCTTATAAACCTTTAACTTCTATTAAAGAGGGAATAAAAAAGTTTGCAAATTGGTATAAATCTAAAATAACTTAATGCTATTTTTGAATTTTAGATTGGAATGAACTGCTAGTATTTTATATTCTTTAGAGATTTTGTTTTAAACTAGAGTCACTTTTAGGGTTTAGGTGTATAATGTAAATATATGTTATAAGGAGGGTCTAGTTGGGTGTATTAGACAAAATTAAGCCTGGTGTAGTTTATGGTAAGGATTTGCATACTTTATATGAAATATGCAAGAAAGAGGGGTTTGCTATTCCTGCAATTAATTGCATAGGTACAAATTCAATTAATGCCGTTTTAGAAGCTGCTAGGGAAATAAATTCTCCTATTATGATACAGTTTTCGAATAGCGGTTCTGCTTTTGTTGCTGGTAAGGGATTGAAGGTTGAAAAGCCTCAAGGAACTTCTGTGCTTGGAGCTATTTCTGGGGCTATGCATGTTCATTTGATGGCTGAATACTATGGGGTTCCTGTTGTTCTTCATACAGATCACTGTGCAAAAAAATTAATTCCTTGGGTTGAAGGACTTTTGGAATATGGAGAGAAATATTATAAGGAGCACAAGAAGCCTTTATTTTCTTCACATATGTTAGATTTGTCAGAAGAGACAATTAAGGAAAATATTGAAATATCTAAGAAGTTCTTAGAACGAATGGATAAGATTGAAATGTTTTTAGAGATTGAACTTGGTATTACTGGTGGTGAGGAAGATGGTGTTGATAATTCGGATAGGGCTCCTCAAGAATTATTTTCAACTCCTGAGGATATTTATTATGGATATTCTGAGCTTATGAAGGTTAGTCCTAATTTTCAAATTGCAGCTGCTTTTGGAAATGTGCATGGAGTTTATAAGCCTGGAAATGTTCAACTTACTCCTAAGGTGTTAAGAGATGGTCAAGCTTATGTTATATCTAAAATAGGATCAAGTAATCCTAAGCCTGTTTCATATGTGTTTCATGGAGGTTCTGGCTCTACTATAGAGGAGATTAATGAGGCTCTCTCTTATGGTGTTGTTAAGATGAATATTGACACAGATACTCAATGGGCTGCTTGGGAAGGTATCTTGAATTATTACAGAAAAAATGAAAATAGATTACAGGGCCAGCTTGGAGATGGTAAGGACCTTGATGTACCAAATAAAAAATTTTATGACCCGAGAGTGTGGCTTAGAGAATCTGAAGTTAGCATGAAAGAGCGTGTAAAACTTGCTTGCAAGAATCTTAATAATATCAATAGAAATTAAAATAAGAGTAATAAAATAGAGTTTTGTCGCCTATGAGGCGACTTTTTTTTGTGTATAAGAAATACACATAAATAGCCTTTTGATTATAATCAATGCGTAATCTATTCTCAAGTTGTTGTATTTTTTGTCTTTTATGTTTTAATATGTGAAGTAGATGTTTGGTATGATTTTTGCATGGGTTTATGCATACGGTAGTAAAAGAGGAGGTATGTATGTGGTTAACAAATTACAAAAAAAGTTTTCTGGATTTTTTGAATGATGATTTTGATTTTATGAGCCCTAAAGGAGTTCAAGATGTTCCAGTTAACATTAAGGATGAAGGCAATTCATTCACTCTTGAAGCTTACTTGCCAGGAATAAAAAAGGAAGATGTATCAATTTCGCTTAAAAATGATTATTTGACAATAAGTTATGAGAGTAAGGATGAGACGGAAGAGAAAGGTGATAAGTACCTAAGAGTAGAAAGAAGAGATATTTCTTTTTCAAGAAGTTTTAGACTGTCTACTAATATTGATCAAAATAAAATCAAGTCAGAACTTAAAGATGGTGTATTAACTATTAATCTTCCTAAAAAACCAGAAGTAGTTGAGAAAGCTCAAGAGAAAAAGATTGCAATTGAATAAATCTTAAGTAAGGATGCTTTGCATCCTTACTTTTTATAGTCTTCCACTTTTAAATTTAATTCTATTAGTTGTTCATTTGAAATTTTAGAAGGAGAGTTGTCAAGAGGACTGGCGGCAAATGAGTTTTTTGGGAAAAGTATTACATCTTTTATTGAACTTGAATTTGTCATCAGCATTAATAGTCGATCGATTCCAATTGCAATCCCACCGTGAATGGGAGCTCCATATTCTAGTGCTTTTAAAAAGAATCCAAACCTCTCTTCTGCTATTGTCTCGTTAAACCCTACTATATTAAAAATTCTTTGTTGAAGTTCCTTCGTGTGTATTCTGATGGAACCGGATCCAAGTTCCATGCCGTTTAATACAAGGTCATAAACTTCGCCTAAGACTTTACTTGGATCTTTTTCTAGAGTATTAATATATTTTTGTTGAGGAAGAGAGAACATATGATGCGCTGCTTTATAGCTTTTGGTATCCTCATCGTATTCAAACATAGGAAAATTATCAACCCATAAGAACTCAAATGCATTTTTGTTTGCTAGATTGAGTTCAGTTGCAATCTTTATTCTAACTTGTCCCATAGCTTTGCAAGCATTTTCCCATGAATCAGATATAAAGAATATGATATCGTTATTTTGCAGAGAATAAGCTTCGAATAAAGTCTGCTTTATCTCAGATAAGAATTTGGCAATTCCACCTGTAAATTCGTTGTTTTCTATTTTTGTAAAATAAAGATTACGAGCCTTGTAAAGTTTTGCATGTTCTTCTAAATTATTAATCTTGGCTCTTGAGAAATTATGAGCTTCATTTTTGACTATGAGTGCTTTTATTGTATTCTTATTTTTGAATGCTTCTTTAAATACATTGAATGAAGATTTTTTAAGGTAATGACCCATATCTTGTATAGTCAATTCATACCTTATATCTGGCTTATCACTTCCATAGTTGTTCATTGCATCTTTATATGAAATTCTTTTAAATTTTTTGGGAAGCTTAATATTGAGTGCTTGTTTGAAAACGCTAGACATAAGGCCTTCCATTAGCTTAAAGATATTTTCTTTCTTTATAAAACTCATTTCCAAGTCAAGTTGTGTGAATTCTGGTTGTCGATCACCCCTTGAATCTTCATCTCTATAACATCTAGCTATTTGGAAATATTTATCAAAACCAGCTATCATTGTAAGTTGTTTGTAAATTTGTGGTGATTGTGGTAATGCATAGAATTGGCCTTTATGTATTCTTGATGGAACTAAAAAGTCTCTTGCACCTTCTGGCGTTGATTTTACAAATGTTGGAGTTTCTAATTCCAAAAAATCTTTTTTTGTTAAATAAGACCTAATTATTTGTATTACTTTACTTCTTAGTATTATTTTTTGTTTTTGTTCTTCTCGTCTTAAGTCTAAATATCTATATTCAAGTTTCGCATTGTCACTTGCATTGTTGTTATCTTCAATCATAAAGGGCAGTTCATTGCACCTTGAGATTATCTTTATGTTTTCTGCGAGTATTTCAAATGCTCCTGTTCTCATTTCTTTATTCAAAAGCTCTACAGGCCTTAGCTCTAATTTTCCTTGAACCTTAATACAGTATTCCATCTTTATCTGAGATGCTATCTTTAATAGGTTGTAATCGTTTACAAGCACTTGTGCTTCATCGTATCTATCTCTAATGTTAATAAAAGTAACTTTTCCATGATGCCTAATTTTTTTGACCCAAGCATTTATTTCTATTTTTGCATTTACAAGCTTATTGTTTAGTTGATTGCATCTAATAATTTTAAACATAATTTATCCTACTATTATATTATAAATTTCTTTATCAGTTTTAGCATTAAGCATTTCTTGTTTATTTAGGTCAACTTTGCCCACAATAGATGCTAAAATCGGAGGGTAATTAACATAATCTTTTGCTGGATATAGTATTAATATAAATATGTGACTTAAGTTATTATCAATAGCATTAAAATCGATTCCATTATGACTTATTCCAATAGCTATATGCATTTTTTTGATTAAATTTGTCTTTAAGTGGGGGATTGCAAATCCTTCTTTAAGGGCTGTAGTAATGACCTTTTCTCTTGCCATTAAGTCCTGTAAAATCATCTCTTTGTCAATATCAACTTTTATTACACTTAAAAGTTCTCTTAACACTTCAATTTTGTTTGTTGCTTTTAATTCTAGAATAATGTTTTCCTTTTTGATTCTTTTATTAAGTTTAATGTTTCTAAGTATTTTGTCATAATTTATTGAGTAATCTAACTTTTTTGCATTCAAAGAGACGGTTTTAACTTCTTCAGTTATTGTTTCTAAATGTAGAATAGTTTCTCTAAATAAGTCTTGTATTATCATTAAATGTTTGTTTGGGCATTCAAATGTGATTTTGCTTCCCTCTCTTTTAATTGAGAGAGAAATGTCATCTCGTCTTGCATTGATGTATTGTGAGAAATCATTTTTTACTTGTTGAGTAAAAAAACCTTCTTTTCTTAGTTCATTTTTTAAATCCCATGTAAGTATTTTTGCTAAATTGTCATATGCAAATGATACTGTGATTTGAGTGTTATGTTCTGTTCTAAATATTTTTCTTAAGCCATTTTTATTTATTTTAAACAGCAAGTTGATTATTGGTGTTGAAATTATTGTAGGCAAGAAAACCATTATTATAACTATTCCAAATATTTTTTGACTTATAAATTCGGAAGAAAGCGCTACGTTTGCAATAATTAATGATATTTCGCCTCTTGGAATCATCCCAAAAGCTATTCTTAAGGCCCCTAGCTTATTAAACCCTAGGAAGCATGCTGGAATAAAGCAATAAAAAAGCTTAGTTGCTATTGCTACGCAACTAAGCAGGGCTCCTAGTATTAATACTTCTTTTGATAGTATTTCATTAATATCAGCCATAAGACCTATTGATGTAAAAAATACTGGTATAAAAAACCTTTCAAATATTGTTAATTTATCTTGAATTACATATACAATATCTGTTTTGGACATGGCAAGACCGAATACATAAGCTCCAATTACAAATGACATTCCTAAATTTTGAAAAAAGCTTGAGACAATAAAAGTTAAGGCAATAGTTATTACAGTAGCTAGAGTAACGCTATTTAATCTTTTAAGTAGTTTTGATATTGGCTCTGATAATAAAATCAATGTAAATGTTAGACAGAGCCAAATTAATATATTCTGAATTGTGGCTATAATAGAGCTCGTAATATCAAGCTCTGATATTGACCTTGCTATTGTTATTACACTTGTTAACATTATCATAGAGAGGACATCATCGATTATTGAAGTGGATATTATTGTAACTCCTTCCGAGGTACTCATTTTTTTCTTGGCTGAGAGTATGCTTGCAGCAATACCTGCAGAAGTGGGGGTGCCAATGATGCCTATAAAAAGAGATGTGGGGCTAATGAGTGGTACATCAAAAAGGACAGTAGATATTAGTACGAAGCTTGCAAAAGTACCAATTACTTCAGTTATCCCTATTAATCCTCCACGAGGTAAGAATTTAAGGAATAATTTTAGGTCAGTTTCAAGACCTGCTGTAAAGAGTAGGATGATTGAAGCTATTGTTGAGATTGCAAATATTTCTTCGTTTATTAGGTAATTGTCTCCAATTCGAGTAATTCCTAATGGAAATAATAAAGGTATTTTAACTTTTCCAAGAAATGTTGGACTTAAGATAATTCCGGCTGTTATTTGGCCTATTACTTTTGGAATTCCTAATCTTCCTACTAAGTTGCCAAGGAAGCTAGCCGAAATTACAATAACAGCCAGACTCATTATAAAAGAAGACATTTTAGCTTCAACATGATGGCTTGCATCTTGCACATAGTCTAGCATTCCAAATGCAACCATGGGATTTAGAATGAGCAATATTTTGTACAATATTTTTTTGTTCATTATTTAATCTCTTCTTTAAAATTTGATTTTAATAGTTTTGATAGTTTGTCAATGACTTCGTTTTCTTCTTTTCCATTTGCTACAATGGTTATTTTTTCCCTATATATTACTCCGAGTATTATGATTTCAATTGTAGATTTAGCATCGGCCTGTCTGCCGTCTTCTGTAACCAGTTTTACATTGCAAGAAGGATATTTACTTGCAAGTAACGAAATCATGCTAGATGGCCTTGAATGAATACCTTCTTTGTTGGTTATCTCGATTTCTACTGTTTGCATGTAATTTTACTTATTATTTTCTTTTTTACCTTTCTCTTTATTTGCTGTATTTTGAAGCCTGTCTATTAAACTTTCTATTAGTTGATATAACTCTTTGCCCTTTTCTTTAATATGTATTATCTTACCCCAGTTAAAATGAAGATGAGCATCTATATCAAAAATATCGTTTTCTTTTTTTATTGTGATTTTTAGACTTTCCGAGTTTTGCTTGATATGTGCTCCAATTTTGCCTAATTTTTTTAAAATAAAATCCTCTGTAGCAGTACTTAAGTGATAGTTAATAGCTTGTATTTTAGGTTCCATAACCTTCCCCCTCAAGTTTTAATTCATTTCTGTATTTATTTACAGTCCTTCTTGAAATAGAGATTCCCTTAGATTTCAGTATATCAGAAATTTTATTATCGGACATCTTTTTATCTTTGTCTAAGATTCCTTTTATTACTAATTTAATACTTAATTTAGAAAATTCATTTGTTTTTGAACCTCCTATTGAATTAAATAATTTTCTAACAGAGATTATGCCCCAATCAAACTTTAGATATTTATTTTTTATTGTTCTTGATATCGTTGATTTTGATAGGTTAATTTTTTCAGATATGTCAGCCAACTTCATTGGCCTTAAACTCTTAAAACCTCTTCTTAAAAATTCTTTTTGAAGTGTATATATGGCTATTGCTATTTTGGCTAGTACTTCGTCTCTGTATCTTAAGGATTCAATTAACCATTTTGCCTGTTTATATTTTTTTAAATCTTTAACTTCGTGTTTTTTTAATTCTTTTTTAAAAATGTTGACTTCTTTAATTTTTATCTTAAGTTGATTGTCTTTATTTACGATGATGATATCAGGTTCAATGTAATGATTTGTGTCTTTCATATCTTTAAACTCAAATGTTGGGTTAGGATTAAGGGTAAGTCTAATTGTTTCAAGGGCTTGATTGAAAACTTGAGTATTGATTTTAAGTTCTTCCTTTATTTTCTCTTGAGTATTATCAAGTAAATCTGCTCTCTCAAGAATTTTAATTACATTATTGTCTAATTTATGGTGTTTTGCTTGCAGTATTAATGATTCTATTATGTTAAAAACACAAATTCCTATTGGATCAAATTTTTGAATTAGTTCAATCATTTGAGTGACTTTAGGACAGTCTTCTTTTTTGAATAATTCATAAGGGTTTATTATGTGAAATCCCTTGTTATTTAGATTATTTATTATGGTTTCTCCTATTTTAATTTCATCTTTACTCAATTTTTGAATTCTTAGCTGGAATAAAAGATGGTCTTTAAAAGAAGGTTTGATTGATGTTTTTTCTAGCGCAATTTCATATTGGGTTTTAGTATTATTATCTTCTTTATAGAAAAGTTTCCTAAATTTATAGGTTTTTAGTGTTTCAAAGAATATTTGATTTGAGTCTACTTGAAGATATTCATTATTTTCAATTTCATTTAATATAATATTTATTAGGTCTTTTGTATCAAGGCTTAGCATTTTGATTGTATTTATTTGAGTCATATGTAGTTTTTGTGTTAGCTTTAAGGTTTGTTTAATCATCTTTACATGAAAATATACAGTATTCCACTGGATATTATTAATATTGCAGGGCTAATTTTTTTGTAAATTAATAAAATAATTAGGTTTAATGCTGCAAGTGAAAAGCTCTTTAAAAGTTCTGTGCTACTAGCGCTTATTTTTAGGAATATACTTTCAACTAAAATAATTATAGTAATTAGCCATAATGCTATAATCACAGGCCTTAGGTTTTCAAGATAATACTTTAGGAAATTTATCTTATGTAGTACTAGTACTATAAGAGTAATAATTAATAGAGGGGCGGTGATTAAGGCTATTGTAGCAATGATGGCACCACTAACGCCAGCAATTTTTGCACCAACATAAGTTGCTATATTGGTAGCAATAGGACCAGGAGTAATTCTAGATATTGTAATAATATTAATAAATTCTTGTTTAGTTATCCATTGTTTATTAGCAATTATTTCTTTATTGATTACTGCTGTAATCCCATTACCTCCACCGAAATTTAGAATTCCTATTTTAAAGAAAGTGATAAATAAATTTAGCAGAGTCAAATTTGTGCCTTTTTTTTATAAAATCTTTTTTTTATTGCATATTTTACAAAATATATTAATAGAAATATTAGTAGTATATATGTTAGGTCTACATGAAACTTGTATATTACATATGTTATTGCTAAACATATGAGCCATTTTGCTATTGATTTCTTTAACATTTTTTTTGAGAATTCAAGTATAACCATTGACATTATCATAGTTGATGATATTTTTGCACCCTCAAGAAATTTTTTAAAATAAATATTATTTGAATCTAAATTTATATAAAGTGCTAGTATTGTGATTACAACTATGGATGGTAAGATACCAGCAATAGTTAATAAAAATGCCCCTTTAAATCCTTTAAGTTTTTTACCAATTAAGAATGCAAAATTGATGGCCGTAACACCGGGAACTACATTGGACGAGGCAAGGATTTCATTGAAATCTTTTTCAGATATTAACTTTTTATTATCAACGATTGTTTTTCTAAGTTCAGATATTATTAACAATCCTCCACCAATAGTGAATGTTGTTATTTTAAGTACGAGATAGAATAAATTAAGTAATTCATATGATTCTTCTTTTGGTTTGTTCATATATTCCTTATTTTAAATTTAATGGATAGAATATGAATATCATTATATCATGGTGAATATGGATTGTTTGTTGATTTAAGTGTTTTATGATGGATGTTGTATAATTTTGTTTTGTTTTATATGTTATAATTCATTAATTTATGAGTGAACAACCAATGACCTCAAATGTATTTAAAGAGATATTTGTCTTTCAAAATTATTTTAATAAAATGATTGAAACGATAATAAGTTATGGTTTTAAAATCCTTATAGCGTTTTTTATATGGTATTGTTTAAGGATTTTTATTAATAAATTGAGTAAATTATTTTTGAAGACTTTGGCAAAATCAAAGTTAGAAACTAAGCTAGATTCTACTATTTTCAATTTTTTAAAGTCGTTTTTTAAAGTAATGGTAGATATGGTTTTAATTTTGATAATTTTACCTTATCTTGGTGTTTCTACAACTTCTATTTTTGCTATATTTGGGTCTTTAAGTATTGCTATTGGACTTGCTGCTCAAGGTATTTTATCTAATTTTGTTAGTGGTTTAATTGTTTTAAACTCTAATTTCTTTAAAATCGGTGACTACATTAAATGTGATGATGTTGAGGGACAAGTAGATGATGTTCAGATATTCTTTACTACACTTAAGACTGTGGATGGTAAGGTTGTGAAGCTTCCAAATAGTAAATTTACAAACATAGCAGTTATTAATTTTTCTGCAAATCCTAAAAGAAGAGTTGCTTTTGACTTTCAGGTGCCTTATGATACAGATATTAGTTTACTTAAGGATAAAATAGAAAAATTAGCATTTTCCTTTAATAAGGAACAGTATGGCATTGAGAATCCTAGTGTTGTTGTAGAAAGCTACACTCCTTATTACATAATTATGCAAGTAAGATGTTTTGTAAATACGGAATTTTTTTGGGATTTTCAATATTTCATAGCAGAGAATATTAAAGGTGTACTAGACGATATGGGAATAAAATATCCTATTCATATTGTTGATTTCACTAAATTGTATTAGAGAATTTCTGGTTAATTATTTCAGAATAATATTCTTCAATTTTTTCTATGAAAAATAAGCTTGAAAAAGTCAGGGAGTTATCTTCTGTGTTTTTTTTAAAAGTCTTTAATTTTTCATCATTTCCTATTATTTCGTTAATATATTTGTGTATGTCCTCGTATTTTTCTATTAAAAAGCCATTTTTCCCTTGTAAAATTACATTTTTATATATTGTGTCATTAATAAGTACTGCAGGTATTCCAGCAGTTAAAGCTTCAATGACTGTCATTGGATATACTTCGCTTCTTGATAGGCTTGCAAAGACATCGGAGATTCTATAATAGTAATACATTTCTTCCCATGGAATTGTTCCAATAAGTATTATTTGTTTTTCAAGTCCAAACTTTTTTCTAAAGCGTCTTATTTCATTTTCTTCTCGTCCTTTCCCTATAAGCATTAGTTTACAATTTTTATTCTCAACTAAAAATTTTTTTAAGTGTTCTATTAGTAAGTGTATATTTTTCTCTTTATTTAACCTACCAACAAACACTATGATTTTATCATTTTCGCTTATTCCATGCTTGTTTAAAATTTCTTTTCGCTTTGCTATGTCTAGTTTTTTTATGAAAAGTTCCCTGTCAACTCCATTTGGGATTATTTTGTAATCGGAATTCTTTGCAAGTTTAAAATATTTGTCTCTTGCCTTGATTGATGGGTAGATGAAATGATGTATTTGATTGTAAAATTTTTTCATTATTTTGTCTGGATTGGTTAAATATTTTAATATGCCTAAATAATGTAGATAAAAATCCCACATTGTGTGATTTGTATGAACTATTGGGATATTGTGTTCTAAAGCCAATCTTTTTCCAATCTTACCCATAGTGAATTCAGAGTGTGTATGAATTATTTCAGGTTGATATTCACTTATTATCTTTTTTATTCGTGATTTATTTGGAAAGGCTATTCTAGCATCTACCTTATGATTCAGTTTGAATGATAAACACCTGTAAACATTATTTTCTTTTAAAAGTGATCTTCTGGAGCTTGGACAAAAAATATAAACAACATGACCCTTTTTTTCAAAACCTTCTTTAATTTGCTTTATTGATGTTGCTACCCCATTTTTATCAGGAAGGTATGTATCTGTAAATATTGCAATCCTCATATTTGTTGCCCTAACAGTTAAAGTATAATATATTTAGCACTTGAATTATAATATTATTTACATGCAAGAAGTTTACTTATTATTGGGTAAAGAACAGGGATTAAAGGAAGCTTATTTGAATGACATTTTAAGTAAGCTTGGTGATTTGTTGGTGAATAAAATTTTTCTATCGGATTTGTCATCGGTAGAGCTTTCTGAGTTACTTTTAACCAATTCTTTTTTTTCTAAGAGGGAAGTTTTTATTATTTATGAAGCTGAGAGTTTAAAAAATAAAAAGGATTTAGAATTAATTTATAGTACCATTGCAAAGTCTTTAAATAAGATTGTTATTCTTGTTTCTAGTGAGAATTCAATCAGCTTTGATCCTAAGGATTCTTTGAAAGTAATTAAGAAAACTTTTTATGAGTTATCCAATCCTGATAAGTTTTCATTTGTGAAGAAAAGTTTTTTCGAGCTAGGTATAAAAATTACAGATAAGGCCATAAATTTAATGCTTTTCATGCTAGATTCAGATACTAAAATTTTGAAATTTTATATAAATTCTCTTTCTCTTCTTGTTAAGAATAAAACTATTGATGAACATGATGTAAGTTCTTGGATTAGTTATGTACGACCTGAGAATTCTTTTTCTTTGTTTGAATCAATTATAAAAAGAGATATGGAGAATTCTTTAGTTAAGATTAAATCTATTTTAGATCAAGGAGAAGATTTTGTTAGCGTGTTAATGAGTCTTGGTTGGCAATTTAAAAAGCTTTTAAAGATAAAAATAGACTTCCAAAATTCTGGTAACATTTCCGCTGTCTTTAAAAAACATAAGATATTTTTCTCACTAGAGAAAATTTATAAGATAGGACTTAAAAATTATTCAGGTTTTGATATTAAATTTATTTTAAAAATATTTCATAAGTTTGATTTGTATGCAAGAATTTATGGTAAGAATTTACATTTGAATTTAGCGTATTTTATGGTATTTATACTACTCAGAAAAGATGAAACCATTCTTAATAATTTTTCTTCCAAATTTAAATATAATTTTTAAAGAATTTCTAGTTTTAAGTTTAAGGAATTTTTTTAATTCAAAGGGTATGATTTGATTTTTGTGCAAAGTAAATTTAAATTTTTGACTTTATTCATGTGTTTTATTATATCTTGTGTATCAAATAATGATGTTGCTAGGGCTGTACTAGTAGAATTTTTAGATTCTGTTAAAGATTTGCAAAATAATCCTGAGAAATTTTATGGATTTCTCAATATTGCCAATGATAATGACATGATTTCAAGAATTTCTGGCCTTAAGAGAGAGGCTGAAGATGATTTTATTCTTTATCCATTGTTTTTTAACAATATGCAATATGTAATTAAAAATAAAGTTATTGATGCAAATGTGTTTAAATTTGAAGTTGAGATTAGAAATATCAAGTTTAAAAGTGGTATGGAAAAATTTTTAAGTAAACTTAAAGAATTAGAGCCAGAATTAGAGAATATAAAAAATCTTTTAAAACATGAGCGTAAAAGTTTATTTGATAAAATAATAAATGAAGTTATAAATAGTTTAAGTGAGTCAGATTATGTTTCAATTTTACATACATTTAGTCTCATAAAGACAGAATCTGGTGAGTATAAAATAGATTTATTAGGTGATGTGTCAATCATATCTGAGAGAAATAGATTGCTTGATGAACTTTTATTAAAATTATCTCCTGGAATAAGACATTCTTTAGATAGACATAATGGAACTAATTTAGAAGAGTAATAGACCAATATTAATTACTTTAATAAGATAGTATATGCAAGCATATAAAAGTGAGTTACTTTATAAATTCATGTTATCTAAATGCTTCTTTTCTGAAAATTTTTTTATTTTTTTTGCAAGATTAATGTTAATGTTCATTTTTTCAGCTATTTCATTTTCACTTAAAGGTAATATATTCTCATATGTTCCAAGTGTTTTTAAAATATTTTTTGCAAGCTTATCACCAATTCCTTCTATATCGCTGTAATTTAGCTTTATCTTACTGTGTAGCCTACTATTAAACCTATTTGCGCGTCTATGGGCTTCGTCTCTAACATTTTGTAATATCTTAAGAGCAGGGTTCCCTTCTGGAAGATTAATACCTTGCTTTTTATTTGGTAAGAATATTGTTTCTTCTCTTTTTGCTAGTGCACAAATAGCTATCTTATCTTCAATTTTTAGTCCTTTTAAAATAGAATAAGCAGAGCTTAATTGCCCTTTGCCTCCATCGATTAAAATTAAATCGGGAAGTTCTAAGTTTTCATTGATTAGTTTTGAATATCTCCTTGATACAACTTCTTTTATTGCCTTAAAGTCATCAATTTCTCCACTGTTTAATGAGTTTATTTTATAAACTCTATATCCACCTTTAAAAGGTTTTCCCATTTTAAAGGTAATCAAAGATGCTACTGTTTTATATCCATTAATATGAGCAATGTCAAATCCTTCAATTACTTTTGGAAGTTTTGTCATTTCAAGAGTGATTCTTAAACTTTCCAGTGCTTTATGTTTTTCATTATCATATTCTCTTAATGCGATTTCTGCATTAGAAATTGCCATTTCCATTATCTTTATGGTGTTTTGGGATTCTTCGTAAATTATTTCAGGGCTTGTGTTTTTAAGTTCATTTATTAGTTTAGTGATATTCTCAGTTTCAATATCTTTAAAAATATATATTTTGTCGGGTACTATCATATTAATGGCTGTATAGTATTGGACTAAAAACTCTGCTATTAGTTCATCCTCTTCATATATGCTCTCATCAAAATTGATGTCTTTTTCTACTAATTTGCCGTTCCTATATTTAAGTATTACGATAACATTGAGCATATCGGATTTGTAGATGTATACATAATCTGCACTCAGCTTATTAATTTTTGTAATTATTTGAGTTTGATTTATCTCTATTAATGATTTTTTGGTTTCTTTTAATTTTATTGCTTGCTCAAAGTCTTCTTTTTTAATTACTTCTTTCATCTTTCTTTCAATTTCATCTAAAAGTTCAGATATGTTTCCATTTAATATGAGTCTTATTTTGTCTATTTCCTTTTTGTACTCTTCTTCAAGGTCGTCTCTGTAACATACCCCAAGGCATTGCCCCATGTGAAAGTAAAGACATGGAGTATTTGATCTATTTTTACATTTTCTAGTTTTAAATGTTTTGTTAATAAGATCTAATACTAGATCTAAATTTTTTGCGTTAACATATGGTCCAAAATATTCACTTCTGTCATTTATTATTTTTCTGGTTTTAAAGACTCTTGGATACTTCTCACGAGTTATTCTTATCATAGGGTATCCCTTGTCATCTTTTAGTTTAATGTTATAATCTGGTCTATGTTCTTTTATTAAGTTGCATTCTAAAAGTAAAGCCTCATATTCACTATTTGTAGTAATTATTTCTATATTTTCTACATTTCTCATTAATATTTTTGTTTTGTGTCCAATTCTTTCTAAAAAATAACTTTTTACTCTTGCTCTTAAATTTTTTGCTTTTCCAATGTACAATATTTTGTTAGACTTAGAGCACATCTTATAGCATCCACTAGTAGTTGGAAAATCTTGTACTTTTTGATACAAGTATTGCAAATGTTCTCTCATGTTGTTCTATTGTTGCCTTTTGAAATAATCATTTTTATTTTTATGATATAATATTATATCATGTTTGAATAATTATAAGTGCTTTGTTTTTTTGTGTTTGAAAAGCTGAAGGTTTGTAATGAGATTGATTTTTACATTTTTGCTGTTTTTTTTATGTATTTATGGTGTCCTTGCACAGGAACTTAAGTTAATTCTTGATTCGAAAGATGGGTTTAAGTTTATTCAGGAATCTCATAATATTAGCTTTGAAAAGGATAGTAGGGGTATTCTTGGAATTTATTTGGATAGACATAAGGGTGTTCTAGATTTTAATAATATTGATTTGAGATTGGAAATTGAGAAAGATAATCTTCTCAAAGATACTTCTTTAAATTATTTTGTTGACTCAAATAATGTGAAAATTTCAAATTCTTTTCATAATATTTCAGGCAATTCTTTAATTTTTTATTCAAGTCGAAATACTGTTAAACTTAAGCCTCTAACGAAGAAGGCTTTTTTTTATTCAGGTAATGTAATTTCTGATTTTACTATTCAATTTTGGTTGTACCGTACGACTTCTGTTACTGGAGAAATGATTGTAAGTTGGAATGGATATAAAAATATTAAAGGTTCTTGGTTAGACCAGGCTATTCGATTGGAAAGTGAGGAAGGTACTTTTGTTTGGAGCTTTAACAATGTGTTTTTGGATGAAAAAGGAGAGCCTATTAAGGTTAAAATAAAAAGTGATGATGATTTTGTACCTAAAGAGTGGCATTTGCATACTATAAGATATAAGCAGAAGGAAGGGTTGCTTGAATATTTAATAGATTCTAGACCACAAGCTATAGAGTATATTACGAATGATAGAAAAGAGGGATCTGGTTATTTATTAAATATTGGTAATTTTATTGATTTTACTTTAGGGCAGTACTTTACGGGAGCTATTGAAAATTTTGAAATTCATAAAAGTTTTGAGGAGGTGAGTAATGCCTTCTTCTCAAGAAATAAAGGATATATTATCACCGAGCCAATAAAATTATCTAAAGATTACTCTCAAATTCTCTCTATTGATTTTGATAATACGAAGCCTAAAGACACAGAGATTGTTTATTATTATAGGCTAGATAATAAAGTGTTTTATGGAACAGATGAGAATGGAGAGATCAAAAAGAATTTGATGGGAGATTGGATTCATTTTGATCCTAAGGACGGATTTCCTAATTCTAATGTGTCAAAATATATACAACTTAAGGTTGAATTTTATCCAAATGGTAATCCTGTAGATAGCCCAGCTCTTTATAGTATGGTGATTGCTTATATTCCTGAGGCTGCTCCCTTTCCGCCTGTTATAACAAAAGCCGTGCCGGGTTCGGGAGAGATATTTGTTGAATGGTTCCCTGTCATTAACAGTAACATTATGGGATATTATATTTATATTGGAGTTAGCCCTGGCAATTATCATGGTAAATCTGGAGGCGTTCTATCATCTCCTATTGATGTAGGTAATAAAACTTCTTTTAAAATTACAGGTCTTGAGGATGGAAGACTTTATTATATTAGTATTGCTTCTTATAATTTAGATAAGAGTGTAAATGAAACTTCTTTTTCAAAAGAAATTTCCGTAAGACCCATGGAGATATTTAAAAAATATGAATAATGTCAGTTTTGAAAAAGCATTAGAACTTTATAAGAAAAGCGATTTTAAAAATGCTCTTCTTCATTTAGATGTTTTTGATGATAATTTTGATTCTCTATCTCTTAAAGCTTTAATTTACTTCAGGCTTAAAGATTATAAGGCACTCTTATATATTCTAAATACTTATCCTATTTTGAGTGAGTATAGATTTTTAATTAATCTTGTAAATTACGGTAAATTTGAAGACAGAATAAATGAATTAAGTTATTTTGAAAATTATAATCTTGGTATTTTTTATTTTGGACTAAAAGAATATGAGAATTCTTTGAATTGTTTTTTAAAGGCTAGCGAACAAAATACTAGTTTTATTCAGGCTGTTAATAATGCTGCTGTTTTGCTTGAAATGTTAAACAGAAGAGAAGAAGCTAATCATATCATTCTTAAGGCTAGCGATATAGATAAAAATAATCCTCTTGTTAAATTAAATAGTTGGTTTTTGAAAAATAATTGTATATTTGATGACGTAAAGCCTTTGGAAATAGATGAGAGTTTTTATGGGGCTAATCTTGCTCTTGTTGTTAATTATTTGATGTATTATCTCTATTCTATGGGAGAGATAAGTAATGCGGTTAAGCTTTCCGAGAGGTTTTTAACAGATTCTAGTTATTCTAAATATATTTGGCATAATAGAGCCACTATTTTGCATAAAATAGGAAATATGACGCAGGCTACTAAATCTTATGTAAGTGCTATTTTAAGCTTTCCTAATGTGTACACAATATATAATATGCATATTGCTACGGTAGAACTTTTAAATTTTTCTCCTAAAAAAGCTATTGAAAGAATGATTCTAGATTATCCCGATATGGATTTGATTTGTTTTTATGCTTTTTTATTTTTTTTAAGGAATCGTGACCTTGAAGACGCATATTTTTATATGAAAAAGCTTTGCGAACTTAAGTCAGACACTTATTCTGAACTTTTAAAGTTACTTGAGGCTAGGGAAGATATTTTAATTGAAGAACTTTTAGAAGAGTTTGCAATAGTGTTAAAGGGAAATTGGATATTAGAATATTTGTTTTTTATTGATAATTCTTTAAATTTAAAAGATCCTGTATTTTTGTTTGATTATGATATTAGACTTTGTCCTTATATTTGGAAAATTAAAGATGAGCATATTGAGCTTAGGATTAACAATAATGAGATTTCTATTACTAGAGAAATTTTGTTAAATGAGCTTAGGAATATTAAAATGGATGTTTCAGTTAGGGAGATTAAGGATTTAATTGATGCTTATAGGGATTTTAGGATCAATTGTTAATGAGGGTGTTTTGTTATTTATTGACAATGTGATGTGTCTAATATAATATTTACTAGTATGTTGTAAGGAGAGATGCCAGAGTGGCCGAATGGGGCTTCCTGCTAAGAAGTTGTCCTTTTAAAAGGGGACCATGGGTTCGAATCCCATTCTCTCCGTAGGGATTCTCGTTAAATATTTATATTGACAAGAATTTCTTTAATTTATTAAAATTGTAGTGATTTGGAGAGGTGGCAGAGTGGTTGAATGCTACGGTCTTGAAAACCGTCGTAGGTGTAAGCCTACCGTGAGTTCGAATCTCACCCTCTCCGTAATTAATTATTCTTAAGAACAGGGATGAATTAACTAGTCCTCACTGTTTTTAGCAACTGGGAATGTAAATTCAACTTTTCCATTTGCATGATTACTTATCATAAGTGGATCATAGAAGAATATTACATTGTTATTTTTAAAGTAATATTTATGTTTGTTAAAAATCTCTTCAAATTTATTTTCAAATAAATCATGATTCATATCAAATGTCATGAATTCTTTAAATTCTTTTTTCGCTTGTTCTCTTAGTACTTGTATTAAGGAATCTAATTGATCTTTTGAAATTATATCTGAAATTTTTATTATTTCGTTTCCCTTAAGATTGATGGGATAATATGTTGTAAACCCATTTGCACCTCCTTCTGTTGTGTATTCTGAGTATAGAATAGATGTGATTTTAAGGTCTTCGTTTGTAAATATTTCAAAACCAGAATAATAAAAATATTCATGCTTATATTCTTTTGGCTTTGTTTTTTCTAATTTTTCGGTTTCGTTATGCATTTTCCATTTTTGTATAAGATCTTCAAATCCAAATTCTATTCCCGATACAATTGGAATTTTGGCATCTATGTGAAAGATGTTATTGTTTTTATAAGTACCGGTTTCTTTTATGATTTTTGTTTCAATGTTGATATCAGATTTTTCTGTATTTTCCTCAGATTTTGAACAAGAGATAATTAATAGAAGTATTGCCATTATAATTGGAAATTTTTTTGTCATTTACTACTCCTTTTGTAAATGATTTTATTTTAAATTATTTGGTATTGAAAAATATGTTTTGACTATGCGCTTTATAAGTTAAGTTTATTGTAATAAATAATGTTTTTTATTACAATAAACTTAAATATTATTTGTGCCCATAGCTCAGCTGGATAGAGCGTTAGATTGCGGTTCTGAAGGTCAGAGGTTCAAATCCTCTTGGGCACGGAAGTTGTTGAATTTGGAGAGATGGCCGAGTGGCTGAAGGCGCACGCTTGGAAAGCGTGTATACATGAGAGTGTATCATGGGTTCGAATCCCATTCTCTCCGGTTCCTAGGACCCGCACTATTAAGGATTGCCTAATCCCGTCAGGACTGGAAGGTAGCAGCGGTAAGTAATTACTTAGTGAGTGCGTAAGTCTTAGGTTTAGTTATTCTATGTAGGTATGTGTTCTTTAACATTTAGGGAATTGTTGGCAGTGTATTATAATATGCGAAGAGTAATCTTTTTGTATTTAATGGCTTTTGTGTTGTAACATCTAAGGTTTTAGTTAAGATTTTTGTTTGTGTATGGAGAAATGAGATGATATCTTCAAGAGGTACTGCCATTAAGAGACGTCCTAGAGATTTTAATTCTCTTGAGGGACAAGATTTTGTTGTTGAAACCTTAAAACATTCAATAGAGAAAAATAAGATAGCGAATGCTTATATATTTTCAGGACCAAGAGGTGTTGGTAAGACTTCTTCTGCAAGAGCTTTTGCTAGGTGCTTAAATTGTAAATCAGGCCCAACGATTACTCCTTGTGGGGTATGTACCAGTTGTAAATCTATTGATAATGATAATAGTCTTGATATTATTGAAATAGATGGTGCTTCCAATACTTCTGTGCAGGATGTTAGACAAATTAAGGAAGAAATAATGTTTCCTCCTGCTAGTTCAAGGTATAGAATTTATATTATTGATGAAGTACATATGCTTTCAAATTCTGCCTTTAATGCGCTTTTAAAGACAATTGAAGAACCTCCTAGTTATATTGTTTTTATTTTTGCCACTACAGAAGTACATAAACTTCCCGATACAATAAAGAGTAGATGTCAACATTTTAATTTTAGACTTTTACCTTTAAATAAGATTTATGAGATGTTAAAGCAGATTTGCCTTGAAGATAATATTAAATATGAGGATGAAGCATTAAAATGGATTTCTTATAAGAGTGGAGGAAGTGTAAGAGATTCTTATACTCTTTTTGATCAAATTGTTTCTTTTAGTAATTCTGACATCAAACTTGAACAAATAAAAACTAAGATGGGATTGACTAGTGACGAGTTTTTAGAAAAAATGGCATTAAGTATCCTTGATGAAGATTTAAAAGAATTAATTCATGTTCTAGATGCTTCTTTTTTGACAGGAATTTCATGTGAACAATTTCTTCTTGATGCGATTGAGTTTTTTAGAGAAATATTATTTTTAAAATTAGATATTAAAAATCTTACTTTTGTTGGGGTTAAATCTGAGAGTCTAAGAGAAAAATTATTGAGTTTTGATTTAAATCATGTCGAGAGAAGTATTAGTATATTGCTTGAAACTTATAGGGATTTACAGTTTTCAGTAAATCCTAAATATGAACTTGAAATTAATTTCATTAAAATACTTAGACTTAAAGATTATATTCCAAATCATATTTTAATTAAGCAGATACAAAATATTGAAGATAGGGTATACAGTGAGGTTGGGTTTAGTGTAGATGATATTGACTTAAATCCAGAAGTAGAAAACATTGCTTCAATGGAAGTTGATTTAGATAAAAGTGAACCTATTTCTTTGGAAACTGAAGTTGAGCCTTCTGAAAATTTAGATTCTGATGAGATTGATGAGATTTTTATAGAGACAAAAGATGGCTTTAATAAGTTAGAAGAGAGTGATAAAATTAAAGAAAGGTTTATTTATTTTGTATCTAAGTATGTACAAACCTTGGTATATTCTGGAGAGGTTGTGATTGAAAATGGCATACTTTATTATAAGGTTTTTAGTGTATTTGAGTATAATCAGCTTAAGGTTTATCAAAATGACATAAAGACTGAGTTTGGTAAGGAATTTCCTAAATTAGGGGTTGTATTTCAGAACCATTTTAAGGATAGTGATGATGAATTTGAAAGTGAAGTTATGAAAATTAAAAACATTTTTGGAGCAATTGAGGTAAAGGAGTAAAATGTGGCAGTGGGTCCTCTAGATTTTTTAAAAAATATGTCAAACCTTAAAGACAATGTTGAGAATATTAAAAAGGAGATATCTCAAATTAGTGTTTATGGTAGGGTAGGGAGTGATGTTGTTATTGTTGAGATGAACGGAGAGTTTATTGTTAAAAAGGTTACAATTAAGGAAGAATTTTTTAGTGACCTAGACAATGAAGCTCTTGAACATATGATAAAAGCGGCTTTTAATGATGCTATTTCTAAGGTTAAAGAAGAGATTAAAACAAAAACAATGGACTCTATTCCATTTGGGATTTAAGATTTGATTATAAAAGATTTAATTACTTTAATTTCTAAGTTGCCCGGCATAGGTAAAAAGACGGCAGTACGAATGGTTTATGATATTTTATCTAATAATGAGGAATATGCAAAAAACCTTGGTCAAAGTTTAATTAATCTTCATTCTAAGATAAGAAAATGTAAGAATTGTTACAATTTTACCGAGAAGGAATTTTGTGATATTTGTACAGATTTAAATAGAAATAAGGATTTAATTTGTGTCGTGGAAACACCACAAGATTTAGAAGTTATTGAATCTACTAAAGAGTATGATGGATTTTATTTTGTGCTACATGGGCATCTTGATCCTTTAAAAGATATTGGACCTAGTAGATTAAATCTTGATAAGCTAGCAGGATATGTTAAAGATCTTGGAGCTCGAGAAGTAATTGTTGCTACAGAATTTAGTATTGAGGGAGATGTAACGGCGAACTATATTAATAGTATTTTAAAGGATATAAAGGTTAATGTCACAAGAATAGCCTCTGGTCTTCCTGTTGGAGGAAGTATTAGTAGTGCAGATAAAATTACTACTCTTAGGGCTTTTCGTTTGAGACTTAAGATATAAAATTTGATAATTTCTTATTCAAAAAGATTTGCTAAGAGTTCTTTTATTAGTTTAATACTTAGCAAGGCATTGATTTTAGTTTAATTGTTTTAATTTATAGATTTTAAGAGTATGTTTCATATATGAGTTATATTTGTTTTATTGTAAGGTTTATTATTTAAAATATAATAGGGCATTTGGTATGTTATTTTTCTATGTTATTAATTTTTATAGTTTATTCATTTTGAAATAGAATTTATTAATTAGATTAAATATAGCTTATAATTAACTTAATTTGTATTTTAAAAATAAGGAGGTTTTTGTGTCTACTTTAATACAAAAAACTTTATGCATTATTAAACCCGATGGTGTTAGAAGAGGTTTAATTGGTAATGTTATTGCTAGATTTGAGAGAGCAGGATTGAAAATTGTGGCTACTAAGATGGTTTTAGTTAATAGAAAGATGGCTGAGGCACATTATTTGTATGATGATATTGCTGTAAGGCACGGAGAAGTTGTTTGGCAGTCTTTAATTGATTTTATAATGAGTTCTCCCGTTTTTGCGTTTGTGGTTGAGGGTGTTGAATCTATTGAAGTTGTCAGAAAACTATGTGGCTCTACAGAGCCAAAAACAGCTTCCCCTGGAACAATAAGAGGTGATTTTTCTTATCATAGCTTTAACTATGCAAATGAGAAAAAATTTTCAATTTATAATATCATACATGCTTCTGCTAATGTTACGGATGCTCTTCGTGAAATACCAATTTGGTTTAAGGAAAATGAAATTGTAACTTATAAAAGAGACGATGAGCTTGAACATTATTATAATTGATTTTAATTTGAAGTTTTCGGTAAGAAATATATTAAACTAAATAAGTGATACGATAATTTATTTATATCTGTTTAAGATACTATTTCTCTTTTTAATCATGTTGAATTATTTGTAAAAATAAGAGAGTTGGATTTTTGATTTCAAACTTTTAATCTGCATAGTATGAAATTTGTTAATAGGAAAAGATATATTAATTCGATTTAAGAAGTTGAGCAGTGTAAGATAAACTTTATGAAGACTTTTAGAAATATTTTGTGGTTATTGATTGAATCTATGGCGAGATTAAAGGCTCATTTTAAAGAATTGCAGATTGAAGAGAAGCTTTGATAATTTGAAATTTGATGGAATTTTTTTTAGATTTAATGATGTAAAATGTAATTACTTAAATTGGTTAATGAGGGTTGTTTCAAAATTTTAATATTTAGTTTTTTCATTAAAAAGCCTAGAAAAAACTTTGTAAATTTATGCAAGATGTTTATATGAAAAGATTTACTCTCCTTATCTTTTTGATATTTTTGCTTTTTATAAGCTGTACTTTTGATTATAATGAGTATTCTAGTAGGTCAGAAGCTGCTAAAGAGACTCCTTCAATACAGATATTGGGAATTAGTTATCATAATATTGTAGGTGGTAAGAAACAAACGGTATTAGAATCTTTAAGTTTTAATTATTTCCATGATTATAAGATTTATAAAGTGGAGAATGGGCGATTTTTGTATCATTCTTTGGATAATAAGATTTCAGGTAAATTTAATAAGCTAGAAGGTTCTCATGTTACCAAAAACTTAGATATGAAAGATGCTGTGGAGTTGAAAATAGAAGATGTTAATAATTATTACTTGATTAATACTAATAGACTTTTATGGCGAGATAATGAGAAGAAGCTGTTTTCACCTCCAAATGAGATAGTTTTAGTTCGATTTGATGATAGTAATATAAAGGGAAAAGGTTTTTCATACTATTTAAATCAAAATCATTTTTATTTTTATTCTGGTATGGAAGGACTTATAAGATGAAAAGTGTCATTATTTTCTTAATTTTTATTTCTTTATTTAATATTTATGCACAAGATAAAAAAAAACTTAAAGATACTAAAAAAGAAAGTAATGCACAAAAGAAAAATGATTTTACTTTTAAAGCAGATTTTTCTCAAGGAATTATGTCTTCTCTTTATAGGAGAGTTGTTTTGAAGGGAAATCCTGAGGTGACCTCATCTGATTTTAAACTTAGGGCTGATGAGATTGAAATTTATGGAGAGGGTAGTTCTTATATTGAGGCTCGTGGAAATGTTTATTATGAAGATTATAAAAATAAAATGAATGTTAAGGCACAATTTTTATTCTTTAATAGAAAATTGGATAATTTTTATCTTCAAAGAGGTGTTGAGCTTGAAGATTTAGAAAATGAGCTTGTTGTTAAGGCCGAAAGGATAGAGGGTGGACATAAATCAAACATTTATGTTATGCAGTATTCTGTTAAAATATACAAAGGCGAGACTTTTGCAAGAGCTGAGAATGGGATTTATAATAAAGAAGAAAAAGAAATTGTACTTGAGGGCGTTCCAGTTATTTATCAAGATGATAATTATTATTCTGCTGCAAGGATAATTTTTAATACGGAGACTAATAAATATAATCTTGAAGGGAGTGTTGAGGGTAAATTTACCCAGACAGAAGAAGATGTTTCTAAAGAAAAGCAATAGAATAAAATCAATAAAAGAAAGGCTTAATGTTGGCTATGTTAATGATATTGTTCTTAAGGCAGATAATATAGTTAAAAAATATGGAGAGAAAGTAGCTGTTAATGGGGTTACTATTGATGTTCATAGAGGTGAAGTTGTAGGTCTTCTTGGGCCAAATGGCGCTGGAAAGACTACTACCTTTTATACTATTGTAGGATTTATTAAATCTAATAGTGGTTGTGTTTTGATAAATGATTATGATGTTTCTGGTCTTAATATGTATGAGCGAGCAAGAATAGGTATTGTATATTTGCCACAAGATCCGTCTATTTTCAGAGAGCTTACAGTTGAGGATAATATTCTAGTTGCTCTTGAGAGGAGAGAAGATTTATCACAAGCTGAACGTAAGATGGAACTTGTAAATCTTCTTAAAGAATTTGAAATAAAGAGAATACAGCATCAAAAAGCATATACTCTTTCTGGTGGTGAGAGAAGGAGAACTGAGATAGCTAGAGCTTTGGCAGTTAATCCGTATTTTTTATTGCTTGATGAACCTTTTGCAGGTATTGATCCTATTGCTATTGGAGATATAAAAAATATAATAAAAATTTTGAAAAGTAAAAATATTGGTGTTTTAATTACGGATCACAATGTAAGAGATGCTTTTGATATAATAGATAGAGCTTATATTATTTATCAAGGACAGGTTCTTGACGAGGGTAATGTTTCCTATATTATAAATAGTGAAAAAGCTAAAAAACTTTATCTTGGTGAAGAGTTTAGATTATGAGAGTAATAGAGAGAGAGCTTTATTATGAATTTGAATTGGACCCTAGCATTAAATTAATATATACTAAGCAGCCTTTTGATTTGAGTATTAAGGATATTAATAATGATAACCTAGATTTTATTCCTAAGAGCAAGAAAATAAAATATTTAAAGCAACTGCATACAAATATTGTTTATGAGGTCTCTGATGATTTTGTCAATTTTCAGGAAGGCGATGGGCTTGTTTCTTCTTCTTATAATGTTGCTCTTCTTGCTTACTATGCAGATTGTCTTCCAATATATTGTTTTGACAGTTTTAAAAAATATATTGGACTTATTCACAGTGGATATAAGGGTAGTTTCAAGCTTATTATTTTAAAAATGTTACTTATGTTTGAGAAGATGGGGTCAAACTTCCGAGATTTGAAAATTGTATTTGGGCCTTACAATAGGGCATGTTGTTATGAGGTTTCTTTGGAGTTTTTAGAAGAGGTAAAATCAAAATTTAGTAAGAAGTTGTTGGATATATCTTTTTATGATAGAAATGATAAAATATACTTTGATAATGGTAGTTTTAATTTAGGCTTAATTTCTAATTTTAATTTAGATATTAAGGATTCGGGTCTTTGTACTCATTGCGAGCACAATCTTTATTCTCATAGAAAACTTAGAGACAAGAGAAGTTATGCTGCAATTTGGAGAGTTTAGTTTGAATGTTAAAGATTTATCATCCAAGCTGGATGAAATGTTTCAGATAAAGAATTTTGAAAATATTGATAAAGGACTTAATGGCCTTCAAGTGGGTAATTTGGATGCTAAGGTTAGAAAGGTTGCTTTTGCTGTTGATGCAAGTATGACGACTTTAAAAGAGGCTAAGGATTATGATTTTTTAATAACTCATCATGGCATTTTTTGGTCAAAATCTGAAAGAATTGTTTCTGTAATGTATGAAAAGATTAAGTATCTTATGGAAAACAACATAGCTCTTTATTCTCTACATTTACCTATGGATGTACATCCTGTTTATTCTCATAGTAAAGCTTTTTCTGACTTTCTTGGGTTTAGGGATCCTATTCCTTTTGCAAATTATAGGGGAGCTAATTTAGGTATTATTTCTATTTCTAGTCTTAATTTTTCTGAAATCCTGAACAAGATTAAGAAACAAAATAAACATATTCTTTATTATAAAGAATTTAAGGAATATGTTTACAAGGTAGCTATTGTTAGTGGCTCTGGATATTCTTTTTTTGAAGAAGCTTTGCAGTATGGTATTGATTTATTCATAACAGGGGATACCTCTCATCAAATATATTCTTTAGCTGAAGAGTGTGGTGTAAATTTGATATTTGCGGGTCATTATTTTACTGAAACATTTGGTTTGGTAAAATTAATGGAGTATTTTAGGAATTATGAAGAATTACACATTAAGTTTGTTGGTAGAGATACTAATTTATAAGGATTTTATATGAATATAAATAGAATCAAATTGATTAATAATTGTATATTTATTTCTATTCTAGTTTTTTTTGATCAATTATCTAAGTATTTAATTGTTCAATATGTCAAACTTGGTTCTGAATATTTATCTATTTTTGGAGATTTTTTTAAAATAATACATGTTAGGAACACTGGGGTTTTATTTTCAATAGGTTCTAATATTGACGATAATTTAAAAAATTTATTTTTTCTTGTGCTTCCTATTGTTGTTTTGGTTTTTGTTTTTTATTTTTCCTTAAATGAAAAAAATAGAATAATTAGAATTTCATTTTTATTGATTTTATCTGGTGGTATTGGGAATATTATTGATAGGTTATTTAGACCTTTAGGCGTTGTGGATTTCTTAGATGTAAAATTTTTTGGCATTTTTGGACTCCAAAGATGGCCAACTTTTAACTTTGCAGACAGTTATGTTGTTATAGGAATAGGTTTATTTGCAATTTATGATTTGTTTGTAAAGAATAGAAAGTATTAATCTATGAAAATTTTATACTTTATTTTGTGCTCATTGACTAATTTGTCTTTAATGCTTTTAGTTTTTTTTCTAGAATTTTTTTTTATTGCTAAGCTTAATGTTATTATTTCTCCTTTTTTTCAGTTTGTTTTGGTTTTGTTAATGATTATTATTTCAATTTTCATAAGCTATTTTTTATCAAATATTATTGCAAAAAGTATTATTTCTAAATTTTTCAATATAGATAAATAAAAAGAGAGGGGTTTAGTGGCTTTGCGAGTTTTAATTGCCGGGGAGATTGTAGGCAAGCCTGGCATTGTTGTAATAAAAGAATTTTTGTCTACTTTTAAAAAGAATAAAGAAATTGATTTTGTAGTGTCTGGTAATAATTTTACTACAGGGTTTAGGGGTCTATGTAAACGACATGTTTTTTTGCTAAAAAAGTATGGTGTTGATGTTTTAACTTTAGGAGAAAATGCATTTTCAAGAACTGTATTGAGTGATGAACTTGATAAATACAATTTTATTTTAAAACCTCTAAATTGTCCTGCTAGGATAAAGGGTTATTCTTATTTTATTTATAATGTTAATGGTAGTAAAGTTGCTGTAGTTAGACTTGTTGGACAGACGGGTATTACGAAATATAACTTTAATAGTCCTTTTTTTGCTTTTGATTATGTTTACGAGAAAATAAAGTTACATACCAATAATATAATTGTGCTTTTTGATTCAAATACTACGGCTGAGACTAATTCTATGTTTTTTTATTTAAAATCTAGAGTTAGTGTTTGTTTTGGTGTTGGTAGAAGAATATTAACAGCGGATCTTAGAATCCTAGATGACACTGCAGTTATTACTGACCTTGGTAGAGTTGGGAGTTTAAATAGTGTTATTGGTTATGTTCCTGAATTTGAGATAGATAAATTTTTAAAAGGGTTCTTACATAATCGATTTACTGAATCTTGGGATGGACTTGGATTTAATGGTGCTATAGTTGAAATCGATGATAATGGAAAGGCTGTTTTAGTAGAGACTGTAAGAGAGTATATCAATTTTAAAGGTGGTCCAAAGAATGAAAATGATATTTGAACTATTAATATTTAGGTCAATCTGGAGGCGAAATAATGTATAGCTATCTTGTAGAGGGTGGTTTTAAAATAGGTGGAAGAATAACGGCTAGTGGCAATAAGAATGCAGCTTTGCCTTGCATTGTAGCTGCACTACTTACAGATGAAGAGGTTGTTTTAGAAAATATTCCAAACATTAAAGATGTAGAAGTTATTTTAGATATTTTAAAGGATGTGGGTGCTGAGGTCGTAAGAGATGGTAATATTGTTAGAATTAAGGTTTTAAATATTAATAAGACAGAGATGAATTCTTCCTTAACAGATTTAATTAGGGCTTCTATTCTATTTGTTGGACCTATTCTTGCTAGATGTGGAAGGATTAATATTGCTCCTCCTGGCGGAGATGTTATTGGAAAGAGACGGCTTGATACTCATTTTTATGGACTTGGCAAGCTTGGTGCTAAATTAATAGATAATGAGAAGCGGATTATTTTAGAAGTGGATAAATTGATTGGAGCTGAGATGTTTTTAGATGAAGCATCAGTTACTGCCACTGAGAATATTATTATGGCTGCTGTTTTTGCTTTTGGTGAAACCGTGATAATGAATGCTGCGTGTGAACCGCATGTGCAAGATTTATGTAAGATGTTAAATACTATGGGAGCTAGCATTTCTGGCATTGGTTCTAATGTTATTAAAATAAAAGGTGTTAGAAAATTAAGAGGGACTAGGTTTCGAATAGGTGCTGATTTTATGCAAGTAGGTTCCCTAATTAGCCTGTCTGCATTAACAGGAGGGGAACTTGAGATTAATAGAGCTGACCCTAAGCATTTTATTTTAATAAGACATGTATATTCAAAGCTTGGCATTGATTTTGAGTATGATGAGGAAAATATATATGTAAAGGAAAGGCAGGATTTAAAGGTAAGACTAGATTTTGGAGGACATATTCCCAAGATTGATGATGGACCATGGCCTGCCTTCCCTACAGATCTTATGAGCATAGTTATAGTGACTGCGACTCAAGTTCAAGGAACGGTTCTTATTTTTGAAAAAATGTTTGAGTCTAGAATGTTTTTTGTAGATAAACTTATAAAAATGGGTGCTCAAATTGTTCTTTGTGATCCTCATCGGGTTGTGGTTACAGGTAAAACAGTTCTTAAGGGAAGTGTCCTATCTTCTCCGGATGTTAGAGCGGGTATGTCCTTGCTTATTGCGGCTCTTTGTGCTAAAGGGGAGAGTCAAATTCAAAATGTTTATCAGATTGAGAGAGGGTATGAGGAAGTTGTTGGCAAACTTAGCTCTTTAGGAGCAAAAATTAAGAGAGTTGTAGAGAAGTAGAATTTTTATTAAAGGAGAATGTTTTTGGTAGCAAAGCAAGATAAGATAAGAGAACTTGTTGTTAATGGGAATATATATAAAGTAATTTTTGTTATTGGCTTACCCTTAGTTATTACTAACATTATTCAGATTTTTTATGAACTTACAGATATGTTTTATGTAGGGAAACTTGGTACTTTATATGTAAGCGCTCTCTCTCTTATTTGGCCTATAAATTTTTTTATTGTGTCTTTAGGTATGGGTATGGGAATAGGTAGTATATCTTTAATAGCTAGAAGTTTTGGTGAGGGCAATTACAAGAAAACAGCTAGATATTCAGGCCAATTATTAACCTTAAGCTTGCTTCTTTCTGTATTAGTGTCCGTATTAGCATTCATTTTTATTGATTCGATTTTAGATTATATTGGTGCTACTGGTGAGCTTAAAAATTACGCAAGAGAGTATTTTTCTATAGCTATTTATGGGATTCCTGTTATGTTTTTAAGCATGTCTATTATGTTTGTATTAAATGCAATAGGGTCCACAGTTATTTCTATGATGATAATTTTAATTGCAAATATTATTAATTTTATTCTTGATCCGATTTTAATATTTACTCTTAATTTAGGTATTGCTGGTGCTGCTTGGGCTACTCTTTTTTCAAAATTAGTGACTGTTGTAAGTTATCCTATTATGGCTTTTTGTTTTAATAAATGTTTAAAAATTTATATTAAAGATTTAATACCTAACTTTAATTATTTGCTTCAGATACTTAAATGTGGCATACCTGCATCTTTAAGTCAGGCTATGGTGTCTTTTTCTTTTATCATTTTTAACTCGTTTATTGTAACAATTGGGACTGATTTTTTGGCTGCTTATGGTATTTCCAATATGATAGACACGTTTTTGTTTTTGCCTGCAATGGCTTTTAGTTCTGCTTTAGCATCGATAATTGGACAAAATCTTGGAATAAATAAAATAAAAAGAGCCATTGAGGCTTTGCGTAAAGGATTTTTTGTTATAGGTTTGATTTCTATTTCTACAACATTCATTTTAATTATTAACAGAAATTTTTTAATATCTCTGTTTACCAGTAATCAGACAGTTTTAGAATATGCAAATTATTATTTATTTTTTATTGCCATTGGTAGTATTGGATTTTCTTTTCAACTTGCTCTTCAGAGTGCTTTAATCGGTTCTGGTTTAACTAATATAGTGATGATTGTGACTTTTACTAGAGTATGGCTTGTTGCAATGCCTATTATGTTAATAATTAAATATTTTGGTGTACTTTTTGAGTATATTTGGGTTTTTGCTGTGATTCCAAACTATATTGGATTCTTTATTATGCTTGTTATTGTACTTAGTGGTTCTTGGAAACAGAAAAAGTTTTAATAGTTCAGTAGTCTGTTTTATTTGTGGTTTAAAATTAAATGAAGTAACTTGTTTGAAAAAGCTTTGCTATTTAATAAAGATAATTGATGAAAGGCAAAATTTATATGGCAAAAAGTCAAACTAAAATTAGAAAGTTAATATTACAGGGGAATTTATATAAGGTATTTTTGGTTATTAGTTTTCCTATTCTGATAACTAATATTCTTCAAGCTTTTTATGAACTTACAGATATGTTTTATGTAGGAAAGTTAGGCGCTGTACCTCTTGCAGCGCTATCTCTTACGGGTCCTATTAATTTTCTTATTATGGTTCTTGCTATGGGAATGGCTATGGGAAGTATATCATTAATGTCTAAATCTATTGGGGAGGGGACATTTTCTAAGTTTTCAAAATATGCAGGACAGTTGTTATTCCTGAATTTTATACTGTCTCTGTTTGTTACAGTCTTTATTTTACTGTCTATAGATCTTATTTTGGATTTAATGTCTGTTAAAGGCGATCTTAGGGAACTTGCTAAGTCTTATTTTTATGTCACAGTTTATGCAATACCTATAATGTTTTTAAGTATTTCTATCATATATATATTAAATTCCCAAGGGGAAACTATTATTTCGATGATAATAATTCTAATTACAAATATTATTAATTTTATTCTTGACCCGATTTTAATGTTTACTCTTAATTTAGGTATTGCCGGTGCTGCTTGGGCTACTTTTTTTTCAAAATTAGTAACAGTTTTTTCTTATGTGTTTCTAACTTATGGATTAAATCGTGGATTTAAGATAAATGTAGGGGATATTATGCCGGATATTGCCATAATGAAGAATATTTTTAATTTAGGTCTTCCATCGGCTTTTGGGCAGATTATGACTTCTCTTTCTTTTTTAGTTTTCAATTATCTTGTAATCCAAATTAGTCCCAAATTTTTAGCTGCTTATGGTCTTACAAATAGTATCATTGCTTTTTTACTTCTTCCTGGGATGAGTATTGGTACTGGAATTATTGCAATTGTTGGGCAAAATCTTGGAGCAAAGAATGTTGATAGAGTAGGAGATGCTTTAAAGAAGGGTTTTTTTGTATCTTTGGTGGTGTTACTTACAATTAATGCATTTATAATATTTTTTAGAGAAGGTATTATAAGTTTTTTTACAGATGATTTGGAAGTTTTAAATTATGCCAATGAATATTTGTTATTAGCATCAATTGGAACTGTTGGATATGGGTTACAGCAAGTTTTTTTCGGAGGATTAATTGGTTCAGGCCTTACAAAACTTGTTATGATTATTATTTGTATTCGTCTTTGGGTTATTCGTTTGCCGGTTGTACTTATTTTTCAATATTTTGGAGTCATAGAAGATTCTCTAGGTTATGCTTTCATAATTTCAAACTATGTGACCTTTATTATTTTATTGTTATTTACTCTTACAAAATATTGGCTAAAGCCACAGCATAGTACAAGTGTATGATTATTTTACTAGTTTATATAAACGCTTCAGTATTGAAATTGTAAGTTTGTAAGTATTAAAATTCATATAAAGGTGAGGTTTAGTTACTAGTCTTGTTTTAAGAAAATATGAAATATGTTTTGCTTTCTTTTATTAACTTTGATATTTAATTTAAATCTTTTCTCTTCTCCTGCCCTAAGCCCTTCTTTAATCATATGACCTGTTTTATTGCCTTTTTTGAAAATGGCTAATGAATTTTGTTTTATGTCTGTTTTTTTATTGTTTTTAAGGGTAATTATTAAATTATCTTTATTATCAGTTTCAAATTTGACTATTTCAATCTTGTGGGTATTTTTCTTTATGCTAATAATATAAGTAATTTCTCTGGCAATATTTTTTGACTTTACAGAATTGTTTTTTATGCATGATATATTCATACATAAAATAAATACTATAATAATTTTAAATGATTTTTGTTCCAATTTTAATTGTTGTATACATTTAGTAATAAAAGTTAAATTTATTACATAATAATGAATATAATTTAAGTAATGGTACTTAAAAGTAGGTTTTCTTCTATACTTCATTTATGCTGATTATAGAATAATATGTAGTGTGAGTATATGAAAATAGGATGAATTGAGAATACTTGCACGTCATTCTCTAATAGTGAGTATTGTTTTTAAAAAACTAGTGCTATTTTTATCTTATCTAGTCAATTTCAAAGAGAATTGAATATGGAATAAAACAATAAAGTTATTGACTATATGTTAAATAATATGTAAACTAACAGAGTTGTTAAGGATTCTTTTAGAAAAACACGAAAGACGGGTCAATTTCTAAGAAAAGGTATTCTTTTAATATATATACTATGGTAGTTCTATTTATCTTATAATTATTGTATATTGTTAAAAAATAAGATGGAATTCTTAAGATAAGGATTTTTAAAGATTAAGTAAGGATTTGGAGTATAAATTTAGGAGGTTATTCATGGCTAAGGAAGTTTTTCAGAGAACAAAACCGCACATGAATGTTGGTACAATAGGGCATGTTGACCACGGAAAGACAACACTAACAGCTGCTATTAGTATTTATTGTTCAAAGGTAAATAAAGATGCTAAGGCGCTTAAGTATGAGGATATTGATAATGCACCTGAAGAGAAAGCAAGAGGGATAACAATTAATGCTAGACATATTGAATATGAGACTGCGAGCAGGCATTATGCTCATGTTGATTGTCCTGGACACGCTGACTATATTAAAAATATGATTACTGGTGCAGCTCAAATGGATGCTGCTGTATTATTGGTTGCGGCTGACAGTGGAGCAGAGCCACAGACTAAGGAGCATTTGCTTCTTGCACAGAGAATGGGAATCAAAAAAATAATAGTATTTTTGAATAAGTTAGATTTAGCAGATCCTGAACTTGTTGAACTTGTTGAAGTTGAAGTTTTGGAACTTGTTGAGAAGTATGGCTTTGCTGGTGATACTCCAATAATAAAGGGGTCAGCTTTTGGGGCTATGTCAAACCCTGATGATCCTGAGGCTACGAAATGTATAAAGGAACTTCTTGATTCTATGGATAATTATTTTGATCTTCCTGAAAGAGACATTGACAAGCCATTTTTACTTGCTGTTGAGGATGTTTTTTCCATCTCTGGGCGTGGTACTGTTGCTACTGGTCGTATTGAAAGAGGAGTTATTAAGGTTGGGCAAGAAGTTGAAATTGTTGGAATTAGAGAAACTAGAAAGACAACTGTTACTGGTGTTGAAATGTTCCAAAAAATTCTTGAGCAAGGTCAGGCAGGGGATAATGTTGGTCTTTTGCTTAGAGGTGTTGATAAGAAGGATATTGAGAGGGGACAAGTTATTGCTGCTATTGGAACAATTACTCCTCATAAGAAGTTTAAGGCTTCTATATATTGTTTAACTAAGGAAGAAGGCGGAAGACATAAACCGTTTTTCCCAGGATATAGGCCACAATTTTTCTTTAGAACAACAGATGTTACAGGTATGGTAACCTTGGAAGGGAAGGAAATGGTTATGCCTGGAGATAATGTTGATATTGTTGTTGAGCTTATCTCTTCAATAGCTATGGATAAGAATGTTGAGTTTGCTGTTAGAGAAGGCGGTAGAACTGTTGCTTCAGGGCGTATTCTTGAGATATTGGAATAGTGTGGGAATAGGGATGCTTTTGTATCCCTAAAGTTTAGGAGAGTAAATTGATTGCTAAAGATAAAATACGGGTAAGGCTTTTTAGTTTTGATGTTAAGATATTAGACCAGAGCGCTGAGTCTATTGTTAGGGCTGTTCAAAAATCTAAAGCTCAAATAAAGGGTCCTATTCCTTTGCCTACAAAGATAAAAAAATATACTGTTTTGCGTTCTCCTCATGTTAATAAAAAATCAAGAGAGCAATTTGAAATGAGAACTCATAAGAGACTTATTGATATTTTAGATCCTACTTCTGCTTTGATGGATTCTTTGATGAAATTGGAGCTTCCTGCGGGTGTGGAAGTGGATATTAAATAGAGGACAAGATTTTAAGTATATGAATTTGAGGTGTTTTAATGTTGGGATTGATTGGAAAAAAGGTGGGTATGACTCAAATATTTCAAGAAGATGGAGTTGTAGTGCCTGTTACGGTGATAGAATTTGAATCCAATTATGTTATAGGGAAAAAAACAGTAGAGAGAGATGGGTATGATGCTCTTATAATGGGTTCTGTTGATCTTAAAAATTTTAAGGTTTTAAAGCCCGTAAGAGGTCAGTATAAAAAGTTGGAAAATATTGGACCTAAGAAGTATGTTATAGAATTTAGAGGTCTTAAGGGTTATGATGCTGGCGATGAAATTAAACTTGATGTTTTTAAAGAAATTAAGTATGTGGATATTACTGGTACTACTAAGGGTAAGGGTTTCCAGGGAGCTATGAAGAGACATAACTTTAGTGGAGGTCCTTCTTCTCATGGATCTAAGTTTCATAGACATCTTGGTGGTACAGGTCAAGCTACTACACCTGCTAGAACTTTTAAGGGAACTAAAATGGCTGGCAGAATGGGTGGAGATCAACAGACTATTCAAAATCTTGAAGTTATTTTGATTGATGAGGAGAAAAGAGCCATTTTAGTAAAGGGAGCTGTGCCAGGATTTAAGGGTTCTTTTGTTATTGTTAAAAAGGCAAGAAAAGTGGGTGTTTAATATGGAAAGGAAAGTTTTTTCTCAAGATGGACAAGAGCTTCGGTCTATAGAATTAGAAGATAGAGTTTTTAATGTAGATGTTAGTTATGGTTCTATATATAATGCTATTAAAAATGAGTTAGCTAATCTTAGAGTTGGAACAGCTTCAACTAAGACTAGATCTGAGGTTAGAGGTAGTTCTAAGAAGCCTTGGAAACAAAAAGGGACAGGGCGTGCTAGGGTTGGTACTAAGAGAAACCCAATTTGGGTTGGCGGAGGCATAGCTTTAGGACCAAAACCAAGAGATTATAGTTATAAATTACCAAAGAAGGTAAAGCGACTTGCTTTTAGGTCTGTCCTTAGTCTGCGTGCATCTGTAGAAGATAATTTTAAGGTTATTGAAAATTTTACTATTGAGTCAGGAAAAACAAAAGAGCTTGCTTTGGTAATAAAGAATTTTATAAAAACTAATGGAAAAACAGTTGTTCTATTGGGAAATGATGATCAGATGCTTAAGAGAGCAGGAAAAAATATTAGAGATTTAAAAGTTTTATCTTTTAATAAACTTAGAGTTGTTGACTTATTTTATGCTAAGAATTTAATAGCTCTTGAATCTGCTATTGAGGGGCTTAATGAGTTTTATGTTAAATAAGAGAAATGTTGAGGATGAATTATGAAGGCTTGTGATATAATGATTTCACCTATGCTTACTGAGAAAACTAATATTCAGCGAGAGAATATGAATGTTTATGCTTTTAGAGTTAAAAAACAGGCAAATAAGAAAGAGGTTGGTGCTGCAATTAAAGAACTTTTTAATGTTGTTCCAATATCATGTAATGTGCTTAATGTTAAAAGCAAGAATAAGGTAGTGGTGTCAAGGAAGGGGTATCCTATTGGTAAGGGGAAAACTTCTTCATGGAAAAAAGCATATGTTTATCTTAAAAAAGAAGATAAAATAGATATTTTTTAGTGGTTTTGGAGAAAGAGAAATATGGGTATTAAAACTTATAAGCCAAAAACTTCTTCTTTGCGGTATAAGACAACTTTGTCTTTTGATGATTTAAGCAAGGGTAATGATCCTTTAAAGTCTTTGACTAAGGGGAAGGTATCTAGAGCGGGAAGAGATTCTTCTGGAAGAATTAGCATTAGGAGAAGAGGTGGTGGCCATAAGAGAAGGTATAGAGAGATTGATTTTGGTAGAAGAGATAAGTTTGGTGTGCCTGCTCGAGTTGTTTCTATTGAGTATGATCCAAATAGGAGTTCTAATATAGCTTTACTTGCTTATAGAGATGGAGATAAGAGATACATTATTGCGCCTAAGGGAATTAAGGTTGGCGATATTTTAGAGAGTGGTCCAAATTCACCGATAAAAAGTGGTAATTCCTTTCCCCTTGAAAATATTCCAGTTGGTAAGATGATACATAATATTGAGCTTAATCCTGGAAGAGGTGGTCAACTTGTAAGAAGTGCTGGAAGTTATGCTATGATACTTGCTTCTGATGAAGATTATGTGACTGTTAAACTTCCGTCAGGGGAGATGCGCATGGTTTTTAAGAAGTGTATGGCAACTCTTGGAGAGGTTGGGAATGAGGATTATATGAATGTTTCTGTGGGTAAGGCTGGCAAGAGTAGATGGCTTGGGAAGAGACCTAAGGTAAGAGGAGTTGCGATGAACCCTGTTGATCACCCACATGGAGGTGGTGAGGGTAAGACTTCTGGAGGACGTCATCCTGTATCTCCTTGGGGACAGCCTACTAAGGGGTATAAGACTCGAAAGAAAAAGAAATACTCAGATAAATTTATAGTTAAGAGAAGAAATAAGTAGGAGATTGTAGTGGCAAGATCTATTAAAAAAGGACCTTTTATAGAAAAAAGTCTTTATCAAAAAGTTTTGGCAGCTTCTGGTAAAGAGAAAAGAGTGGTTATTAAGACATATTCTAGGGCCTCAACAATAATACCTGAGATGGTGAGTCTTACTATATCTGTTTACAATGGGAAATCTTTTATTCCTGTTTATATTACTGAAGATCTTGTGGGACATAAGCTTGGTGAATTTTCTCCTACAAGGATTTTTAGAGGACATGCTAAATCAGATAAGAAGGGAAGGAAGTAGAGGATATGTTTGTAAATAGAAGATATACGGCTAGGGGTAAAAATTTGCCATCCTCTCCAAAGAAAGTAAGGCCAATAGCTGATAATATACGAGGTAAATCTTATGTTGAAGCGGTTGCAATACTTTATTCTATGCCTAATAAAGGGGCTAAGCTTTTGGGTAAGGTAGTTAAATCGGCAGCATCAAACGCTATGTATCATAATAAAAATCTTTCTGAAGATATGATAATTGTGAAGGTAGTTATGGTAGATGATGGAAGGCGACGTAGGAGTATTTGGCCTAGAGCTAGAGGTAGAGCCGATAGACTTATCAATAGAAGTTGTCATATTTTTGTTGAAGTTGATGAAAAGATGGGGAGTGGAGAATAAAATATGGGTCAAAAAGTACATCCTTACAGCTTAAGAATAAAGATTAATAAGGATTGGAAGTCGAAATGGTATTTTGATAAAAAATTGTATCCTGAGATACTTTATGAAGATTTCTTAATAAGACGGGAAACGATGAAGTTTCTTAAGGGAATTAGATTTGATATTTCCGACATAGAGATTATTAGAAATAATCTTCAAAGGGTAACAGTTGTAATTTCTACTCCAAGACCTGGTTCTGTTATTGGTGTTAAGGGTGCCAATCTTGAAAAGATAGGGCAATTGTTAACTAAGAAAATTTCTAAAAAGATTAATATTAAAATAAAAGAGATTAAGAAACCAGAATTTGATGCTCAGATTATTGCTAATGGAATAGCAAGGCAAATTGAAAATAGGGTTTCTTATAGGAAGTTATTAAAGACTTCGCTTTTATCTTCTATTTCAAAAGGTCTTCAGGGAATTAAAATTAAAGTTTCAGGTAGGCTTGGTGGGGCCGAAATTGCTAGAAGTTTTGAAGTTAAGGAAGGAAGAATTCCGTTACATACTCTTAGGGCTAATATAGACTATGGATTTACTGAAGCACAGACGACTTATGGTGTTATTGGTGTTAAAGTTTGGGTGTTTAAGGGAGAACTTTTAGGTAAAAAAGTTAATTCAGATGCTGGTCAGGTAATAAATAGAAAGCCTTTAAGAGAAAGAAATGAAAGTTTTGATAAGAGTAGAATAGCTAATGATAAGAATATGCCGGATAATAAAAGTAGGAAGTCTGGCGATGGGGATAAATTTTTTAAGGAAAAATCAGGGGTTGGATCTAGGTCTAGGAATGATTCTGTTTATAAAAGAGATTCTGATGTCTAGGATCTTAAGGAGAGTTAAATGTTAAGTCCTAAAAAGGTTAAATATAGAAAGAGACAGAGGGGAAGGCTTACTGGAGAAGCTCAGAAGGGAAATAAAATATCTTTTGGAGAGTATGGACTTGTTTCTCTTGAAACAGATTTTATTACTTCAAGGCAAATTGAGGCAGCGCGTATTGCTATGACTCGTAGGGTTAAGAGGGGTGGTAAAGTTTGGATAAGAATATTTCCAGACATTCCTTATACTAAGAAGCCAGCTGAGACTAGAATGGGTAAGGGTAAAGGAGGTGTTGACCATTGGAATGCGCCTGTTAAGCTTGGTACTGTTATGTTTGAGATGGCTGGAGTAGCTAAGGAGCTTGCTGAGGAAGCTATGATGCTTGCTAGTTCTAAGCTTCCGGTTAAAACTATATTTGTTGTAAGAAGAGATTTGAGGTGAGTTTATGTTAAAGAAATTTAAAGATATGTCCCTTGATGATATTAAGGCTAAGAGGTTTGCTTTAAAGAAAGAATATATGGACTTAAGATTTAAGACGGTTGTAGGGCATGTTGAAAATCCTTTAAAAAAAAGAGAGATAAGACGTGATATTGCAAGACTTAATACAATGATTCATGAATATGAAATAGGTATTAGGAAGGTTTAGGTATATGGCAAAAGAAAATAAGAGAGAACTAATTGGTAAGGTTGTTAGTGATAAGATGAGTAAAACTATTGTTGTTGAAATTGTTCAGAGAAGGATGCATCCTATCTATCATAAGTATTTAAAGGTTAGTAGAAGAGTTAAGGCTCATGATGAGAAGGAAGAATCAAAAGTTGGGGATAAAGTAAGAATTATTGAAGCTCGACCTATTAGTAAAGAGAAGAGGTGGATGCTTGTTGGAATTTTAGAAAAATCAAAGTAATTTTTGTTATTTTATAGAGGAGATTAATATGGTTCAGATGCAGACATATTTAACGGTAGCTGACAATACGGGTGGTAAGATAGCACAGTGTATAAAAGTTATAGGTGGAAGTAAGAAGCGATATGCTAGAGTTGGAGATATAATCGTTATTGCTATAAAACAGGCCATTCCTAATTCTCCTGTTAAGAAAGGAGATGTACATAAGGCTGTTGTTGTTAGAACTTCTAAGGAAATAAGACGTAGAAATGGGACTTATGTTAGGTTTGATGATAATGCTTGTGTCATACTTGATACTAATTTAAATCCAAGGGGTAAAAGAGTTTTTGGGCCTGTTGCGAGAGAGTTAAGAGATGCTAATTTTATGAAAGTTGTCTCATTGGCTTCAGAGGTAATATAAGGGGTATTTTATGAAGACAAAATTGAGAGTGGGTGATAATGTAAAAATTCTTTGTGGCAAAGATAGAGGGAAGATTGGTAAGATTATTAGCATAGATAGGGGAAGATTTAAGGTTATTGTTGAAGCCTGTAATATGGTTAAAAAGGTTATTAAAGCAAGAACCCCCCAAGAAAAGGGCAAGATAATCAATAAAGAGGCAGCTATAGACATTTCAAATGTGATGTTGTTTGTAGGGGGCGTAGCTTCTAGAGTGGGGATTAGATTTGAAGATAATGAAAAAAAGAGATTTATTAAAGTAAATGGGGAGAATATTTAGATTATGAGTTATGTTCCTGAATTGAAGAAATACTATAGGGATAGTATTATAAAAGAACTTGTTGAGGAATTTCAGTATAAATCTATTATGCAGGCTCCTAGAATAGAGAAAATAGTTGTTTCTATGGGAGTTGGAGAGGCTGTTAAAAATAAGAAGCTTTTAGATTCAGCCGTTTTGGAGCTTAGTCAAATTACTGGACAGCGAGCTATAAAGACGAAAGCTAAGAGAGCTATTGCTGGGTTTAAGATTAGACAAGGTCAAGAAATTGGAGCTAAGGTCACACTTAGAGGTAATATTATGTATGAGTTTTTGTATAAGCTTATCAATTTAGCCTTACCTCGTGTTAAGGATTTTAGGGGGGTTGATGGTAATGCTTTTGATGGTAATGGTAATTATTCTTTTGGAATAGCAGAACAAATAATATTTTCTGAGATAGATTATGATAAAATAGAGAGGATATCTGGCTTGAATGTTACGGTAGTAACAACGGCTTTAAATGACAGGGAAGGGAAAGCTTTGCTTTCTAAATTTGGTATGCCATTTAGTAATTAAAGGAGTTGTATTTTATGGCTAAAAAGTCAATGATAATTAAGGCTTTACGAAAGCCAAAATATAGAACAAGACAAAAAAATAGATGTAAGTTGTGTGGGCGTCCGAAGGGATATATGAGAGATTTTGGTATGTGCCGTATATGCTTTAGGAAGCATGCGTCTGCTGGATTAATTCCTGGTGTTTCAAAGTCAAGCTGGTAAGGAGAATTTATGGCAGTTACACATTCAGTTGGAGATATGCTAACTAAGATAAGGAATGCAAGTAGAGTTAGACATGAATCTGTAGAATTAAAGATGTCTAAAATAAATAAATCAATTTTGAATATTCTTAAAGAAGAAGGGTATATTAAGGACTATAATTTTTTTGATAAAAATGGCATTTCTTTTATTAAAGCGATATTAAACTATGATAATAAAAGAAATCCGGCTATAAATAAAATAGACGCTATTTCAACTCCTGGTAGGAAGGTATATTCTTCATATAAAAATATGCCTAGAATAAAAAACGGATATGGAATATTAATTGTGTCTTCTTCTAAGGGTGTTATTACTGGGAAGAAGGCTAGAGATAGCAGGGTGGGCGGTGAGCTCATTTGTTCAGTTTGGTAAAAAGGGGTGTAGGTAGATATGTCACGTATTGGTAAACTTCCTATAAAGATGTTAAATTCTGTTAAGGTTGATATTAAGGACAATTTGGTAACAGTTGAGGGGAATAAGGGTAAATTGAGTCAGGTGATAGGGAGTGGTATTAAGGTTAGAGTTGAGGATGATAGCATTATTGTGGAGCGTTCTTTTGAAGATAAACAGACAAGAGCTTTTCATGGTCTTTATAGAAGCTTGATTTCTAATATGGTTAAAGGAGTAACGGATGGATTTTCGAAATCTCTTACTATTAATGGAATAGGTTATAGGGTTGAACAACAGGGTAGGAGTCTTTTTTTTAACTTAGGATACTCAACTCAGTTTGAATATGTGATTCCTGAGGGGATTTCTATTAAGCTTGATGGTAATACTAAAATTGCCGTTGAAGGTATAGATAAGTGTAGAGTTGGGCAAGTTGCTGCTGAAATTAGAAGTTTGAAAGTACCAGAGCCGTATAAGGGTAAAGGTATTAAGTATGATAATGAGATAATTAAACGGAAAGTAGGTAAATCGGGAGTAAAAAAATAAATTTTTAAGTGAGCATTTATGAAAAAAATAAAAGAAGCTGAAAAAAGAAATATAAAACGCAAGAAGAAAATAAGAGATAGAATTGGGCTTGGGGTTGCAGACAGACCTAGAATTACTGTTTTTAAATCCAATAAATATTTTTATGTTCAAGTTATTGATGATATGGTGGGGCGTACTTTGGCAAGTGTTTCTACTATTGAGAAAGGTCTTAAATTGAGTAAAAATGTTGATGATGTAAAGAAACTTGGTGAAGTTCTTGCAAATAGACTTAAAGATAAAAATATAAATAAACTTATTTTTGATAGGAATGGCTACAAATATCATGGTCTTATTGCAAGTTTTGCAACTTCTTTGCGTGAAGCTGGTATTGATGTTTAGGAGGAAATAGGGTGGAAACTCAGGTTCATAAAAAACAAATAGAGAAATTAATATCGCTTAATAGGGTTACTAAGGTTGTAAAGGGAGGGAGAAGATTTTCTTTTGCTGCTTTTATGGTTATTGGCGATGGAGAAGGACAGGTTGGATGGGGATTTGGCAAGGCTAATGACGCTAGTGATGCTATAAAGAAGAGTTCAACAAATGCTAGGAAAAATTTAAGAACTGTTCCTATTAAGAAGGGTACTCTTCCTCACATGGTTATTGGGGATTTTAAAAAGGCTAAGGTTTTAATTAAACCAGCTACTGAGGGTACTGGAATTATTGCGGGTGGACCTGTTCGTGCTGTGATGGAAGCTGTGGGGGTTCATGATATTTTAAGTAAGTCTCTTGGTTCAAATAATTCTATGAATGTGGTAAAGGCCACTTTTAAGGCATTTGATTTAGTTTTAGATGGTAGAAAGGTGGCTGGGATAAGAGGAAAAACTTTAGGAACTTTATGGGGTTAATTTATGATTAAGAGAAAATTAAGACTTCAACTTAAGAAGGATAGGTTTAAAGCTTCAAGATCTAGGGTTAAAAACAAGGCTTTTATTAAGAGGATGGAGAGTAATCGGGAAATTATTTCTAGGGGTGACATTAGAGTTGAGGTTGAACTTAAGAGAAGTTTAATTGGTAAATTAGATAATAAGGTTAGGACATTAAGAGCTTTAGGGTTAAAGAGAATAGGAGATAGAAGGGTACATACTTTGGACAAATCAGTGCAAGGAATGCTTCATGAGGTAATTAACATGATTTTAATAAGTGAGGTGAGAAATGATTAAGTTAAGGAAACCCTTGGGCGCTAATAAAACTCGAAAAGTTGTAGGTAGGGGGCCAGGATCTGGTCTTGGGAAGACATCTGGTCGAGGACAAAAGGGTCAGAGAGCTAGGAATACCTCACCAAGACCTGGGTTTGAAGGAGGACAAACTCCTCTTTATAGAAGACTTCCAAGAAGAGGATTTTCTAATCATGATTATAGATTAAGATATGAAATTGTTGGACTTGGGGATATAGAGAAAAAATTTGATGATGGAGATTTAGTAAATCATGATACTTTATTTAAAAAGGGGCTTGTGAGTAAAAATGCTAAGAATATTAAAGTTTTAGCTAATGGCAAGCTTACTAAGAGGGTTGATTTTGAAATTTCTCGTATTTCAAAATCTGCTGAAGAACTTGTAATAAAAATGGGTTGTAATATTAAATTAATTTAGAATGGTAGTGTGATGAAAGATTTGTTTTTCAATTTATTTAGTATTAAAGATTTAAGGACTAAGTTTTTATTTACTCTTTTTATTCTTTTTATTTTTAGAGTTGGTTCTTATTTACCAATACCGGGAATAGATCCTGTGGCTCTTAGAAGTTATTTTAAGGCACAGTCAGATTTTTCAATCACTAATTATTTTGATTTTTTTTCAGGTGGTGCTTTTAGTAATTTTTCTGTATTTATGCTTAGTATAGGTCCTTATATATCAGCGTCTATTATTATTCAGTTGCTTGTTTATTCTTTCCCTTCTCTTAAAAGGATGCAAGAAGGTGATGGTGGAAGAAAAAAGGTCAAGAAGTATACAAAATATTTAACAATTATTGCGGCAGTGGCTCAGGGATATGCTACTAGTCTTTATGCTAGGAGTATCCCAGGTGCACTTAATATGCCTTTTAATAGGTATATTTTTATTGCTATTTTGACAGTGACTACGGGAACTTTTATTCTTTTATGGCTTGGTGAGCAAATTAATCAGAGAGGAATTGGAAATGGTGTATCTTTAATAATTTTTTCAGGGATAGTAGTTAGACTTCAAGCAGCTTTGTTTAATTTGTTTCAGGGGATGAGAGACCCTTCTCAAAACATTAATCCTGTTTTTGTGATATTAGTTTTAAGCATTTTTGTTGTGGTTGTAGTATTAATTATATATGAATATAAGGCGCAAAGAAGAATTGCTATACACTATGCTAGGGCAAATTCAAGGAATACTGTGAGTTCATATTTGCCAATAAAACTTAATCCATCAGGCGTTTTGCCTGTTATTTTTGCATCTGTTCTTATCACTTTGCCTTTACAAATTTTGAGTGGGTTTGCTGAGACTTCTTCTATTGCAAGGCAGGTTTTATCTTATTTAAGGCCTAATGGACTTTATTATACTTTATTAAATGTAGTTTTAATAATAGGATTTACATATTTTTATTCCAAGATACAATTAAGTCCAAAAGATATAAGTAACAATATTAGGAAAAATGGAGGCACCATACCGGGTATAAAGGCAGATGAGATGGAGGGTTATTTGGATAGTATTATGAATAGAACATTATTTTCGGGCTCTATTTTTTTGTCTATTATTGCAATAATTCCTTTTTTGGTGCAAACTATTTTTAGATTTCCGTATGATGTTTCAAGGATTATGGGTAGTTCTTCATTGCTTATTATGGTGGGTGTAGCTCTTGATACATTAATTCAGATTGATGCATATTTAAAGACGCAAGGAATGTCTAGTGGAAATAATAAAAAGTATGCTTTTTTACAGAAAATTTAGGGGTATTTTATGAAAGTTAGAGTAAGTGTAAAACCAATTTGTGAAAAATGTAAGGTAATAAAGAGAAAAGGTGTTTTGAGGATTATTTGTGATAATCTTAAGCATAAACAAAGACAAAAATAAGGGGATATAATGGCTAGAATAGCAGGAATAGATTTACCTAATGGTAAACAACTTCAGATAGCTCTTACATCTATTTATGGGATAGGAAGAACTAGAGCTTTAGAGATTTGTAGAAAAACAGATATTTCACCAGATAAAAAAGCTAAAGATTTAGATAATAATGAAATTAATAAGCTTAGAAAAATAGTTGAGAGTGATTATGTTGTTGAGGGGAAACTTAGGAGTGAATTGGCCATGTCTATTAAGAGACTTATGGATATTGCATGCTATAGGGGGCTTAGGCATAGGAAAGGATTACCATTAAGAGGACAGAGGACTAAAACTAATGCAAGAACTAGGAAGGGTAAGCGAAGAACTGTGGCTAATAAGAAAATGGCTACTAAATAAAATTGTTTTGTTTATGGAGGGAGAAGGTTGAGTGCAAAATTATCAGCTAACAAAAAAAAAGTAAAAAGAAGTATTGGAGAGGGAAATGTTTATATACAAGCTACTTTTAATAATACAATCGTGACTGTATCTGATATAAGGGGTAATACTTTGGCTTGGGCAAGTGCTGGTGGTATGGGGTTTAAGGGAGCTAAGAAATCAACTCCTTATGCTGCTCAGATGACTGCGGAGGCTGCTTTGGGTAAGGTTAAGGATTTTGGCATTAATTATGTACATGTCTTTGTGAAGGGACCGGGGATTGGTAGAGAGTCTGCTATACGAGCTGTTGGGTCAACGGGTATAATTGTTAAGTCAATCTCAGATGTTACTCCAATACCGCATAATGGGTGTAGACCTAAAAAAACTAGACGAGTTTAGTTGGAGGAATGAATGTCTTTAGAGAAACTTTTGAAAGATTTTACCATACCTGATAGAATTGAGTTTTTAAGGGGAGAGGATGATGGCTCCTATGGAAAATTTGTAATATATCCTTTTGAAAAGGGATTTGGTGTTACCATTGGGAATACTTTAAGACGAGTTTTATTGTCTTCTATTGAAGGATATGCTATATCTGCTATGAGAATTCAGTCTAATCAAGGAGGATCTTTGAAGGTTGTTTCAAGTGAATTTGATTTAATACCTGGAGTTGTTGAAGATACTCTTGAAGTAATTGCTAACATTAAAAATATTCATTTAAAGTTAGACAAAGGAATTAATAGTACAGTGATAAATTTTTCTGTTAATGGTAGAGATACTAATGTTTTAAAGGCAGCTCATCTTGAAAGAGAGGGTGTTGAGGTATTAAATGGGGATTTGGTAATTGCTACGCTTTCAAGTAATGCAAATTTGGATTTTGAATTTCAAGTTAATTATGGAAGAGGTTATGTTTCTTCTGAACAAAATGCTAAATATTTAGAAGAAGTTAATACTATTGCGCTTGATTCTATATTTTCTCCAATAGAAAAGGTGTCATATTCTATTGAGGACACTAGAGTAGGGCAACGTTCTGATTATGATAAGCTTATTATGGAAATATGGACAACAGGTGTTATTAGTGCTAATGATGCTATAAGGAAAGCTGCTTCTATAGTGCGTGATTTTTTACTTCCATTGGTAAATTTTGAAGATAATACTGTGCCGTCTCTTGAAAATACTGAATTGAAAGATTCTGATTTACTTAATATGAGTGTTGAAAAGTTAGATTTATCTGTTAGATCTTTAAATTGTTTGACTAAGGAAAATGTTAAAACTTTAGGAGAGCTTATTAGTAAGACTTCAGAAGAACTTTCAAAAGCAAGAAACTTTGGGAAAAAAAGTTTAGAAGAAATAATTGAAAAACTTAGTGTTTATGGGCTATTTTTAGGAATGGCTAAGGCAGAAGCGCTTAAAGCATTAAGTAAAAGCGATAAAATATCTAAGTAAAAGGAAGACTGTTTTATATGAAGACTAGGGTAGGATTTAATAGATTAGATAGAAAATCAAGTCATAGAAAGGCACTTTTAAGAAATATGGTAACTTCTCTTTTGAGGCATGAGAGAATAACTTCTACTAAAGTGAAATTGAGTGAGGTTAAGAGATTTGCTGAGAAGTTAATTACTAGAGCAAAGGTTGATAGTGTACATAATAGAAGAGAAGTGTCAAAGTTTATACATGATAAATATATTCTTAATAAATTATTTACCAAAATTTCCCCCATCTTTAAAGAAAGAAAGGGCGGTTATACTAGGGTTATTAAACTAGGACAGAGATATGGAGATGCTGCTGAGATGGCTATTCTTGAGCTAGTTGATAAAACTCTAGAAGAAAAGTAATAGTCTTACATATTAAGTATTTCCTTTTTAAGGAGTTATATTTAATTAAGTTTAGAGAATAAGAGGTAAATTGTATGTTGTATATTACTTTTTCTTCTATTCTTGCTGTCGTTATAGGCATTATATTAGGTTTTGCAATAAGGATTATTTTAGGTAGATTTTCTTTATTAAATTTAGATAAAAAGCTAGAAAAGAAAAAAGAAGAAGCAATTTTAGAGATAGAAAATGAAAAAAAGCAAATTATTTCAAACGCAAAAGCTCAATTGCTTAAAGAAAAGAATCAGCAAGAAAAGGAAATAAGAGAGAGAAAAAATGAAATTTTTAACTTAGAGAAAAGATTATTACAAAGAGAAGAGGCATTAGATAAGAGAATGTCTGCTCTTGATAAACAGCAAAGTAGAATTGATTCTAAGGGTAAGGAATTAGAACAAAAAGAAAAAATAATACGCGAAAAAGAGATATCTTTAGTTAAAAAATTAGAAAATATTTCTGGATTAACAAAAGAAGAAGCAAAAAAGATTGTCATTGAGAAAATTGAGAATGATTCTAGAAGAGATGCTCAAATTATTATTAATAAAAGCGAACAAGAGGCTCAGCTAATAGCAGATAAGCTTGCAAAAGATATATTGGTTTCTACCATGCAACGCATGGTTACTGAGGTTAGCTCTGAATTTACGATTGCTTCTGTTGCATTACCTAACGATGAGATGAAAGGTAGGATAATTGGTAAGGAAGGGCGTAATATTAGAGTTCTTGAAACGTTAATAGGCGCAGATATCATTATTGATGATACTCCTGAAGCTGTTGTTATATCTTGTTTTAATCCAGTAAGAAAGGAAATAGCTAAAAGAACACTTGAGAGGCTTATTACGGATGGGAGAATTCACCCTGCAAGAATTGAAGAAGTTGTACATAGTGTAACTAATGAGATAAATAATATTATTCTTGAAGAGGGAGAGAAGGTTGTATTTGATTTAAATATTCATGGACTTGATAAAAGACTTATTAGGGGACTTGGCAGACTTTACTTTAGAAGTAGCTATGGACAGAATGTTTTAAGTCATTCAAAAGAAACAGCAATAATAGGGGAAATTTTGGCTAAAGAGATGAAATTAGACCCTGTTGTTGTAAAGAGAGCATGTCTTTTACATGATATTGGTAAAGGAATGGAAAGCATTTCTGAGAATAGCGAGGGACATGCTATTACGGGAGCTGAGCTTGCTCAAAGTTGTGGGGAGAGTGATATTGTTGTTAACGCTATTGCTGCCCATCATAATGAGATAAAGCCGGAAAGTCTTGAGGCTATTGTTGTTCAGATAGCGGATGCTATTTCTGCATCTCGTCCTGGTGCAAGACGTGAAAGTTTGAATAATTATATAAACAGACTTAAAAGACTAGAGGAAATTGCTTATGGATTTGAGGGTGTTCAAAAATGTTATGCAATTCAAGCAGGACGTGAAGTTAGAATTATTGTTGATAATTTATTGGTTAATGATGAGAAGGCTACTATGCTTGCAAGAAACATTGCAAAGAAAATAGAAGTTGAAATGAGATATCCTGGTAAAATCAAGGTTACTATTATTCGTGAGACCAGAGTTATTGAATATGCAAGATAATAATATTATTAAGACTTTAATAATTGGAGATATAATAGGTGATGCGGGGTTGAAAAAGGTTTTTTTTAATCTTAAGGCCCTTAAAAATAAATATAATGTAGATCTTGTTATTGCTAATGGAGAAAATTCGTCTGGTGGCTTTGGAATTACTCCAGAGATAGCAGAAAATCTTTTTAAAGCTGGTGTTAATATTATTACTACTGGTAATCATGTTTATTCTGATTACAGTATAAAAGAATATTTAAATAAACAAAAATATATTTTAAGGCCAAATAATTTTTCAGATTTACTTGAAGGGCATGGATATTGCATTTTAAATATTAAAAATGAAAAGGTTGCTATTGTAAATATTCAAGGGTTTTTAGGAATGACTTTTATTGTTAAAAACCCTTTTGAAAATATAAAAAAGTTTATAAATATGATTGGGAATAAGGTTAAAACTATTTTTGTTGATTTTCATGCTGAGAGCAATTATGAGAAAGAAAGCTTTGGGTATTTTTTAGATGGACTTGTTACAGGAGTTGTTGGTACGCATACGCATATAATGACTCAAGATGAGAGAATTTTGGAAAAAGGAACTGCTTATATTAGTGATCTTGGTATGACGGGTAGTTTAAATTCTGTAATAGGATTTAGTCCTGAAATTTCTCTTAGAGGATTACTTGAATATGTGGCTTTACGAACAGAGGTGGTTGAAGATAATGTGATTATACAAGGTGTTGTTATTACTTCTGATTTGAAAACAGGGCGTGCTTTGAAAATTGAGAGAATACAGAAATAGTTTACTTAATTTACTTTGTAGAAATTATCCTAATTTGACAAGAGAAGAATTGAGAATATTAGTTTTGACTGGAAGAGTGTATGTCAATTCTCACAGGGAGAGGAATCCTAAGGTCTTACTATCAAAGAATAATGCAATAAGTTTAGCACAGAGTGAAGCTAGTCAGTTTGTCTCAAGGGGAGGGTATAAGCTCTTAGAAGCCTTAGAAGCATTTAAAATTGCAGTTAAAGATAAAATTTGTGTTGATGTTGGAGCTTCAACAGGTGGTTTTACAGATTGCCTTTTGCAAAAAGGTGCTAAGTTTGTTTATGCTATTGATGTTGGATTTAATCAACTTTCTTATAAACTACGAATTGACCCAAGGGTTAGAGTTTTTGAGAAGACCAATATATTTGATATTAATCAATTTGACATGTGTCCCAATTTAGCTGTCATAGATGTTTCTTTTAGGTCTGCAGTTAACATATGTGTAGATTTGATTAATAAGATATCTGATGGGTTTATTATTACTCTTATTAAGCCTCAGTTTGAACTTAAAGGATTAGATTTAAACATAAAAGATTTTAGTGGTGTAGTTGAGGCCAGATATTTAGCTAATATATTGGATAAGGTAATTAGAAAATTTTATGATAACAAGCTACAAGTTAAAAATATATTAGAACTTAAAATTAAAGGAAGGAAGGGGAATCAAGAATTTATGTTCTTGGTTACTAAAAACAGCATATTCGAACTTGAACAAGCTCTTGCATTACTTAATAATCTTAATTATTAATACTTATTAAATGTTTTTTTATCTAAGATACCTGAAAAGTTTAAATTTAGATCTTCAAGTATTATTGGATTATTTTCAATTTTTAAAGTTATCCCATGAATACCTTGAATTTCAAGACATGTTAAAATAATTTGATTTACCTGGTTAATTGTTCCTTCTACTCCGAAGCTATTTTCATAAAATTCCTTAGATAAGTTGATGTGAGCAATTCCATCGTTTATGCTTAAATTTAATATTTTAGTATTGATAGGAATTAAACTTAAGAAGTTGTTTTTAAGTTCATATTCATTTGGTCCATTAATAAGTGCTTTTAGTGTTTCTTCAAGAATATTTTTGTCATAGTGAATAGTTCTTTTAATGTCTTGCTTTAAAAAATGTCCTTCAGCAGTAACTTTTATGAAATATAGTTTAACTATTCTTTTCTTTTTTGAAAGTTTTTGTTGTTGATGTTTAAATTCTTCTTCGATTTTTTGTATTTCAGGAGGCTTGATTAAAAATTTTTCATTACTAACTATTTTAATAGTTTCTCTTTTTGTATTATCTAGTTCCGCCTCTATTACTTTATTAGGTTTTGATGAATCAAATTCAAAATTTTCATAATTGTCAATTTGTTCATTAAATATATTTTTAATTAATGAGTTTTTAATTATTAGCAATAAGCACAATCCTGTTAAAAAAATAGCAAATAGTACTAGAAATATATCTATTTTGTTAAAACTATTTTTTTTGCGCCTATTCCTTTTTTTCCTTTTCAATTGAATATCCGTTTATAATTGGCATAAACATATAATATTTGATATTATAATAAAAATAGCTATATAAAGAAAGAGGCAAGTTATCTTTGATTAATTCTAAGTTACGAGAATATAGTAGTGTTTTTATTGTAGGCAGGCCGAATGTTGGTAAGTCTACTTTATTTAATAAACTTTTAAACTCAAAAAGAAGCATTACGGATAAAACTTATGGTGTTACTAGAGATTTAATTAAAGAGGTATGCGAGGTAGATTCTTATAGATTCTATTTAGTTGATACTGGCGGATTTACACTTTTAAAGGATGAACTTAGCAAAATTGTAGTTGATAAGGTTATAAACTTACTTGATAGTGTTGATTTAATTCTACTTGTTTTAGATGTAAATGAAATGTTGTCAGAAGATTATGAACTTATTGAAAGACTAAGAAAATATAGCGATAAGATAGTCTTGGTATTAAATAAAATAGATGGTCAGAATAAGGAATCTTTGGCTTATGAGTTTCAAAAATTGGGATTTAAAAAGAGCTTTTTAGTTAGCGCAACTCATGGTAAAGGGATTAACTCTTTAAAAAATTTTTTAAAAAATTCAGTTGGTAAATTGGCAAGTGATGAAGATAATATTGATGTTAAAATTGGTATTATAGGAAAGCCAAATTCAGGTAAATCTACTCTTATTAATTTTTTAGCAGGACATGAAGTGTCTATTGTTTCTCAGAAGGCTGGAACTACAAGAGATTTTATTAAGACAAAATTTCAAAGGAATGGAAAGACATTTGAAATTGTTGATACGGCTGGAATCAGGAGAAGGTCAAGAGTAGATGAACTTATTGAGCATTATTCTGTAAGTAGGGCTTTAAGAGTAATTGATATGGTAGATATTGTCTTTTTATTAATTGATACTAATGAAGACTTGACAGCTCAAGATAAGAAAATTGCTCATTATGCAACTAAGAAGGGTAAGGGAATTATCATTGTATTTACCAAATGGGATTGTGTAGAAATAAAGAATGGTTATTTTGAGGCTATAAAAGACCGTGTTAATTTCTTTTTTCCGGTTTTAAAGTTTGCTCCTATATTAAGGATATCCGTACATGGAAAGATAGGTTTAGATAATCTTTTTAAAGAAGCAATTAAACTTAAAAGACAACTTGAACTTAAGGTCAATACTACTGATTTGAATAAAATGTTAAATTTGTGGATTAAGGATTATCATTTAAATGTTACACATAAGGTAAAGTATATAACTCAGGCTAGTGTTAATCCTGTTAAATTTATTTTATTTGCTAACAAAATGACTAATTTCCCAAATTCTTACTATAATTATTTAGTAAATAATATTCGTAAAATTGGGTATAATAATATTCCAATTTTAATAGAAATGAGAGAAAAGGCAAGAATCTTAAAGTGATACATGTACTTTTATTTTTAATCATTAGTAATCTAAATCTTTTAGCATTTGAAAAATTTTTTTACGATTTTACAGTTAGAACAAATTATTCACAATATTTTAATTCAAGTAGTAATGCGGAAAAGATAAAGCCTCAAAAATATTATACTACAGACGGTTATTATGTTGAGGTTTCAAGTTCAATAATGGGAGATTATGTTTATTATTCTTTTTTTAATCGAAAAGATGGTGTGCCTTATATTCTTCCAGGGTCTTATGTAGTTAAAGTTGGAAAAGATGGTATTGAGCAGATAAAAATATTTTTTATACATAGAGCAGATACTTTTATTAGAATAAAAGCAGGTGGTATGAATTCTAGTGCTGACTTTTATTTAATAAATACTTTAATACATAAAGATGTTAAGTTACCTTTTAAAATTGGAGATATTGCTACTGGCTCTTTTCTTGAGATAGCTAAATATGTTAGTAATTTTATTGACTTAAAATTTTTTGATCCTAAATATTTTGAAGAATATGATAATGTTTCTCATATTGTTGATAAGTTTAGAACATTTTTAAAGGATTCTTCAATTACTGAGGTTCCTGATGGAGCTATGAGTGAATTGGGAGAGATGGTGTACATTAAAACGGGTGAACCTCAAGAAGAGGTTGAAGGATTTAATTGCTCTGGGTTTGGCAAGTGGGTAGCTGATTCAATTTATAAGACAATGACTGGAAAACTTTTAAAAATAGAAGATCTTAAAGTTAGACATATTGGAGTTAGAGGCAATAGTTTTACTGAGCAGTATGAATTTAGTAGAGATTTATTTTTTGCTCTTGATTGGATTCGTAATATTGGATACAGGCTTAAGTATATTAATACTGACTTGGTTTTGGATAAGGTTAAAGAAATGGATGTAAACAATATTAGTTTTTTAAACTATATTGAAAATCGTGGGTATAAGATAGATAATTTAGAATTTATTTTGTATTATTTGGCTTTAAGTGAGCCTGGTTATATATACTTTGGGTCTGTTAATACAACAATGAATGAATTTCCTGGAAAGGTGTTTCATAAGCATGTTGTTGTACTGTTTCCATTTATTGATAAAGAAACTATTTTTAGAACTTCTGTGATGGAAGTTAATAATGAAACTTCAATTAAATCACTTAGGGATAGATATCCAAATTCATATATTCATTTGGTTAGAGTAAAAGCTTTAAAGGGTGTGTCCATAGTTCCAATACCAAAAAGGATAAATGATTAGCTATTATGATAAAAGCTGTAGTATTTGATCTTGATGGGACTCTTTACCCTGAAATTAGTATGAATTTAATAATGTTTCCTGAGTTTTTAAGAAATATTAGATTTTTTTTGGCTTTTAAAAGAGTAAGAAAGGAAATAAGAGTTTTGCAAAAAGGGAGGAGTGATCCTTCTAGTAGAGATAAGTTAATGTCTATGCAAATAGAAATGCTTTCTGTGTATTTAGGATATAGTAAGAGCAGGTGTGAATTTTTATTAAATAAAATTTATTATGGCGAGGCTTTTGGAAATAAATTTAGAAGATTTAAGCCTTATTTTGGTGTTCATGATTTAATTTATTCTCTTAAATCTAAGGGAATAAAGTTGGGAGTAATGTCAGATTTTCCAATTGCAACTCGCGTAAGTAATTTATTAGGGATTAAGGATAGTTTTTGGGATATTCTTTATTCATCAGAAGATACTGGTTATTTAAAGCCAAATAAAATGGCCTTTTTAAGAATTATGGATGAGCTTGGTATTCAAAGTAATCATGTTTTATATGTTGGAAATTCTTATGAGTATGATATTTTAGGTGCTGGTGATGTTTTTATGAGAACTGCTTTCTTTTCTCGAAAAAAATTATTAGATAATGTGAAGTGTGATTTTATTTTTAATAATTATAAAGACTTGCAAGAATATATACTTTTGAATATATAGAGTATGGGTAAAATATTTTATGATAGATTTTGTAACCATTCTGGTTAATCTTTTATTGGTTTTTGTAATTTTATTTATCTATAGACAGTATGACAGACGTTCAAGGGCTCTAGATAAGATTAAAAAATTTGTTGATATTGCTAAGGATAATCTTGAAGATTTTATTGAAGATAAGACAAAGGAAATTAATAATCTTGCTGTTGACATGGAAGCTTATCAACGTTCTAGCATAGAGATTATAAAAAAAATAGATGAAGTTCAACAAAAAATTAAAAATAAAAGTAATGATTTTGCAGAAGTAGAGAAAAAGATTGCTTATCATGATTCTATGCTTAAAGAATTAGATGATATGACTCTTAAAGTCCAAGATAACATACAAAGACTTCAAGTTGATGGAAAAATCGTAGATAAGCTTTCAAAGACTTTAAAAAATTTTAATACTCAGATTGATTCTATTGATTCTAGATTGATTTCTGTTTTTGAAAAATTTGATAAAACAAATAGGGAAAATCTTGAGGCAATTAAGATTGAAAGTTGGGAAAAGTTTGATAACACTGTTAAAGACCTTAGCTTGCGAATGAATAATTTAGATCAGGGTCTGATGTCTTATCAAGAGTCTTTAGTAATGCTTGAAGATAGAAAGAGCGAAATTTTAGATAAAGGCAATGATAAGCTTGCTAATGAATTTCAAGAATTTTTATTTAAGATTGAGTCTAGTATAGATAATTATAATAAAACAATGGAAGAATCTTTTTTTATTTATGAGGATAAATATAAATCAATAGAAAATTCTATTGAAGCTATCCTTGATAAGGCAAAGGCCAAAATTAATGAAAAGGAAGACTTTATTTTAACTAGGTTGAATGAGGAGCTACAGCTAAAGTTTGATGAAGTATTTATGTATGTTAATGAGCGTTCTGCGCAAATGAAAGATAAACTTGAAGATAAACTTATCTTAATCGATAATGAAATTTCTTCTGTAAGTTCTGTTTTCAAGGATAATGCTTATTCTAGGTTAAATTCTATTGAGGAGACCATAAAACAAGAAATAAGACAGTATGAAGAGCAAGTGGCAGATATTTTTGATCAATTTAGGGTCCAGATTGAATCTAATGTAGGGGAAATTTATAAAGAGTATGATAACAAGATAAATCAGTTTAATAAGGATATAAGAGAGAGAATAGAACTTAGTTTAGATGATGCTAATTCTAGGATGGAAAGTGTAGAGAGCAATGTTAAGGCATTATTGGATAATCTTGAGGAAGATTCTAATAAAATATATGTTGAATTTAAGACAAAGGTAGAAGGAGATATTAATAAGTTTAGTGATAATGTATTTTCAAGAATGAATGATATTGGGAGTGAATTAGAAACTAAGATTTCAAATATTGAGACAGATGTTCAAGACAAGATACTTAAGTTGGATAATGGCTTATACGCAGATCTTAAAAGAATCAATGATAGGCTTATTAGTGATTCTTCTTACTTAGATGAGAGTATTAATTCGAAGTATGAGACTCTAGTAGAATCTTTAAATTTAAAAAGTAGTGATTTAGAAAATCAGCTGGAAAGTAAGTATAAGAATATTGCAGATAAACTTGAGAGTGATATTGATGATTTTGCTACTAAGTATAATGAAAAGTTTGATAGAATTTTTGAAAAATCAAATATTGATTATCAAAATTTTGAAATTACTAGTAAAAAGTTAGAAGATGAAATGAGGTCTTTAAATGATTTATTGATTAAGGACTTTGAGGTTTTAAGAGGGGATTTTGAATCCAATTTGATTAGTATTAGTGATGATATTAGTAAGGAGATATCTAGTTTAAAGAGTAATTATAGTGAGGATATAGGTGGGTTTATTAATCAAATGGAAGCTACCAAGTTACAGTACGAGGATTGGCAGAAGGAAGTGAATTCTAATTTAGAGAATATTGAATCCCATTTGAATAAAACCAATGAAGAGTTTTTAAATTTGATTGAAGTACAAAGGACAAAAGGGAAAGAACTTAGTGAAAATATCTTTAATGAGCTCTCAGAGCATATTCAGAAAAAGGCAATGGATATGCATAGTAATTGGAAAGATGAGCTTATTGCTTTAAATAAATCTTTACTAGATATTAAAATTTCAAGTGAAGAGTTACTTTTATCAGCTTCTTCAAAAATTGAGTCTTTAGAAAGAGATGTTAGTGAAAGACTTGAGTATGTTTCATCAAAAACGGAGGATCTTGAAAGTTCAATATTAGAAAAATATAAAGAATTGAAAGATATGTCATATACAAAGGGGGATGAGACTTTATTAGGTATTAAAGAGTTTATTGATAATCAAGTTGAAATTATCCATGACAAAGTTATTATGACGCTTAATGGACTTAATGAAGGTTTTTCTAATAAAGAAGAGTTGATTCGGAATAAAATGGAAGAGCTTGAATATAGATTGAAAGATTTTAAACTTGAGGGTGAAGATGTTTTAAGTAATTTTAGGACAGATCTTGATTCATTTATTGAAACTAGGGTACAAAAGGTTGCTGAAATTAAGGATGAGAATCAGAAACAAATAGACAATTTTTTAAACGCGATATCAGAAGATATCTTAAGTAGAAAAGATATGCTTAATATTGAGATAGATAGTAAGCTTAATGATTGGCAAGGAAAATTAAGCGAAATAACGGTTAATATTGAGAATGTATTATCTTCAGGAAAGGCTGATATCAATTTAATAGATTCTGAGATGACTTTAAAGATTAAGGAACTAAAAACTACTATTGAAGGACTTGATAGTTATTATCTTGAAAAAATAGACGAGTTTAGAAATCAAGGGAACATATATTCGGATGAATTACTTAAAAATATTATGACTCATTTTGATGCCGATACTAAGGAGATAGAAGAAAATTTATCTAAGAAATTTGCTACAGTGCTAGAAAAATCTGAAGAGTTTGTTAAAGAAGTTGATAGTTTGTTGCAAGATAAAAGAACAGATATTACTTCATTTCAGGCTAATATTGATATTACTCTTGATTCTCTTAGTTCAAGATTTAATGATTTAAATAAGGAGATTAATGAAAAATATAATGAAGTAATACTTAATTCTAGAGGATATTCAGAAACTCTTTCAAATAAATTAGAGAATGAAATAGTATATGAGATTGAAGATATAAGCAGGAAATTAACAGATAAAATAGGCGCCCTTAGCAAGAATATGAATGAAGATTTACAAAATTTTAAATCATCTTTTGATGTATCAAAGTATCAAGTTGAAAATTTTGAAATCAAGATTAAGACCTTAATAGAAAATGAAGAGATAAGAATTAATGAATTTTTAAAAGAAATTGAACAGCAATATGAAGTTAGAAGAGAGGAAGCTATTGATTACAAGAGAGTAATAGATAATGATGTTGTTCAATTAAAAGAGCAGTTTGTAGAGATGATTAATGAACTTAAGAATAATATTGAAGATAAATCTGAGTTTTTAAATGATCTTTATAAGGAGAGATTCAAAATTATTGAAAGTAATCTTGAGGAGAGGTATTCAACATTTTTAATTGAGAGTGAAGGTGCTATTTCAAAGATTAGAGATGAAATATATAAGATACTTACGGATAATGATGAAAAATTAAGGGTAAAAATATATGAGATGGATCGTAATTTTGAGATAGTGGAAGAGAGGTCAAAAGAGATTTTAGAATTTGAAGAAAGTTTAAGAAAAAGAATAAGTGAGAATAATGACACGATAAGCTATCAGTTTGATGTAATTAAATCAGATATTGAGAAAGAAATGAAGGCACAATTTGATTCATATATGATGAAAACAACTGTTTCAATTGATGAAGAGATTGCAAAGTATGAGAATGGAATTAATAATAAAATATCTTCTCTTAAGTTAATTGAAAATAGTTTTAAAGAAATTGAGAAAGATCTAAAAGATAAAATTAGTAAATGTCATAATGAAATTGATTTACAGTATAGTGAGCTAGAGGGTAAGTACAATGAGAAACAGGAGATGATAGAGAGTAAGATAGAGGAGAGGAATAGTTATGTAGAAGGGCTGATAGAGAGTAAGTATAGTGAGCTAGAGGGTAAGTACAATGAGAAACAGAGTAAGATAGAGGAGAGGAGTAATTATGTAGAAGAGTTGATAGAGAGTAAGTATAGTGAGTTAGAGAGTAGGTACAATGAGAAACAGGAGATGATAGAGAGTAGGATAGAGGAGAGGAGTAATTATGTAGAAGAGTTGATAGAGAGTAAGTATAGTGAGTTAGAGAGTAGGTACAATGAGAAACAGGAGATGATAGAGAGTAGGATAGAGGAGAGGAGTAATTATGTAGAAGAGCTGATAGAGAGTAAGTATAGTGAGCTAGAGGGTAAGTACAATAAGAAACAGGGAATGATAGAGGGTAAGATAGAGGAGAGGAGTAGTTATGTAGAAGAGCTGATAGAGAGTAAGTATAGTGAGCTAGAGGGTAAGTACAATGAGAAGCAGGGAATGATAGAGAGTAAGATAGAGGAGAGGAGTAATTATGTAGAAGAGTTGATAGAGAGTAAGTATAGTGAGCTAGAGGGTAAGTACAATGAGAAACAGGGGATGATAGAGGAGAGGAATAGTTATGTAGAAGAGCTGATAGAGAGTAAATATAGTGAGCTAGAGAGTAAGTACAATGAGAAGCAGGGGATGATAGAGAGTAAGATAGAGGAGAGGAGTAATTATGTAGAAGAGCTGATAGAGAGTAAATATAGTGAGCTAGAGAGTAAGTACAATGAGAAACAGGGGATGATAGAGAGTAAGATAGAGGAGAGGAATAGTTATGTAGAAGAGCTGATAGAGAGTAAGTATAGTGAGCTAGAGGGTAAGTACAATGAGAAACAGGGGATGATAGAGAGTAAGATAGAGGAGAGGAGTAATTATGTAGAAGAGCTGATAGAGAGTAAGTATAGTGAGTTAGAGGGTAAGTACAATGAAAAGCAGGGAATGATAGAGGGTAAGATAGAGGAGAGGAGTAGTTATGTAGAAGAGCTGATAGAGAGTAAGTATAGTGAGTTAGAGAGTAAGTACAATGAGAAGCAGGAGATGATAGAGGGTAAGATAGAGGAGAGGAGTAGTTATGTAGAAGAGCTGATAATGAGTAAGTATAGTGAGTTAGAGGCTAAGTACAATGATATGCATCGTGATATGGAGGATAGATTAAATTCATGTATTGCTGATCTAGGTGAGGAATTTGCTCATTCAAATACAAGGATGACCAGAGAAATTAGAGAGCAATTGGAAAATCTTGGAGAACTTAAATTAAGTTTAAATAATATTGAAAAAGATGTCATAAAACTTAAAGAAGATTCTTATCAAAATGTGTCATCACATTTAAAACTTATTGAAGAAGATTTTTTTGAAGATTTAAAGAAAAGAAGTGAACATTTAAGAACCTCTTTAGAAAGCTTTGTAGAATTGTCAGATCAGAGAATTGAGAATTTAGAAAGAGATATAATTAAGAGTGTAGAAGATAAATCAGTCCTTATGAGGAATTTTAAGATCGAAGTTGAGCAGGAACTTATACGCAATAAAGAAAATTTTTACTCGGACTTTAGCAGAGAATTTGATGCTAGAAAAAGAGATACAGAGAATAAAATAACTTCAATGGAAACAAGCGTTTCTAGTCGTATGGATAAATTTATTGAATTTATAGATAATCGTCAAAATAATATTGACTCTTGGTTTTTAAGGGTTAAAGATGATATGAAGAATTGGCAAGAGAGTACTTATAAAACACTTGAAGAGAGAACAGACATTGCAGAAAGAAGTGTAAAAAGGATTGAAAGTGATATTTCTGTTATTGAGAGTACTGTAAGAGTGATTAAGGATAGTGTTGAACAAAGAACAGAAGAAATTTTTGGTAATTTACAAGAAGATATTAAGAAATTTAAAAACAGCTCTAGCATTAATTTGAAAAATATTGCAGACGAATTTAAAGATAGAGTTTTAAATATTGAAAAAGTGATTGATTCTAAAGTTGAATCTCTAGATGAGAAGATAAATTTGCATATTGAAGAGATTAGGGCTCAGGTGGAGGCTAGAGTTTTAAGTCAACAAAAAGATATTGAAGTTAAAATAGGAGAGGCTAATCAGAAATTAGAAGATGAATTTGGTCTAATAATTTCAAGATTTGAGAGAGAAAAGCAAGAGATTGTAGACAAATTTTTAGATAATAAAGATAGTTTTGAATCTCAAGTGGATGTTATGAAAAATGATATTTTAGAGATTTCTGAGAAATTAAATACCTATAGGATTGATATTGAGAGGACAATTAGGGAAAATTATAATTCTTTTTCCAGTTCTATAAGAGAGGATTATGTTTCATTTGAAAATGAAATTAAGAATAGTTTTAGCTATTCAGAGGAAGAAATTAGAGCTTTAAAAGATAGGTTGAGTATTCGGGTTAATCAGATGGAAGTTGAACTTAAGGGTACATATGAGGCAATGTTTAAAGGGATAGATGATAATATCTCACAACTTAAGTTGAAGATATTGGATTATGATAGTGAGCTTGATCATTTTGTTGATGAAGTTAAGGATGATTTGATTTCATACAAGGTTGACTTGAAAGAAGAATTTGAGAGTCGTTATGCTACCATAAGTGTTCAAGTTGAAAAATACAAGGAGCTTGAAGTTGAGTTAGAGAGAAATAATGATATTCTTAATGAGGCTTATTCTTTCAAGGATAAATTGGAAAATCTATGGGGGACCTTAACTGATGAGATGAAACTTGTTCAAAACTATAAGAAGGATTTTGAAAAAATTAATAAAGAAATTAAAAATATTCAAAATCAATCATCAGATATTGTTGAGGTATTTAATGATTTAAAGATTCAGCAAACAGACCTTAAAGGCATTAAAAAGGAATTTGATCAATTTCTTGAGTTTTATGCTTCCTTTAAGGATAGATATAAGAAATTTACAGAAACTTATGATGAAATTCAGATTTATAAAACTAAGCTTAAGGAAATCAGGGAGGAGCAAACTAATGTCCTTGATAATTATGATAGGATTAGCAATAAGGAGAGCATATTAAAAACTACCATAGAATCTGTTGATAAAAATTTTGATTTAATAATTGAAATAGAGAATAGAATGCAAGTATTAGTTAAAGAGAGTTCAGAATTTCAGGAAAGTCTTAGTGAATTAAGGGTTATTATAGCAGAGTTAATGGTAAATAAGAATTTATCACAAGAAGCTTTGGGTAATGCTCAAACTCTTAAAGAAATGCTAGCAGAGATTGAGAGTAAATTAGAACATACTAGAAATATAAGAGAGAGAGTTGCAAAATCTGAGACTAGACTAGAGAACTTAAATGTAGCTGCGGAAGAGAGAATAAAAACTCTTGGTATTCTTGTAAAGACAGAGTCTAAGTATAAAGATAATGTTGGTCTTAATAATGAAACAGTTAGAGACTCTGTTATTAAGCTTATGAGGCAGGGTTGGAGTGCCTCAGAAATTTCAAGAGCCACTAAATTATCCGTTGGTGAGGTGGAGCTTATTTTGGAACTTGGAATTAGTAATAAAGGTGATGAATAAAGGGATATTTTGTGGATCATAGACTGAAAACAATAGTAAAAACATTGCATCCTCTTGAGGAACAAGTAATTTTTAAATATAAAAAGGTTGATGAAATTTCTGCCTCCGGTCTTTCTAAAGATTTAGGGTATGATGAGGGGCAAGCAAATAAAATAATAGAATGGCTTTCTTACAAGGGTATTATTAGCGAAGTTTTTAGAAAGGTTAATGTATTTTATCGTTTGACTGAGAAAGGTCTTGATGCTTTAAAAAATGGTTTGATTGAAGAGAGAATAATAAGTCTTATATCTAGTAAAAAGGTTTTAATTACTGATTTGTCAAAAGAATTAGGTGTTGAGATTAAAGATGTTGGAAAGGCATTTGGTAATTTGATTAAAGAAGAAGTGATATCTTTAGGGCCAAGTAAAGAAATTATTGCTAAAGATTTAGAAAAATCTGCTAATTATAAAATAGTGAAAAAATTGCTTTCAAGAGCTAAAGATGGCGATATTTTGGAAGATGATTTATCAAAAGATGAATTATTTGCTATTTCTAGTGTCTCTAAGAAAAAAGGAGCTAGTGATACTTTATTTAAGGTAATAGAAAGGTTGGATTTAAAATTTGAGTTTACTGAGTTTGGACTAGAAGTGAGAGCTGAGTACAGGAATCATAGATTTCCAAAAGATCGAATTGGAAAGTTAACACCTGAAATGTTAAAAAACAATACTTATGTAGGTAGAATGTTTAGAGAGTATAATATACATGTTTTGCCAAATAAGACTTTTATTGGACGTGCAAATCCTTATTCTGAGTATATTGCTAAGGTTAAGGATAGACTTGTGAGTCTTGGATTTGAAGAATTTGATGGCCCCTTGGTGGAATCAGAATTTTTTAATAATGATGCTCTTTTTATGCCTCAATTTCATCCTGCACGTGATGCAAGGGATGTTTATTATATTAAAAAACCAAATTCGACAGAATCCTTACCAGAGCCTTATTTCTCTAATGTTAAGTCTACGCATGAGAATGGGTTTAATACAGGTTCAAGAGGATGGAGATATGATTTTAATGAGAGTATTTCAAAAAGGTTGGTATTAAGAACTCAGGGTACAGTTTTATCAGCAAAGCAATTAATGAATGCAAAAAATCCTGGCAAATATTTTGGAATTGTTAGATGCTTTAGATATGATCAAGTTGATGCAACTCATGGAGCTGATTTTTATCAAACAGAAGGGATTGTTATTGGAGATGATGTTAATATTAAAACCCTGCTTGGTCTTCTTGAAATTTTTGCTAAGGAACTTGCTGGTGCTACTGAGGTTAAATATGTTCCTGCTTATTTTCCATTTACGGAACCTTCGATTGAAGTGCATGTAAAGCATCCTGTTCTTGGTTGGTTTGAGTTAGGTGGTAGTGGTATTTTCAGACCAGAGGTTACAAAACCATTTGGAGTTGATGCACCTGTTATTGCTTGGGGTATTGGTATTGATAGAATGGCTTTAATGCATTTGGGTTTAAATGATATAAGGGAACTTTTTACTCATGATATTGGGAGTGTTGTTTTAAGGCGAGGAAGGTAAATGCCAAAGGTTGAAGTGTATAAAAGTATTTTATTGGAAAAAATAGGAAAGAATTTAACAGAGTCTGAGCTTGAGTCTGTACTTGAGATAGCTAAAGCTGAAATTGATGAATTTGATGAAGAAAATGATAAGATAAAAATTGAGTTTAATGATACAAATAGACCAGATTTATGGTCGTGTGTAGGGCTTGCACGTCAAATTAAGACATATCTTTTTGGTAGTCTGCCTTCTTTTGAATTTTTCTCTAAAGCTGGTGATTTAAAAAAGGCTTATGGTGAGATTGAGGTTTCTCCTGAGATGATGTCTAGTATTAGGCCTTTTGTTTTTGGATTTTTAGCAAAGGGGATGATTTGTGATGACAAAATGCTTGATACTTTAGTTCAGTTGCAGGAAAAACTTTGCCAGAATTATGGACAAAAGCGTAGAAGAGTTGCAATGGGAATGTATTCGGCAAATTTTATTGAGTTTCCAATAAACTATACTGCTTGTAATTGTAACTATAAATTTATTCCTTTAGGTATGGAAAACGAGATGTCTATTTGGGAAATCAATGAAAAGCATCCTAAGGGCATAGAATATTCGTCAATTCTTAAAGATTGCAATAGATATCCTTTGTTAGTAGACAATAAGGGGCAAACTCTATCTTATCCGCCAATAATCAATTCTCATGATGTTGGAGCTTTAAAGGTAGGTGATACTGATTTATTTATTGAGGTCACGGGAAATAATCTTGAGGCTACTTTGTTGTCTTTATCTGTTGTTGCTTGTGATTTGCATGATATGGGTTTTGAAATTTTTCCAGTAAAGACAATTTTCCCTAAGGAAACTTTACTTGGGAAAGAAATAGTTTGTCCTTTCTATTTCCAAGATACTGTGGAAGTTAGTGTTGATAATGTTAATAGAATGCTTGGAATCAAATTAACAGCAGATGAGATGTGTCTTGACTTGAAAAAATTAGGGGTGTCTGCAGTTGCTTATTCTTCTAGTGCAGGTGATTCTAAAGGTAAAGATAAAATACGCATCAATCCTCCTGTTTACAGGAATGATTTTCTTCATGAAGTTGATGCTATTGAAGAGATAATGATAGCAAGAGGATTGGATAGTTTTAAACCAGAGCTTCCCAAAAGTTTTACCATAGGTAGGCTTACTCAGATAGAAGAATTTTCAAGAAAGGTTAGATCTTTAATGATTGGAATGGGATTCCAAGAAATGATTTATAATTATCTAGGGTCTAGGAAAGACCTTGTTGAAAATGTACGTAATTATGAAATGGAAGATTGGTTTTTAAGCGTTGATAATCCAATGACAGAAAATTATGAATATATTAGATGTTCTATAATATCTGATTTGCTTAAATCTGAAAGTATTAGTTCTAACTTTCCTTATCCACATAAGATTTTTGAAATTGGCAAGGTAGCTTTAAGGGATCCAAATAGTCCTGAAGCTTCTGTGACCTATGATAATTTGGCTTTTTTGATGGCAGATAAAGATTGTACATTTAATGAAATTAGCTCTTTAGTCGCATCTCTTTTTTATTATTTAAATATTGAATTTAGGCTAGTAGAAGCGAGAGCATCAATGCTTTATATAATTGGAAGAAGAGCTGAAATTTTTGTAAATAACTTTTGTGTGGGTGAATTCGGTGAAGTATCACCTTTTGTGTTGAGTAATTTTGGAATTACTGTTCCATGTTGTGTACTAGAGATTAATCTTAACTTTCTTTTAGAAGCATCCCAAAGATTTTAAGATAACATATGATAAAGTTGTGTTATAGTAAATAAGTTTAGTAGTGTATTTGAAAGGTTCAGAGAGGTTAAAAGATTTATGTTAGAGTTTGAAACACTTGATATAAAAAAGCGTGATGATAAAAATATTTTAAGAACAGAGGTAAATTCTGTTGAAGATGTAATTATTGTTGGTTCGGGCCCTGCTGGGCTTACAGCTGGAATTTATACTGTTATGAGTGGATATAAAACGGTTGTCTTGGAAGGACCTGAGCCGGGGGGACAGCTTACAACAACTACAGATGTGTATAATTATCCAGGATTTAAGAATGGTGTAAGTGGAAGAGAATTGATGTTAAATATGAAAGAGCAGGTAGTTAATCTGGGGGCTACTACTTATTCTGAGACTGTAAGATTTATAGAAAAGAGAGATAATGTTTTTTATCTCTTTACCGATAATTATATTTATAAGAGTAAGGCTGTTATTATTGCAGTAGGATCAGCCCCTAAGAAGCTTGATACGCTTAAAAATTCAGATTTATTTTGGAATAAGGGTATTTCTGTTTGTGCAATTTGCGATGGACATCTTTTTAAAGGGAAAAATGTGGCAGTAATTGGTGGAGGTAATACATCAATTTCAGAGGCTATTTATTTGAGTAAATTGGCATCAAAAGTATATGTTATTGTAAGAAAAGATTATTTAAAAGCTATTGCTATGTTAAGAAAAAATGTTGAAGAGTTATCTAATGTTGAGATTTTATATAACTGTGAAGCGATTGAAGTTAATGGAGAAAATTCTGTATCTAGAGTACAAATTATAAATAATAAAGATAATTCTACTTTTGAATTAAGCGTATATGGGATATTTATGGCTGTTGGGTATAAGCCAAACACAGAATTTTTAAAAGGATTTTTAGAACTTGATGAGGATGGATATATTGTAACTCAAGGTTGTGTGAAGACAAGCGTTGATGGTGTATTTTCATGTGGAGATGTTAGCAATAAGCTCTATGCACAGGCTATTACAGCAGCGGCTGAAGGGTTTATAGCTTCTGTTGAAATGAGAAATTTTTTAGGTTAATTATGTAAATTTATATTATTGATTACTTGCTTCAATCAAAAGTGCTGTGGAGTGTTATGATATGTTGATAGGAAATAGAGCATTTAGTATTTTTTGTATGCTTTTATATGCTCTTTTTTATTCTTTGCTTGTTGTGTGTGTTAGGTATGTCCCACAGTATTCTTTGTTTTCTAAATTAGTTTTTAGATATTTATTTCCTTGTATTATTTTTATTTTTGTTTTTACTAGAAATAAAAATATTTTTTTGGGTAAATGTGAAGATAGGATGTTTTTGATAATAAGATCTGTCGTATGTAATGTGGCAATATTTTTACTCTTTTACAGTATGACTTTACTCTCTCCAACAGATTCGACAGCTCTTTATTTAACATTTCCTATTTTTGTTTCTATTTTAGGAGTAACTCTACTTAAAGAAAAACTTAAGTTTTATAAGTTAATTTCTTATATATTTTCTTTTATTGGCGTTATTTTTATCTTTAGACCTAATATTGATATTGATCATTATCCTTTTTTAATAGGTATTTTATCTGCATTTTTGTTTGCCATATCCTATGTTTTAATTGGATATTCAAATAAAGGAAGAGACATAGATTCTTTTACATTTTTATTTTATTTATCTTTTATTGGTTTGTTTATGTTATTGCCTTTCTTTTTTATTTGGAATATTGATGTTGTAAATTTAAATGATATTCTTTGGCTGATGTTAATAGGAGCTTTAGCTGCTTTATCTCAGCTCTTTGTTACTATATCTTATAAGATTGGTAATTCTTCTGAGGTGTCTATTTTTAGTTATTTTAGTTTAATATTTTCTATGATATTCTCAATTCCTATCCTAGGGATATATCCTGACATTTACTCATATTTGGGTGTAAGCTTTATTCTATTAGGTGGTATTATTATTTATCTTAAAGGCAAGAAATAATTTATAGTAAGTTCAGTTGTCTTTTAATTTCAAATATTAAAATTCCTGTTGAAACAGATACATTTAATGAGTCTATTTTACCACTAGTTGGAATTTTAACTAAAAAGTCAGAATTTTCTTTAATAAGCTTGTGTATCCCCTTACCTTCGTTGCCCATAATGAGTGCAATTTTGGTATCATCGATTTCCATGTTGTTTATTTCCTTCCCTTTAGTGTCACTGGCATATATCCAAAAACCGCTTTCTTTTAAAAGTTTTATTGCATTATTTATGTTTGAAACTGCTACTTTATTGACATATTGACTTGCTCCAGAACTAGTGCGCAAGACTGTTGAGTTGTCTTTGGCACTACGTCTCTGGCTGATAATAACAAGATCAATGCTAAATTGTTCTGCTGTTCTAAGAATTGCTCCGAGGTTTTGGGGATCTTCTATTCCATCCAGTATCAAGATAAATACATTATTCTTGTGTTGAAATTCTTTTAAAAAATCTTCTAAACTTTTATCGTCAGTTTTTGTATTTTTAAATTTTACGTCTTGTAATCTTAGAGCAAAACCTCTGTGAGTGCTGTTTCCGATTATCTTGGTAATGTCATTAACTTTTATTACTTTTATGTTATGTTTCTTAGCCAATTCTTCAATATTTTTGATTTTTGGACTTGTCTTTGAAATATATAATTCAAGTCCTTTGTTGTTTTTTATGCTTTCAATGACGGAATTAGCATGTGTGATATACATATTAAATTTTATTTAAGTTTACCTCATCGGTGTCTTTAATTTCTTGACTTAAAGCTTCCAGTAAATTAAGCGCATTGTGACTTAGATTTTTAGGGCTTTTTATTTTAGTAACAAGAATTAGATTTCCAAATGTTTCTGTTTGTAATATAGGCATGCCTGCATTCTTAATAATTATTTGTTCATCATTTTCTATTCCTTTTGGAATTTTAATTGTGATTTTTTTTTCGGATATTGTTTTTATTTTTATTTCTTTACCAAGTGCTGCTTGAGTAAAGCTTATTGGAAGGGTTGCATATAGATCTTTTCCGTTTCTTTTAAAAATTCTGTGGGGTCTTATTAATACTCTTACATAAAGATCGCCATATTTTTGATTGTCAGGATTTATGCTTCCTTTTTCTCTCATTTTGATTTGTTGTGAATCATCAATTCCTCGTGGAATATTGAGTGTAATTGTTTCTTGACTTGTAAAACTTCCTTTACCCTTACATGATCTGCATGGATTTGATATTATTTTCCCGTTTCCATGACATTTTGGACATGTTGTTGTTACCCTAAAAAATCCGCCTCCTTGTATTACGTGTCCGCTTCCATTACACATATTACATATTGAGGGACTTGTCCCTTTTTCAGATTTTTTCCCAAAACAGGACTCACATAGTTTTTCTCTTGTGATATTAATGGTATTTTTGTAGCCAAAATAAGCATCTTCAAGTGATATTTCTATTTGATATGGTATATCCTTACCCTTTGTACTCTGCCTGTGCCTTTCTTGTCTTTGTCCTCCAGTGAAGAATGAATCAAAAATATCTCCAAAATCTTCAAAAATGTCTGAAAACCCACCAAAACCGCTGGAAAACCCACTAAATCCAGAACCGCCACCTTCAAAAGCTGTGTGTCCAAACCTATCATATTGAGCACGCTTATTTTCATCTCCTAAAACTTCATAAGCTTCTGTAGCTTCTTTAAAGAGGGTTTCGGCTTCTTTATTACCCTGATTCTTATCAGGATGATATTTGATTGCTATTTTTCTATATGCTTTCTTGATTTCATCTTTTGAGGCCCCTTTTGAGAGCCCCAAAATTTCATAATAATCCCTTTTCACTACCCTTTATCCTCATCAACAACTTCGTAATCAGCTTCTTTGCTGTCATTACCTGTATTGTTTTGAGTATTGCCTTGACTTGCTGCATTGGATTGAGCGTCTTTATACATTACCTCAGCTATTTTATATGAAGCCTGTTGAAGTTCTTCTGTTTTTGATTTAATTAAAGATACATCAGATCCTTCTAATGCGTCTTTAAGTTCCTTAATTTTATTTTCAATAGCTTGCTTGTCTTGACTTGTGATTTTATCTCCATGTTCTTTAAGAGATTTTTCTGTTTGATAAATTAAGGAATTTCCTGTATTTTTTGCTTCGATGCCTTCTTTTAGCTTTTTATCTTCTTCAGCGTGAGCTTCCGCGTCTTTGACCATTCTCTCAATTTCATCTTCAGAGAGCCCTGAAGATGATTCAATTCGAATCTTTTGTTCTTTTCCAGTTCCCATATCTTTAGCAGAAACATGCACTATTCCATTAGCATCAATGTCAAAACTAACCTCAATTTGTGGAACTCCTCTTGGTGCTGCTGGTATTCCGTCAAGAATGAAATTACCGAGTATTCTGTTTTGAGCTGCCATTTCACGTTCACCTTGTAGAACTTTAATATCTACAGAAGTTTGATTATCAGCTGCTGTTGAGAAGACTTGACTCTTTTTTGTAGGAATTGTAGTATTCCGCTCAATTAATTTTGTCATGACTCCACCAAGAGTTTCAATCCCTAAAGAAAGAGGTGTAACATCAAGTAGTACCATGTCTTTAGTTTCACCTGTTAAAATTCCACCTTGAATTGCAGCTCCTATTGCAACAGCCTCGTCAGGGTTTACACCTTTATTTGGCTCTTGCCCAAATATTTCTTTTACAATTTTTTGAATAGCTGGTATTCTTGTAGATCCTCCAACTAGTATTACCTCATTTATATCAGAAGCCTTAAGTCCAGCATCTTTAATAGCTTTAAGGCATGGCTCTTTTGTTTTTTGAACTAAGTGATCTACCATCTGCTCAAATTTTGCTCTTGTTAAAGTGTATTGTAAGTGTTTAGGTCCATTTGCGTCTGCTGTGATAAATGGAAGATTTATTGATGCTTCTTGAGCACCAGAAAGTTCTATTTTTGCCTTTTCAGCTGCTTCTTTAAGTCTTTGAAGTGCCATTTTATCGTTTGAAAGATCAATAGCACTATCTCTTTTAAATTCAGTAATTAAATGTTTAATAATCTCATCATCGAAGTTATCACCGCCAAGATGAGTATCACCATTTGTTGATTTAACTTCAAAAACACCATCTCCAAGTTCAAGTATTGAGATATCAAAAGTACCCCCACCAAGGTCATAAACAGCAACGATTTCTTCATGCTTTTTCTCGATTCCATAAGCAAGCGCTGCAGCTGTAGGTTCATTGACAATTCTTTTAACATCAAGTCCTGCGATCTTGCCGGCATCTTTTGTAGCCTGTCTTTGTGCATCGTTAAAATAAGCGGGAACGGTAATTACAGCCTCAGTTACGGTTTCACCTAAATAAGCTTCAGCTGTTTCTTTCATTTTTGTAAGAGTTGCAGCTGATATTTCTGGAGGTGACATTTGTTTCTTTATGTTAGAAATGTTTACACGAGCATCTCCATTTTGTCCCTTTTCTACTTTATAAGGAACCATCTTGATTTCACTTGCAACTTCTTCAAACCTTCTTCCCATAAATCTTTTTATTGAATATATTGTATTTTCAGGATTTGTAACCATTTGGTTCTTTGCAACCTGTCCAACAAGTCTCTCACCCTTGTTTGTGTAAGCTACAATTGATGGTGTGGTTCTGCCTCCTTCTGAATTTTGTATTACAACAGGTTTTCCGTGTTCCATTATAGCCACACATGAATTTGTTGTTCCTAAGTCAATTCCTATTATTTTTCCCATATATAACCTCCTTTTTATTTTTATATGTTAGTTTTTGCTTTGTGCAACTTTAACTTTCGCAGTTCTTAATACGCGATTATTGTAGCAGTATCCTTTTTGGTATACTTCTACTATTTCTGGAGCTTTAAGCTCTTCTTTTTCTTCTATGCTTAGTGCTTCATGTTGACTTGGATCAAAAACATCACCAAGGTTTCCAAATTTTTTTAAGTTGTATTTTTTGTCAAAACTAGAGAGTATTTCGCTTTCAATCATACTAATGCCTGATAGTAAAGTATCAAAATCCTTTGATTTTTTTGATGAATCTATTGCTCTTTCTAAGTTGTCAAGAAAGTTAATTATGTCTTTCATTATGTTTTCATTTGCAAATTTAATGAAATTATCTTTGTCTTTTTCAAGTCTTTTTCTGAAGTTTTCAAATTCTGCTTGTTTTCTTAAATATAAATCTTTCATATTTGAGATTTCATTTTCTAGTTCAACAATTTTTTTCTCCATATTGGAGTTGTCTTTGTTTGGGAGTGTGTCTTTTGCTTGTTCTTTAATCTTGCCAGATTCTTCGTCTTTATTCTTCTCTTCCATGCTAGCCTCCTTTCGTAAAGTTATTTTATCTTTAAAGAAAATAATTTACAAATTTTTTCTTTAAAGATTTTTTTAGTAATTTGATTCATTTTGATTGTTTTTAAAAGAGTGGATTTTGACTATTCAATTATATTAGTATAATATTTACACATATTTTGAAATTAGAGAATTTTTATGTGTATTTTTTTGTCAAAATAAAAATATTTTATTCCTTTATTTAAAGCAGTGTCTATAAGTTTTAAGAGTGTATTTGGGGGATTTTATGAGTATTTATGATTTTAGGGTAAGGCTTGCATCTGGTCCTGAGATTTCTATTTCAGATTATATGCGCAAGGTATTACTTATTGTAAATGTAGCAAGTAATTGTATTTATACAAGTCAATATCAAGATCTTGAAATGCTTTACAGAATGTATAGGAGAAGAGGTCTTTTTATATTAGGATTTCCTTGTAATCAGTTTGGTCTGCAGGAACCTGGGGCAAATGAGGAAATTTTAAGATTTTGTCAGACAATTTATAATGTTTCATTTCCTATTTTTTCTAAAATTGAGGTTAATGGGGAGAATGCACATCCTCTGTATAAGTATTTAACAGAAAAATCTCCTCAAGAGTTTAAGGGAGATATTAAATGGAATTTTACTAAGTTTTTAGTAAACAGAGAAGGTAGAGTGGTAGGTAGGTATGATTCTAAGATTACTCCAATGAGCATTAAGGGTAAGATTGAAAGATTATTGAATGTGAGATAGCTTTGATTGTAATTTTTTCTGTTATTGCTTATGATTTAGTTTGTGAAAATATGTATAGCTCAGATAAAACACAGAATTTCTAAACTTAATGAAACTTTGGATGAATTTAAAAAAAATTGTGAATATGCTTTACAGAATAATATTGATATTTTAATTTTTCCTTTTATGTTTGTTGGTTATAATGAATATGATAATTTATTACGTAGACCAGAAATTTTAAAAATAAATCTTGACTGTCTTAATTTTATAAAAAATCAAGTTGATGATAGGATTTGTGTTGTATTTGGACATTATGATTTTTACGAGGGAAGGATAGTAGACTGTGTATCTGCGGTAAACAACCATGAATTTATTTTGACAACTAGAGAAATGAATACACCAGTCTTGTTTGAATATAAGGGACATAACATTGCCGTATTGAATTTTGAAGATGAGCTTTTATTTAAAGGGTTTGACCACGAGTTTAGCACTTATTTTATAAAATCTCAATATCTCTTAATTCCATCAAAATCTTGTTTTACTAAAGAAAAAAATAATTTAAGACTTTCTTTTTTTGAAAAAGTAGCTGTTGAAAATAATATAGAAGTTGCTTATGCCAATTTATATGGTGTTCATGACTCTGTTGTGTTTGATGGCTTGAGTTTTTTTATTAATAAGTACGGTAAATTGACTCAAGCTAAAGAGTTTGAAGAAGATATTTTATTGAATGAGGGATTTCATGATTTAGAACTTGACTCTCCTTCTGCAATCCTTGATAAGGTTATATTAGCAATAGTAAATGCTTTAAGGGAATATGTTTGTCTTAATGGATTTGATAAAGTTCATTTGGGTATTTCGGGAGGCATAGATTCTGCTCTTGTTGCTTATCTTGCGTGCGTTGCTTTAGGATCTAGTAAAGTTATTGGTATTTCTATGCCTAGTAAATTTTCATCGTCAGGGTCTGTTTCGGATGCAAAAGAACTAGCTAGGGGATTAGGATTTAAGTTGATTGATATGCCTATTGAAATGGTGTTTTCAACTACTTTAGGATTTTTTAATGAGTATTTCAATACAAAGGGAATTACTGAGGAGAATCTGCAGGCAAGGCTTAGAGGTCTTTTTTTAATGTCTTATAGTAATGCCAATAGGTCTTTGCTTCTAAATACTGGAAATAAAAGTGAGATTGCTGTTGGTTATTGCACGCTTTATGGAGATTCTTGTGGAGGAATCGCTTTGATTGGAGATTTATTTAAAGGTGATGTGTATGAGCTTGCAAGATATATTAATGTAAGAGAGGGTAGAGACGTAATTCCTACTAATATTATTTTAAAAGAACCTTCTGCTGAATTAAGGCCACAGCAAAAGGATAGCGATTCTCTTCCTATATATGAAGTTCTTGATGAGATATTGATGAGATATTTGATTAAAAATGAACCTTTAGACTTTCTATATAAAGCTTTTGGAAAAGAATTAGTCACAAAAGTATTGGATCTTTATTCTGGTAGTGAGTATAAAAGAAGACAAGGCTCTATGATAGTTAAAGTTTCTAGGAAGACTTTTGGTAATGACATTTTACTTCCTGTTTCAAAGGTTGAATTGACGATAGATGAGTAGTGCTAATATTGTTAGTATATTAAATGAGTTTAATTTAAAGTTAGAAAAGATTTTTTTACTGATAAATACTTATTCTTATGAGCTTTATAAAGAAACTCCTAGATATTTTTATGATGATATTACAAATTATCTTGAATTGACTTTAGAAGTTTCCAATAAATTTAGGGAAGAACTTGAAGCTTCTGAAGAGTTAAAAATGGGTAAATTTCTTATTAAAAGCATGAAATGTGATTTAATTTCTTATTTGTATTTATCTTTAGAATTAATAGATAATTCTATGAATTATAGTGAAATTAAAGACGCTGGGGTTGCTTTTTTTAAGGCTATTTCTTTTAAAATTTCATCAATAATATCTTCTACGGAGATTGAGCTTGAGAATTTAGTTTTCTCTTCTGAACATACAAGTAGGCATGTCTTAAATAAGGATGGGCATAAAATATTAATTTTTTCTGAGGATAAAATTTATAGTAAAAAACTAACAAAATATTTGATGTTAAAATATGATGTTATATCTGTAGATACTGTTGACTTTTTCAATAAAATGATTTGTAGTGACTTTTATGATTTAATTATTCTTGATTTTTGCTCAGACAGAGATGTACAGATAATTTTAGACTTGCTTAGAGTTGTTAAAAAAAATAGTCTTTATGAAACAATTCCAGTTATTGTTGTTTCTAACATAACTAGAAAAGATATTGTTACAATTTTTATTGAAGAGCGAGTGGATGATTATTTCTTGAAAAGTTTAGATTTATTAGTACTAGAGGCTAGGATAAGTAGTTTTATTGAGAAGAAAAGGGGCATAGAACAGGGACAGAAATATTTAGATTTGATACTTAAAGGTAGAGAATATCTTGAGAGTGAGTTAGTTGAGGCTGGGAACTACATTGAAAACTTATTGCCTGATAAAATACGAAACGAATTTTTTAGTACCAATTGGATTTTTATTCCTTCAGAGAGAATTGGAGGTGATTTTTTTAATTACTATTTTGTTAATGATGATGAACTAGTAATTTATTTGATAGATATTTCAGGACATGGGATAGGTTCTGCACTTTTATCTCTTAGTGTTTCAAGTGTTATTAATTCTTATGTTATGAATAATGATGATATTAATCCTTCTAAGGTATTAGAGTATGTTAATAGTTATTTTGTTAAGTTTAGAAGTGACATGTTTATTACATTGTGGTATGGTGTTTTGAATGTACGGACAAAACGGCTAAGGTTTTCATCGGCAGGAACACCCCCTGCTATTGTTTTAAATTCTGGAGATAATATTTGCCTTAAAACGAGAGGGATGATTCTTGGAATCGAGGAGATATATTCTTGTGAAGAGAGTGAGGTCTTATTAAATAAAAATTCGCATTTGTTACTCTTTAGTGATGGTGTTTATGAGATTGAGAATAAGAAAAATTTAATAATGTCTATTGATGATTTTTATGGAATAATTAAAGAAAATACACATCACTTGGATGATTTTATTTTGATGCGTCTTTATGAGAGTATGTTAAACCTATCTAAATATAATAAATTTAGAGATGATTTTTCTGTTTTAGAATTTATTATTAATTAGGAAACATAACTTAAAATATGTAAATAATTTAAGTTAATATTATTTGTGTATTGGGAAATTTTTCAAAACAGAGATTAATTAATATTTCAGAGCTTTCCAGTAGCAAATTTACTTTTTTTTGCTTTCTTGTTTCTTTTCTTGCTTTCGAGGTTGTTTGTCTTGATTTATGTTTGAACTGTTAAGAGATTTTAATAGTTTATTTAGTGTCCAAGTAGAAAACTTTATATAAAGTATTTTGAAAGGATTTTTTGTATTTTTAAGTAGTACTTTTAGGGATTCTAAGTTCATTATAGTTATTATCTCTCTTAAAATCTTTGGAAGATTATTGAAAATCTTAGAACCGACTTTATGTCCTTCCATGATAAAATTTTGAAGCATTGTTTGATCTTTTTTTTGTAATCTCCTCATGTATAGTTTTAGTATTCTCTCTTGTGATCTCATTATTTCTGAATTTATTTGTTCTTGTTTTTTTGATATTTTTTTATTTGATTCAATAATAGGTTTTTTAGGCAGAGATTTATATGGATTTGTGCCTGGGATATGATTTTTTGGAATCTTCATTTATATTTACTCCTATTTAAATAAGCTATGCTCCGATTAATTTTATTAAGTTTTTTGCTTTTATACAACTGAGATTGATATTTTGATCCTTTATAATTAAAATTTAGTAGTATGAAGAAATATTTGAGTATAAGTTTTTTAAATTTATTAATAGGTATACTCGTTTTATTTTTTATTATTTTTGTTCAATTTAGGGATTTGAGCTTAAATGTATTTTTGTTAAAAGATTTAAAATTTTTAGTTAATAATAAAGTTGAGGATAATAAATATGTATTAGATAATCTTACTTTTATTGTAAGGGGAATGAGGATAAATTTATCTAATAAAAACCCACTTATTATTCCGGATAGTGAACTCTATCTTAATCCTGTTTCTTATAAATTGCAGGATAATGGAATTTATGTTTATTTTGAAAATAATATTTTTTTACTATTTTTGTTTGATTCAGAGAATAGTTTTAGCATTAGTTCAAATCTTTCTAAGAAATTAATACTAAATTATGAAATTGAAAGTGATTATAAAATTTCTTTTGATGAAAATATTTTAATTAAGAGTAAAGATTATTATTTCGAAGTCTTTTTAGGGAAAGATACTCAAATTAATGAGAGAGAAATTTTAATTAGTCCTCAAGAAGTTTTTAAAATTGGAAATTTGATTAAAGAAAGTGAAAAGCCAAAAGAAGTTGTAGCTAAGGAGGTATCTAAAAGCATTTCTTTAGATATAAATTCTCCGTCTGTTTATGCATCAATTAAGGAAGTAGAAAAAGGGGTTTTTGACTCTGCAATAGTGAGATTTAAAAATAAAGCATATAATGCATGGAGTAGTGAATCTACTTTTAGCGTTAATCAGGGTGGATGGCTTAAAGGTAATATATATTCTTTTGATGAGGATATATTTGTTTATCTTTTAGCTGAGTCTTTAACAAGACCAGATTATGAAGATATTTTTTCCAAACTTGAATTTTTAATGAATCTTAATGAACATAAGTTAACATATTTGAGTTCAAGTTATTATGTTGATGAAGAAAAGCTAGATAAATTTTTTAGCTATTTATCTGTAAATAAGACTTTTATTAATTCTCTGGAGACGGATAAGCTTTTAGGATATTTAAAAGAAGATTCTTCTCTTTTGGAGAAGATTTTTTTATCTGAGAATGTTTCTCTTTTTAACGAGGCATTAAATATTTTAAAGAATCCAGAAGTAATATTGAATTCTGGGTTTAATGTGGTGCAAGCGTATAATGTATTATCTAATTATATTGTATTTTTAAAATTGAATAATGATAATTTTGTTATTGAGAAATTTAAAAAAGAGCTAGCTAATTTTATATCTACTTTATTTCTTGTGTCTGGTAATGGAAAAGCTTATATACCTAGCGATAAAGATAATTTATCTTGGGATTTTGAATATACATTAAAGGTGGCCGGATTACTTAAAAGATTGGCTTATGAGATAAGCGATGATGTAATATTGAAACTTTCTTATAACGCTATTTATTATGCTTTAATGAGTAAGGAAGTTGATCGGGTTCCTTATGAGGCTTATTATGCAGATATTGTAGACAATGATTATCTTCCAAAATTTACCTTAGTACCAAGTCTTGGTATTGGAAATTGGATATATGGTGCTTCAAAAATTTCAAATTATAATATATCTGATGTTAGTTATTCTCTTGATTTTAATCGTAGTTTAAATTCTCCTGGATATTTTTTCTTCAAGGGTATTTTAAATCCCACTTTGGTTAGGTTTAGGGGTATTAATTGGTATACGGATTCTCAATTTTACAGATATTCGGATGGATGGAGATATTACCCTAGTAATAAGATGTTGGTTTTAAAAATAACTCCTAAAAGGGAAGAAGATACAAATATTTTATTAAGGTTTGATGATATTAAGATAACTAGAAATATTGATGAATAATCTTGTTGATAAAATTCAGTTAATAATTGATGTTGGAAACACAAGCATATCTTTTGCATCATATAGGCAAGATAAAATGCAGATATTTTGTAAGCTAGAAACAAGACATGATTTAACTTTTAATGAAATTTATGAATTTCTTAAATTGAAATTTGATTTTAGGGTTGATAAAGTATTTATAAGTAGCGTTGTTCCTATTATTGATAAAATACTCATAAGTGTTGTTGATTCTCTTTATAAGGTAATTCCCTTATTTGTCAGATTTGACTTAAATTATGATTTAAGCTTTAGTCCTTACAAGGGTAGTCCATTTTTATTAGGTTCAGATGTTTTTGCAAATCTTGTTTGCGCCATTGAGCTTTACAAGCTTGACAATGCTTTAGTGGTAGACCTTGGAACGGCTTGTACTGTTTTTACTGTCAGCAGGGAAGATGGGATACTTGGGGGCCTTATTAATGGGGGGCTTTTCACAAATTTTAATGCATTAATCAATAGTGCATATCTTTTAAAAGAATTTAATCTTACAACACCCAAAGAATTATTAGGAATCTCAACAATTTCTAGTGTAAATAGTGGACTGATTTATCAGTACAAGTATTTAATAGAAGGAGTTTATTATGATCTTATTAAGAAATATGGGAAGGAATTTAATTTGATAATTACGGGGGGTAATGCTAACTTAATTTTGCCTTTAATAAGTGTAGATTTTGTCTTTAATCTGTATTTAACAGTTGAAGGAATTAAGATTTTGGGTAATTCTTTTAAAAGCGATTATTGTTAAAAGGTTCAATTATTTTATATCCTGTATCTTACTAAAATATGTGTTACCATTATGTTATTAATAAGTGTATGAGAGGTATTAAATGAGATTATTATTTGTTATTCTGTCCACGGTAGCTGTTGCTTTTTTTACTTCTTGTCCTTTGTGCGTTTTAGGGATTTATTTTTGTGTTTTTGATATTGTAAGCTATGGTTTAGTTAATTTTGTGTCTAAGCTTGGAAGTAAAACTAGGTAAAATAAGTGTTAATAGTGTAGCTTGATTGTGAGATTTCTTTACTTAAGTTTATGATTTTATATATTTTATCTTTTGTAAATGATGAATATTAAAGCTTTAAGATGTTTATGAATAAATCTTCTTTTTTAAATTCTCTATTGATGCCAAACCGAGTTAGTGAAAAATCATATTTGACAGGATCATTTTTATTGCTATTTGAGAAATATTTTGTAACTTCTATTGCTTTCTTAAGATTTACACTTTTATTATATTTAAGATTAAATAGTTTAAAAGATATATCTGTCATATGAGTATCCATTGGGACTATTAAGTTTGAGGGATTAAATTTATCCCATATTCCTAAATCAACTTCATCTTTTCTTATCATCCATCTTAAAAATAAAAATAATCTTTTACATGCACTTCCCTTTGAAGGTTTTGGAAGTAGTAAACCAAAGGACTCTTCATTAATGTTTTCCATGTAAGTTATTAGTTCATCTAGGCTTGATATAAAATTTCCATTCTTTTTGTATATACCATAGAAAAGATTCTCAATTGTTGAGTACTTATTTTGTATTTCCTTAATGGTCATTATTAGTCTTACAATGTCTTCTGTTTTAAAAAATCTGTAAATAAAGTCTTTGTATATTACATTTAGGTCGTCTTTGGTAAAATACTTAAGTTTTTCTGAAGGATTCCTACCCAATGGTTTTAAGACTCTATTAATTGCTTCTAATATTTTTTCAACTCTTCCAAGTGCTAGTGATGAGCTAAGCAGACCTACAAGTTCAACATCTTCTTTTTCTGCGTAGTTATATAAAAATTCAAGGGGATCAGGATGAACAAATTCTCTTTTGTTATATTTATTGTATATAAGCTCTAAGATGTCAAATATAGTATCTTTAGCTTTTTGCATTATTAAATTCTAATAATCTAAGCAATATTTTTTTTAATTTTTTGTCATAAAATTTGTCTTGTGCCCATTTACCTGTAAGGTCATATATAGTTGGAGCAGAGCCTCTTTTTACAAGGTAAAACCTAGGATCGACCATATTGGAATTTATATCCTGACTTGAAGCGTAAGCTTTTAAGTGTTGAATGTGTGCCCTAATTCCTTCTTTAATATTAGAAAAAGAGTTTCCCTTTGTGAAATTGTCAGTAGCTCCTATTCCTGAAAAATTATACTGTTCTTTAGAAACAACGCCATTAAATTTTAAAATGCCTGTTTCAAGTAACATTTGAGCGTAAGCAATGTCGTAATTTATCCCCTCAATTAAAGCTTCATCTATATAGGTCTGTGCAATTACTTGAACATATTCTGATTCAAGATAGGGATTCATTTTTAATGTATATTTGACAAGATCTTCTACTTGACTTATTCCTTTGCTTAAAAGAAAAGGAATATACTTTTCTTTTTCTATTTCAGTACTTATTTCAATTATGTCATCTTCACAGTAACCCTTTACGGTTAGTAATATTAAGATTTTTGATATTACTAAGAGTATAGATTTTTTTGACATTTTTAAAATCCTCTTTCTTCAATAAATTTGTTGATTTCTTTAATAACAAAATTAAATCTTGGTAGCATTAATTTTTTGTCTTTAAAGAAATTGAAACTTTTTAAATATCTTCTACTAAATATGAAATCAGAAATTTCTCCAACATTAGTCATGTTTATAACTTTTATAGATGATGAATCTATTTGGGTTTCTTTCAATTCATTCTCATCTTGTTTTATTAATAATTGTAAAGTTTTTATTTTATTTAAAGTTTGAGGCTTCCCCCCAATGTTTATATATTTTTTTATTTCCTTGTTCTCATTAATAATTGAGTTTGCAATATTGGCTTGATTCCCAATTGTAATTAATGTTAGTTTGTTCAAATTCATTTTTAAATCCAAAAATTCTAGTTTTTGAGTCGATTTAATGAGCTCAATAATGTTTTGAATCTCAGTAACTTCAGATGTTTTGTCTGCTCTTTCATTGAAAATTTTTATAGGTTCTACTAAATACTTAATGGTTTTGTTTGAAATATCAGTTAGTAAGCTATTATCATGATTTTTAATAAAGTCATCAGTATGGGGGAATTGATATTTTGGCGAGTATAAATAGACAATGTTTCCTTTCTTAACTAGTCTATTTACTAATGATTTAAACATTGAATCATGAGAATGAGAAGGTAATATAATAAATACACTGTTATATAGTTTTTGATTGTTGCTAATAAAAGCATCTTTATATACATTGGTGTATTTTGGTATATAATTCATTTCATTTATGAAAAATGGATTGAATGTGTAGGAAAGAAAAGGATTTTGACTTTTAAGTCCAAGAGTTAGGCTGGTTGGATACCAAACCGATACGCTTAACTTATTTGTATAATCTTTAATTCTAGTAAAACCTATTTTATAGCTAGAGTGTTCATCTTCTGGATAATCTGTAAAAAGGCCAAGGTATGAAAATGTCGTAGCTATTAGTAAAACCACTATCGATGGTATTACTAATATTCCTTTAAAAAATATAGAGTAAATTATTCTCCTAAATTTATTAGGCTGTTTATTTACTCTTTTTCTTCTAAATAGTATTGTGCTTATGTTTTTAATGATGATGATTGTTAAAAAGACTAAAAATAGAGCCCCAACATACAACATGAGCGGTTTGATTTCTATTAGATATAGATTTAGTATGAAAAATATCCCTGGAAAAATTATGAAATAATCTTCCCAAGAAAATTCTCTTTTAAAATTGAAGAAGTTTATGACTAAGAATATACTAAAACTTAGTAAGAATATAATCTCATAAAATTGTTCATTCATAAAAGTACTTTTTCCTTAAGTAATTATAAGCATAAAAATGTTATTTACAAAATAATTTATAAAATTCCTCCTCTCAAATAAGAATGTTTAGCTCATATAATTATTGTCTGATAAAGTAGAGATATGTTTGCAATCTGGTTATGTTATTTATTTTTTATTTTTCTGTAGAGGGTTAATTTTCTTTTATCCTTTTAGTTTATTGTGGTATAATGAGATACCTTTAAGAGGTGAAGGGAAATCAGTGTGTTGGGGATTTTTTTAGGAACAGGTGCATCGAGTGGTATTCCTATGTTAAATTGCAATTGTAGGGTATGCAGTTCAAGTTCTGCTAAAAACAAAAGGCTTAGAAGTTCGTTGCTCCTTAATGTGTCTGGAATTAACTTATTAATTGATACAGGTCCTGATATTAGAGCTCAACTTTTAAGAGAAAGTGTCTCTAGTCTTGACTTAATTTTATATACTCATGAGCATTATGATCATGTTATGGGTCTTGATGATATTAAATTTTATACAAGAAATTCTCCTTTAAATATATATGCTCGAGAGAGCACGATGAAACATATTAAAAATGCTTTTCCTCATAACTTTACATCAAAAGTTTCTACAAGTGGAAAGGCTAATATTATTCCTAATTTAGCAATAGAATTGGAGCCAATTATTTTTGGAGGAGTAGAAATAATGCCAATTCCTTTACTGCATGGGGATATAATTAGTTTAGGATACAGAATAAACAATGTAGCATATCTTACTGATGTTAAGTCTATTCCGGATGTTTCTTATAAATATTTAAATGAACTAGATGTATTAATAATAGATGCTTTAAGAATTAAATCTCATCCTGGTCATTTAAATTTTGATGACGCTATTAGTGAGGTTAAAAAAATAAAGCCTAAGGTTGCTTATTTTACGCACATTGCACATGATATAATGCATGAAGAATTTGATTATTTAAATAAAGATAATATTTATTTGGCTTATGATGGGCTTCGGATACATATTTAATTAAAGGTTGGTAGGTCTTTGTGAATTTAATTTCATGGAATGTAAATGGAATAAGAGCTATTTTAAAAAAAGGTTTTCTTGAATTTGTTGAAAAACATAAACCAGATATTTTGTGCCTTCAAGAAACTAAGGCATGCAAAGAACAATTACCAAAAGAGCTTATTAATATTAAAGGATATTATTCCTATTTTTCAAAATCCATAATAAAGGGATATAGTGGTGTTTGTGTTTATTCTAAGATTGAACCTATTAAGGTAGAGAACATGAGTAGAGAAATATTTGACAAGGAAGGAAGAATCCTTATTGTACATTATCATGATTTTATTCTTATTAATGCATATTTCCCTAATTCTCAATTGTTAAGAAAAAGACTGCAATTTAAGCTTGATTTTTTAATGCATCTCAAGTCTCTTGCACATTCATTCATAAGTTCTGGGAAAAACCTTATCATATGTGGTGATTTTAATATTGCTCATACTGAGATTGATTTATCTAATCCTAAGACTAGTAGAGACTATGCTGGATATTATATTGAGGAAACTACTTGGATGGATAATTTTTTAAATGAGGGTTATGTTGATACCTTTAGAATATTTAATAAGAACCCAGATAACTATACTTGGTGGGATTATAGAACAAAGGCAAGAGAACGTAATATTGGGTGGAGAATTGATTATTTTGTTGTGAATGAAGTTTTTAAAACTAGAGTAAAAAATGCTCTAATTTTAAATGAAGTAATGGGTAGTGATCATTGTCCTATTTTTTTGCAGTTAGATTGGTGATAAATGGGGTTGTGCATGAATAAATGTTTCTTAATTATTCTTATTTTTTTTATTCACGGGTTTGTTTTTGGAATTGATTTAGAGAATATTGATTTTTATCGTGGTCTTGATAGGAAAGAATTAGTATTTGTAATTCATTTATTTGAACGAGAAAAATATTTGAGTCAAAATAGTAAACTTTTAACATACATTGACTTGGCTAGAGAAGCTTTAGCTGAGAAAGATATTCGAGTATTGCAAGACAAGGATAGAGTAGGTGATACAGGGCATATTGAGTCTTTAAGACGACCGGAGAATTATAGTAGTGAAAAACTTGTTTTAAGTGTATCAAAGGCTTTAAATATTTTGGTTTATTGTGATGGCAAGGATAGGTTTTTAAAAACTTTAGATGGACGAAATGTGGGTATTGAAAATGGTAATTTTGTAATTCTAGACTCTTTTCATAAAAAAAGCTATGGTGATTTACCCAGTGAGCATACTACTATTGAGATTTACAAGGCAAGTATTTTAAATCCTGATTTTAATAAGTTTAGGTTAGATGAAACTGGCTCTTTTGTTTTTCTTAGCGAGTTTAATAAAAAGGTTTACCTTGATGATATTTCAAGTTTATCTAAGATGGAACTTTTGTTCTTATTTTATGAATTATTTCCTATTTCAAAATTAAAGGGTGTAAAGGATTGGTATGATTTTGGATTTTTATCGATTCTTAAAGAGCTTAAAAAAGCTTATAATATAGAAATAAATTCAAGGAGAATTAAATGAAGTATCGCAGTATCAATAATATAAATAGAGTTTTAATTTTAGTATTTCTTCTTTTATCTTGTGCTCCTTCTAAGTTAAAGACTGATCAGAATTTAGTAAGTGGTCAACTTGAGAATGGACTTAAGTATTATATTTATGCTAACAAAACGCCGGAGAAGGCTGTTTATATGGGGATTTTATTTAATGTAGGTTCTTTAAATGAAGAGGAACATGAGAGAGGATTGGCTCATTACCTTGAGCATATGGCTTTTAAGGGAACAGAAGATTATCCGGGTGGTGAGGGTGTTTTAAAAGTTCTTAAAAAGTTTGGGATGGCATTTGGAGCGGATATTAATGCTTATACTTCTTTTGATAAAACTTATTATAGTCTTGATGTGCCGGATGGTAATAATGAGGCAGAAGTTGATGAGGCTTTAAATGTTTTGAAGAACTGGGCTTCACAGATGGAATTGGATGAAGTAGAAATAGAAAAAGAGCGTAATATTATCATTGAAGAGAAGAAGCTTGGAGAGCGTTATCCAAATAGAATTGTGGAAAAAATGTTTAAGTTTATTCTTGGTAATAGTAGATATGCGGACAGATTTCCTATTGGACTTGAAGAGAGGATTTTAGCTTTTAAATCAGAAGATTTTAAGAAATTTTATAAGAAATGGTATAGACCAGATCTTACTAGTGTCATTATTGTAGGAGACATTGAACCTGACAAGATTGAAGAAAAAGTAAAAGAAAAATTTTCATCTTTCAAGAAACCTGAGAGTGAGCTTGAAAAGATTAAAATAAATCTAGACACATCAATTAATGAAAAATTTATTAGTGTAGAGGATTTTGAGACACCATTTCCTGGTGTGATTTTTGTTAAAAAAGATAGTTACAATGTTGTACTTACACCTAGTCATATTAAGAAAAATATTGAGAGAACCTTATTGAATAGTCTTTTTGCAAATAGGTTTTCTGAGTTAAGGGCTTCTGGAATAAATGATTTTATGTCTTTTAATAAAATTGATTCTCCACTAAAGTCGGATGATAATTATATTTTAATTGATCAAATTTCTGTTGAATTAAATCCAGATCAATTAAAAGAAGGTCTTGAAGAATTTTTTTATCAAGTAGAGAGAATAAAGAAATTTGGATTTACTCAAGGGGAAGTGGATAAGGTTAAGTCTCAACTTATAAGCTCTTATAAGCTAAGTAAAGATAACATAGATAAAAGAAATTCATCTACTATTACTAATATTTTAGTAGATGTTGCGACAGAAGATTCTGCCATGCTTGATATGCATGAGTATTATGATATTGCTATTGATCATCTAAATAAAATTAGTCTGGCTACAATAACAGGTTTGGCCAAGAGAGAAGCGTCTATAAATGATCATGCTATTATTTATTCTTATTCTAATAAATCTCATCGTGATTTGACTCTTGATGAAATCCAGGGAATACAAGAGCTTGCATTAAAAAGAGAAAGTAAGCCTTATGAGGATGTATCAATTCAAGGAAAATTTTTGAAGGAGGACTTGAAAAACAAAGAGATTATTGATGAGAAAGAATTGTTTGGAGGAGTATCATCATTTACTCTTGAGAATGGAGTTGAAGTTTACTTTAAACATAATGAACATAAGAAGAATGTAGTTACTCTTAGTGCAAGTTCTTGGGGTGGATTATTAAATGAGAATGCTGATCTTATACCTGTTTTGGATATGGCGCCGAGTGTCGTTTCAAATTCAGGTTATGGGGATTATTCTCAACTTCAAGTTGAAAAATATTTGGCAGACAAGGTTGTAAGTTTAAATACAACAGTTAATTTTCAAAAAACAAACCTTAGTGGAAGTGCTGAGGTCAAAAACCTTGAAACTCTTTTTGAGCTTATATACTATACATTTAATGAGCCAAAGATAGATGATATTGTTTTACAAAACACTATTAACGATATAAAAGCGGTCATTAAAAGCAGGGAGGATGATTCTAAATATCTTTTTGGACGAGCTGTTAAGGGGTTTTTAAATAATGATGATTATCGTTACAGAGATATTAAGGAATCTGATTTGAAAAATATGACAAAGGAAATCCTTTTAGATTTTTATAAAAAGAGATTTGCCTATGCAAATAACTTCAAATTTGTGTTTGTGGGAGATGTAGATTTAAATACAATAAAAACTCTTTCAAGGAAGTATTTGGGTAACTTGAATGCTAAAAAATTGGATGAGTTTAAGGATTTAGATCATTCTTATAAGAAAGATACGGATAGAATAGTTATAAGGAAAGGTGAGGATTCAAGTAGTATTGTTTATGTTCTTTATCCTTTTGAATTCAATTATACACCCGAGAGTACTTTAAACTATCAAGCTTTGGCTTCTCTTTTGACTGATGGTCTTATTAAAAATATTAGAAGGGATATGTCTAGTGTTTATTCAATAAACGCATACTTTAATTATTCTGTTAGACGATATAAAAATTCAGATGGTTTTATATATGTAACTTTTACAGTTGAGCCTAAAGTTCTTGATAAAGTCTTAAAATCTATACATGAGTATATGCTAGAGAGACAAAAGATAGATTATACAGAAGAAGATTTTGATTATGTTAAGAAAAATATCATTAAAGAAGAGGAAATTAAATCTCAATCTAATTTGTATTGGTCTTCCTCAATATTAGATTCAGTTCTGTGGACAGGTACTTTTGAAGATACCATAAGTACTACATTTATTGAAAATAATTTAAATAAAGATGTTATAAATTCATTGTTAAAGAAAATTAATTTTAATCAGAAGACAGAAATTGTTTTGATGCCAGAAAAAGAATAATTAATTTGAATTTTGGTTAAAAGGTATACTGTTGTCTTTTGCTATTTCGTCTTTGAAAAGGATTAGTAGCTCTCCAGCTATTAGTCCTTTTTCATTCCATATTAGTTCTTCTAATTTTAATGCCCATTGTTCATAATTCTTAGTGCCAGATTTGGGAAAATATTTGGTATTGATTAAAAATTCTGCAATATCTTCTTTTGGAATTTGGGCAGTGTAAGCATAAAATTCATTTATTACTAGATTATTAGACTTAATATCGTAGTCTTTACTATCTAAAAATTTTATCCAAGCTCTTTTGTCTTTTTGAAGAACATTTTGATTCCAAAAGGTAGAGATTGATTTTCTAATATTATTGTCTGTAAAGAAATACATGTGTAAGATTTCATGCATGAATATTATCATTTGAGCTGCTCTTGACATAGTTTTATCTTCTGAATAAGTAGCAAATGCAATATTTTTTGATTTATCTTTGACTTTCAATATCTGATTTTCAATATTTGCTAGCTTATTAGTTATAATAATGTTTCTTAATATGATCTCTTCTTTATTTAATTTGATATTTAATTTTTTAGCCATATTAAAAAATGTAATTATATCTTCAAGTCTGTAGTTATGTCCTGTCCATCCTTTTTTGTTTTCTAGTTCTTTGTTTGATAATATTTTTCCTCTAAAGTTTTTTTTCTCTGTAAAAAACGCTAATCTTTTAAGCATTAAAGATTGGTCTCTTAATTGTTTGAATTTTAGTACATATATATCAGGTTCTGCTATGAGATTAAAGAATTCAAAAGAGTCTCTTCTATAATTTTCTTTTTTATAGTTAAAGATGAATTTTAAATCAGAATTTATTGGTTTATTGATATCATAATAGTCATTCATGTTGATATATCCAATTTCACTTATTTGAATCATTTTATTGTTTTTATTAAATTTTATTTCGTCGTTTTCATTTTCTAGTGATGTGTATTTTATGAGGTTAGATAATACTATTTTTTGAGATTCTTTTTCGGAATATAATTCTGCAATTATAGGATTTAATATTTTTTCTTGAGCTTTAAATCCTATGACAGGAAAAATATTCCTGTCAAGATTAAATTCAATAGAATATTCATTTTGACTAATTGATATTTTGAGCTTTTTGGGATTTGATTCTTCTGTTTCTGTACTTGGGCTTTTGTTTTCAATATTATTTAGAATAACAGACAAGATATTATTCATTTTGATTTCTATTGTTAATTCTTTATCTGGAGTTATTATTTTTGGGATTTTGTATGAATGAGTTTCACTTTGAGTATTGATTTCTATACTTGCATTTTCATTTGTTTGAAGGTTTAGTATAAGGGTGTTGAACTCTTCTTTTGGGTCAAAAGATATGATAGTTTGATTATTTTCGTTTATTTGTATTTCTCTTTCATGTGCATTTATTACATAAAAGCTTGTTAATGAGAATAATAATATTAAAAATTTTTTCATTATTGCATAAAAAAAAGAGAACCTAAAAGATCCTCTCTTTAAAACATCCTCTAGGGGAGTCGAACCCCTCTTGCCAGGATGAAAACCTGGAGTCCTAACCGATAGACGAAGAGGACACAATGAGCTCAGTAGGACTCGAACCTACGACAAACGCCTTAAAAGGGCGCTGCTCTACCACCTGAGCTATGAGCCCCAGTAAACAAATTAAGTCCACTAAATTTAATGATACAATTTACTTAAAAGCATGTCAATATATACTTCTAAATAAGCAAACCTTAATCTCTTTGAGCTGCACAGGACTCGAACCTGTAACCGGCGGATTAAGAGTCCGACGCTCTACCACTTGAGCTAGCAGCCCTTTATTATCAAACTAATAAATAGGATAAGTTTTTATAAGGGCAATGTCAAGAATTATTATTATTTTTTTCAAGATTTTCTAGCAATTTTTTTGCTTCTAAATGGCTGGGATTTAAGCTTAGTAATGTTGTTAGAGTTTCTTTTGCTAAAGTTTTGTTTTTTGCGTTAATTCTTGCTTTTGCAAGTTTTAGTAGCAAGTTTTGATTATTTGGTAGAAACCTTAAAGCGTTTTCATATGCAAAATCAGCTTCATTATATCTTTCAAGTTTATAGAAAGAATCTGCTATGAGATTGTATACTTTTATTATTCGTGCTCCATTTGGGTCAAGACCAATATATTCTTGAAAATATTTAAGTGCATTTTTATATTGCTTTTGAAAAAAATAAGATTCTCCTAATGCTTGAATTATTCTTGAATCATATTTTTTTATTTCAAGTCCTTTCATACATTCTATTTCGGCTTTCTTATATTCTCCTGCTCCTATTAGACTCCATATAAGTATTACTCTTGCATCTAGGTTATTTGGGTTTTGACTGAGTTCTTCTTGAGTATTTGTAATGGCTTCTTGAAATCTGCCTTCTCTGTATAAGAGAAGTGAATCTTCTTTTTCTTGTGCAATTAAAAAATTTGAGCATGATAAGATAAGTAAGATTATCTTTGAAGAAAATCTTTTATATGTCATTTTTCCTCCATTACACAATTTCCTTTAAATATTGCTCCTGAATCTATGAAGAGTTCTTTTGTTTTAATGTTTCCAATTAATTTTCCGGTTTTGTAGATTTTTATTGTTTCTAAAGCTTCAATATTGCCTTTCATTGTTCCGTGATTTAGAAAATGATTACATTTAATGTCTGCCTCTACATTAGCTTTTTCTCTTAAATATATTGAACTTGTAGAGTTTATGAGCCCTTTAAGTAAACCCTCAATGATTATTGGCTTATTGCTTTCTATGTATCCTTCAAATTCAAAATTACCCTTTATGACATTTTGAGTGTTACTTTCTTCAAATTCTAGACTATCTATACTCATTATAGCTCCTAAAAATGAATGCTTAAAATGCATTCATTTTTGATTTAAAGTATTTGAAACCACATTTACTTTTAATCTCTTCTTTGTCCTAAAAATCTTAGTAGATATAGGAATAAATTTATGAAATCTAAGTAAAGTTTTAAAGAAGCCACAACTACCATTCTATTTTTAAGTTCCGTTCCATCTTCTAACATTCTGTTCATTTTAGAAATATTTTGAACATCATAAGCTGTTAAACCTGTGAATAATATTACTCCCAGTAGTGAGATTAAAAAGTTAAGCCCTGAACTTCTGAAGAATATATTGAAAATAGAGGCAATAATAATACCCCATAAACCCATAATAAAATAGCTTCCCATTTTTGTAAGGTCTGTGCTTGTTGTGTATCCATAAAAAGACATTGCAAGGAAGGTTAGAGAAGTAATTCCAAATGTGTAAAATATTGAACCTTGGGTATATATTAAAAATACAGAAGATAGCGTTACCCCTGTTAATGCTGAGTACCCTAAGAAAAGAGCAGTTGCTGTGCTACTTGATATTTTCTCAATAGCACCACTGATTGCATAAACAAGCCCAAATTGTACAAGTATTATAGCCATGAATGACATTGGGTTTGAGAAGATTATGGCTCTCATTATTGCATTTTCGGACGTTGTGTATGCAAATACTGCAGATATTAAAAGACCAATTGCCATTAGGCCAAAAACTTGAGCTAAGAATTTATTTTTTATTCTTATCTCTTGTTTATCTTGAGTTAGTTCAAACATAATAATTCCTCCTTTTTATTTGTTTTTTTCGTTAAATTTTTTACATAATTCATCAAATATAGTGCTTGGAACTTTACCATATCTTAAAAATTCCATTGAAAATTCAGCTTTTCCTTGTGTAGAGGATCTTAAAACGGTTGAGAATCCAAACATTTCACTTAAAGGTACTTCAGCTTCAACTTTTGAAAAGCTTCCCTCTTCAAGAGATCCTAAAATTATACCTCTTCTTTGGTTTAAAAGACCAAACATGTTTCCTTGAAATTCTGTTGGTCCCTCAAGAGTTACTCTCATTATTGGTTCAAGTATAGTAGGTTTTGCCTTATTGTAAGCCTCTCTGAATGCTCCAATCGCTGCAAGTTGGAATGCAATGTCGGATGAGTCAACAATGTGATATTGCCCATCATTAATTGTAACCTTAATACCGACAATTGGGAATCCAATTAGAGTTCCCTTTTCCATAGCTTTTTGGAATCCCTTATCACATGATGGAATATATTCTGTTGGGATTACTCCACCCTTTATGAGGTTTACAAATTCATAAGTTTGCCCTTCTGTGTCAAGTGGTTCCATAAATCCGGCAACTCTTCCAAATTGACCTGCTCCACCTGACTGCTTTTTATGTGTGTAGTTGAATTCTGCTTTTCCTGTTATAGTTTCTCTGTATGCCACCTGTGGCATACCTGTATCAACTTCTGCTTTAAATTCTCTTTTCATTCTCTCAATGTAAACTTCTAAGTGTAACTCTCCCATACCTTGTATTATTGTTTCGTTTGATTCGGGATCTACATAAGTTTTAAAAGTAGGGTCTTCCTTAGTAAACCTACCAAGAGCCTTGGCCATGTTATCCGCTGATTTTTTATCCTTAGGTTTAACAGATAAAGATATTACTGGGTCTGGAATATACATTGATGTCATTGAATAATTAATTGAAGGATCACAGAAAGTATCTCCGGATGCACATTCTATTCCAAATAATGCAACAATGTCTCCACTACTTCCAGATTCAATATCTTCAGTATTATTGGCGTGCATTCTAATAAGTCTTCCAACTTTGAACTTTTTAGAAGTCCTTGAGTTTATAAGTTCTTGTCCTTTCTTCAAGATTCCTTGGTATATTCTGACATAAGTTAATTGTCCATATTGGCCATCTTCTAATTTAAATGCAAGTGCCACAGTAGGTAAGGTATCATCAGTCACAAGGTTAATTTCTTTTTCATTGTCGTTTAAGTCGAGTGCCACATTTTTAATGTCATGAGGAGATGGCAAAAATCTAGTTACAGCGTCGAGTAGAAGTTGAACTCCCTTGTTTTTGTAAGCAGAGCCCATAAATACAGGACAAAGCTTTAAAGCTAAAGTTCCGGTTCTAATAGCGTCATATATCACGTCCGAACTAACATCTTTCCCTTCCATATGAAGTTCCATGAGTTCGTCGTTAAAGTCAGATAAAGCATCAAGCATTATTTCTCGTTTTTCTTTTGCTTCATTTAGTAGTTCAGCAGGAATTTCTTTTTCTATAATTTCTGTACCGTCTTTTCCTTCAAAGTAATAAGCTTTCATTAAAATGAGGTCTACAACTCCAAGGTGTTTATCTTCAAGTCCAATTGGAATTTGCATTAAAACGGAGTTTAAGTCAAGCTTTTCTTTAAGTTGTTCTTTTACATTATTAGGATTTGCCCCAGTTTTATCACATTTATTTACAAATGCAAGACGTGGTACATTATATCTTTTTAGCTGTCTGTCAACTGTAATTGATTGAGATTGAACACCTGCAACAGAATCAAGAACAAGTATTGCTCCATCTAGAACCCTAAGTGAACGTTCAACTTCAATAGTAAAGTCAACGTGACCCGGAGTATCAATGATGTTTATAGGATAATCTTTCCATTCAACATGAGTTGCAGCTGATGCTATTGTAATTCCCCTTTCTCGCTCAAGTTCCATTGAATCCATTGTTGCCCCAACTCCATCTTTTCCTTTAACTTCATGAATGGCGTGGATTTTGTTACAATAAAAAAGAATACGTTCTGTAAGTGTAGTTTTTCCTGAATCAATGTGAGCACTGATACCTATGTTTCGCAGTTTTTTATAGTCCATGGGACATTTTTCCTCCTAAGTTTGTATAATAGAAAACTAATTACCTTAGTTATTTTACATGATTTTTTTCAAAAAAGCTATTTTAACTGTGTTGAGTAGGTTTGACTTAAGATTAAAGTATTCATGCTTATAAATAAGTATCATATGAAATTGTAGGTGAAAAGGGCATGATTATAATAATCAATTTGCTTTTAATTTCTCTTGACTAAATTTTATTTAATATATACAATTTGTCATAAGGAATATATCATTTAGTAAATTTTGATTTTATTGATTAAAAATTCTTATATTTAATGAATTTACTCTTTCTTTACTTTATATTTTATACTCCTAAGAATAACCATTTGGAGGGTATAAGTTTGAATACTTTAACAATATCTCATGAGTTGAGCAAAATATGTCAAGTTGATTATGACTCTGCTTTGTCTGAGCTTTCTGTGTTTTTTAAGGACGGAAGAGCTTATAAGTATTTTAAGATTGAACCAAGACATTTTAATATAATATCTAAGCTTGTTCAAGAGAGAAAATCAGTTGGTAAATATTTAACTGAGCATATATTTAACAAATATGACCAAGAAAAGCTTTAATTTTAGTTAGTAGGGAAGGGTTCCTAGTATACTGGGAACCCTTTTTTTATTTACTTACTGTTTAAATTGAGTGTTAGTTTAAATATTTAAAAGGAAAAAGTTTAAAAATATTGAATTGAGCTTTATTGACATAAGATATATTATTATAAGTAGTTAAACTTTGTGGTTTATATGGTAAAGGTGGAAGATATGAAAAAGGTTTTAATTATCATAAGTTTGTTTCTGTGTATGCAGACATCTTTTGCTAAGGTTTTTTACTTCTCGGCAGGTGTTAATTTGCAGATGAGTCTTGAATCGCTTTTTTTATTTAATAGAGATACTGGAACAGTATTAGATAATTGGCTAAGCATGCGGTTATTCTCTATCTTGAAAGATTTTAAAAATAGAGCTATGCCTCGTTTTAATGTACTTGTTAAAAGTGCAACTACTATTTATAAATCTTATCTAGAAAATTATGATGCTATTGTTAATATGCCCCATAGATTAAAAGCTCTACAAATAGCAGATATTTTTGAAATAAACTTATCTTATTTAAAAGATGTGAGGTCTATTTTAGCTAATGCCCATGAACTTAGGGAAACTTTTCTTAAATTAAGTAAGTTAGATGTGGGTACTTTGATTGAGAGATTAGATGGAACTAGTGGAATTGGCATTAAAAAGTTTTTAGCACAATTAGGAGAGACATCCAAGCATGCTGTTGAGTTGAAGGAGATGGTATTTGATCAATTGGATGAATTTGGTGTTGGTAGTACAGATGATTTTTTTAAATTATTAGATGAAATTTCTAATCCAAGAAGTGTTTTAAATAATGCTTTTAGAAAGAAGTTGTCACCTTTGTTTAGTACTGGTGTTCAAGGGTATTTTCAAGTTGGTATGCCTATTGTAAGTAGTGATTTTTATTTTGGATTTGAACTTGGCTTTGGTATGAATTTGGGAAGAATGATTGCACCTAATATCGGATTTTTAAGAGATTCTTCATCTGCTACTTTTGGTTTTGGAGTAATGCCAAGACTTTTTTTAAAGTATGATATTTATTACTTAGCTACTACCCTTTTCGCGGGATTTGGTGATAAATCTTTAGTATTAGATCCTGTTTATGTGGGGAATTTGATTGGTGAGGATAAAATAACTAATCCTTTTAATGTTATTGAGACCGGATTTAGATTAAGATTGGCATTTCTTAATTTAGAAACATCAGTATTGTTTTCTGTTAGTGATTTTAAATATAGAGACTTAAGATTTGGACTTGGGTTTGAGATTCCAGTAATTATTTAAATTTTTGAGTTTGTTTAGTCTTTAATTTTAATTTATAATGATTATCCTAAGTGGATAATGTTTATATTTTTATGTATAAAGTGCTCTTTCTTTTGCTCTTTTATTTATTGTTATCTTGTAATACCCTTTCTAGGGAATATCAGGATATCTCAGATGAGTATTATAAACTTGCTAAATTGAATGAAGATCTTGGAAATAATCAAGCTTCTGTATCACTTTATGAAAAGTCTATCAAATTTAATTCTAACGTAAATAATGCATCTAGTTATAATTTTGTTTTAGCTTACATAAATTTAAAAAAATATGATGAAGCTGAACTTAGAATTGAGTCTTTATTGGAGAGTGATCCTAGCAATATTTTATTGATTAATTTAAAAGCTTATTTGTTTTTTAAAAAGGAGAATTTGGAAGAGGCTTTAAAACTATATTTAAAGACTTTAGAAGTTGCTCCTGCTAATAAGGAAGCATTGTTTAATGTTTTCTACATTTATCATGTAAAAAATGATAAGGAAAATGCAAAAAAATATATATTGAAGTATAGGGAATTAAATTATTCGATACCCTCTAATGCAAATGACATAGTTTCTTCTATCTTAGAGAATTGAGTTTAAAAATGATTTTTGTGATATAATGAGCCATTATTTATTGTATCAAACTTGATACAATAAATAATTTAAATCTTTTTGGAGGGTCAACTAACATGAGAGTAAAGATTTTATTTATAAGTCTGCTTATGTTTATTTCAGTTAATGCTTTTTCAGCCACTACTTTTGAACTTAATCTTGGAATTGGAGTAGACATACCGGTTAGCATTATTTCGAACTTTTATAATACAGCTGTAGATTTGGGAGATAAATTGAAGAATGATATAGGTTCAGTTGAAAGGGAACAAATAGTACAAGATTTTTCAGATATGGTTAACGTTGCTAAGACTGGTTTAAATTATGGAGGTCATGCGCAAATGGGAGCGAGATTTGATGATCTTTTCTCACTTGGGTTTGAACTTGGATTTGATCTGAGTGTATTTCAGGCAATAAATCGTTCTGGACAACTAAATGATAGTGTTTCATTTATTGGATCATTAGAGCCTCGATTTTATACAAGATTAGATTTTTTTATTGGTGCTGTTGCGCTTTTTACTGGGCCTAGATTAAATATGGCTACTGGGGTTAAGAATTCTATTTTGGATGAATTTGGTGTTTTTTCATGGGATTTAGGGGGAAGAGTTGTATTTTCTTTCTTAATGCTTGAGGCGTTTTATAGTTGGAATATTAAGAATAATGTGTTTTCTGACTTAAAGGTTGGGTTAGGATTTGAATTTGGAGTTATATAGAGCATTATCGGGTACTTAAATAAATTTTAATATTGATTTAGGACAATTGCATTGATTAATGTAATTTATTAATAAGAAGGCTTTTATTGTCTTGACTTTAAGAGTCTTCTTTAGTCTTGTGTAAATTTTGCTTAAGTATAATATAGAATTAAAGAAGGATTTTTATTTACGTAGGGAGTTTGTAAAGTTGAGTTTGCTTATTAAAAAATCAATAGGAATTATTGCTTGTCCTGGTGGAAAAGTATTTGCTAGTAAAATAATTGAAGAACTTAAAAAAATATTTCTATGTGCTGAAAGTCAGGTTATTGAAAAAATCTCTCAGACTTCTAGTTGTTTGAAAGAAGATATTTTAAAACTTGAAGGAATTTTACCTCCCTTTTTGGAAGGACTTGAGTTTTCTAGTGTACGGGTTGATGAGGATATGGTAATTCCTGTAAAGTTTGTTAAATTTGCTAATGGTGAATTTAAGTCGGAAATTTTAAAGACCATAAGAGATAAAGATATTTTTATTGTTCAAGATGTTTCTAATACTTCTCCAGTTGATGTAAATGGTAATGAAAAAGTAGTAATGACGATTAATGATCATATGATGAATTTAATGACTACAGTGGATGCATGTATTCAAGCTAAGGCTAACTCTGTAAGTGTAATTGTTCCTTCTTATCCTTATTCAAGACAGGATAAAAAACATTCAAGAGAAGGGTTAACGGCAAGTCTTTTTGGTAGATTTTTAGAAGAATTGGGAGTTAAACATATTTTAACATTAGATATTCATTCAAAAGCTATTGAAAATGTTTTTAGAAGGGCATATTTTGAAAATTTAAATGTATCTTATGAAATTTTTGAAGCCTTAGCCGAGCTGATAGACATTAAGGATTTAAATTTAGTTGTTGTTTCTCCTGATACAGGGGCTGTTAATAGGAACAAGTTTTTTGCATCTAATCTTAAGAGACCTTTAGCTTTGCTTTATAAAGAGAGAGATTACTCAAGGGTAGTTCATAGTGTTAGTGATTCTAATATATCTGTAACTAAGCTTTTAGGAGATGTTGAGGGTAAGAATGTTTTTATGAGTGATGACATGCTAGCTACTGGTGGAACTTTTATTAAGGCTATGAAATTACTCAAGAGCATGGGAGCTAAAAAGATTATATGTGCAATAAGTTTACCATTTTTCAATGGAGATGCAATTAGATATTTTGATAAAGCTTATGAAGAGGGATATTTTTACAAAATCATTGGAACAAATGCGGTTTACCATGATGCTGAACTTATAAATAAACCTTGGTATTACGAAGCTAATGTTGCACATATTTTTGCGGGTGCAATTTTTGCAATTCACAATAGAATTAGTTTACAAAAAATTCTTGATAGAAGTGATGATATTCAAAATTTAATTTCGAAGAGATAATTTTATGAATGTGCTAAGTATTGATATTGGCACGAGTACTTTAAAATCTGCTTTACTTAATTCTCACTATGGAGTTTTAGAAAGTTTTGATGTAAATTACTTTGATTATTTTGTTGTTGATTTTGAAAATTTTGATTACAAAATATGGGTTTTTGCTTTAAAAAGGGTAATTTCTAATTTTAGAGATAAAAATATAGATTGTATTTCTATTAGTGGCATCTCTCCATGTTTAATAGCTCTTGATTCAAATCTTGTTCCTTTGGAGGTTTTACACTGGAATTCTTCTAAGGTGGTTGGTGGGTTTAGGGGTAAATCAGCTTTTTTACCCTTTGTTCTTAGCACATTTGAAAGAGGAATTTATGACAAGGTGAGGTATTTTGTATCTTGTTTTGAATATTTTATTTATTTACTTACAGATAATCTTATCACAAGCTATCCAAGTTCAGCTTATATCCCTTTTATCTGGAGTGATATTGAGATAAGAGAATATAATCTTGATAAAAATAAATTTCCTCCCTTTTTAAGGATGGGAGAGAGTGCTGGCAGGGTTACTAATAGTGCTAGTATTGAATTTGGTATTAAGAGTGGAATAGAAGTAGTTAATGCTGGAATGGATTATTTAAGTGTTCTTGTTGGGAGTGGTGCGTTTTTTTCTGGCATTTTATCAAATAGAACAGGAACAAGTGAAGGTTTTAATTTAGTCTCAGATGACTACTTAGCAGGACTTTCTTTACAGTATCCTTATTTTTTAGATGATTTGTTTGTTATTGGAAGAATAGTTCCTTCTGGATATTTATTGCAGTTACTTAAGGATAGATTTTTTGAGAAGAAAAAATCTTTTGAAGAGTTTTTTGAAGAAGTATCTAGGGTAAATTCTATAGGTGATATTTATTTTTATAGAAGCAAAGGGGAGATTTTTTCTGATCATATTTTAGTAGATTCTCAAATAAAGAAGGATTTAAGTAAAGGTATTTTTGGAAAATTAGATAATCCTTTACAAATAGGAATTGCAATACTTGAGTCTTCTTATTTTGCTTTTTATAATAGACTGTTACAGTTTAAATCTTTTGGAAAGGAAGTGTTAGATATTTTTGTGAGTGGTTCTAATTCGGATAATTCATTCTTAAATGAGCTAAAAGCTAATATTATTGGTAGGGATTTAAAGATTTTTGAATTTAAGCATTCAGAGATTATCGGTAATTCAATTTTAGCTTTTTGTTGTTTAAAAGAGTTTGAAACCCTAGAAAAGGCGTTTGACAAGATTGCTAAATTTAAGAAGGTTATACCATTCAATGCTAGCGTTCATGATATTTACGTAGAGAAGTATCAAAAGTATGTTTCGAATTTTGATTTATTTATTGATAGTTAAGATGTATGCATCTTTAAATACATTTGATGTTGATATTTTCCTTAGATCAGATTTTGCGTCGGATATAGTTTTATAAGGTCCAGATCTAACTCTGTAGATATCTTTTTCATTTACTGTTGCTGAATAGATTTTTGCATTTATTTTATATTTCATTAATTCTTGAATATTATTATCAGCGGAAATTGGATCTGATAGTGACACAAATTGTATGTAATATTCTTTGTTAGAGTCATATTTATTTTCAAGTTTATTGTAAGCTTGCTCTTTTATGCTCTTTTTTTTCTTTGCAATAGTTTTTGGTTTTTGAGATGTTTCCTTTTTATGTTTTTTTGTTGTTTCGCGTTGTTTTATGACTTGTAATTCTTTTTTACTAGTAGATTTTTTATTATCGATGCTACTACTTAAATTTTTATTTTTTTTAAGATCTTTTGTAAGGTCAATTATAATTTCATTTGCATTGTCAGTTATTTTTAATGTTTCTTCAGTATTCTCATTGTCTGTAGCTTTTTTTTCTTCTGTTTCTTGTAAAACAATATTTTTACTTGCAATATCAGAGGCTAGATTTTTGTTTGGGAAGAAAATAATTATTCCAAGAAATATTATTGTACAAACGGCTATAATTGAAGTAAGTGCTACTAAAAAGCCTTTGTTATTATTTTCATTCAAATCTTTCATCTATTACCTCTTTCATTTTTGTATTAATCTTTTTTTTTAGATAATCATAACTCTTATTGTTAATTATATTTATTATTTTTAAATTTAGAGTATTTTTATTAAAAAAAATACATTTTTGCCACTTAAGGATGTTCATAATTAAATTATCGTCAAGGTTGCGATTTAATTTTAGTCTTGTCTTTATTACAGTATCACTTGCTTTTATTACAAATATGTACCTACAGAATTGTTCAAGGTTTAACTTAAAAAGTAATGCAGCATTTATGATTATTTTATCAAATGTGTTTTTTAGTATTTTTCTTTCTACTTCTTTCTGTATAAAGGGATGTGTTATCGCTTCTAGCTTTTCTAGCTTTTCTTTATCATTGAAAACAATTTTTCTAAGTTTCAATCTTTCTATTTCATTTTGATTATTGAGTATTTGCGTACCAAATACCTTGACTATTTGGTCTTGTTTTTTATGTAGTGCTACATGTCCAATTTTATCTACATTTATTTCATGATATCCATATTCACTTATAATTATTTTTGAAACAGTATCTTTTCCAGTTGCTATTCTGCCTGTTATGCCAATTATGGATGTATTTCTCCCCATGAATTTCCAGTCTCAATATTTGCGTTTAAAGGAAGTCTTAAAGGATAAGCGTTTTCCATCATTTCTTTGATTATTTTCTTTGCTTCTTCACATTCTTGCTCGGGAGATTCAATTAGCATCTCATCATGTACTTGTAAGAGTATCTTTGATTTAAGCTTTCTAAGCTTAAATTCATCATAAACTTTAATCATTGCAATTTTCATTATATCAGCTGCACTTCCTTGAATTGTGCTGTTTATAGCAATCCGCTCAGCACTTGACCTTTCTGTATAATTTTGACTATTAATTTCTTTAATATATCGTCTTCTCTTTAAAAGAGTTTCACTATACCCATTTTGTCTTACAAAATTTATTTGGTTTGTCATAAAAGTTTCTATTTTAGAATAAAGAGCGAAATAAGAATTAATAAATTTTTTGGCCTCTTCTCGTGAAATTGATAAATCTTTTGCAAGTCTAAAATCTGACATTTTATAAATTATTCCAAAATTAATTGATTTTGCCATTCTTCTCATAATAGGTGTTACTTTATCCTTCTCTACTTTAAAAAGCTGTGATGCTGTTTCTGTGTGTATGTCTTTTTTGCTTTTAAAGGCTGTAATTAAATTTTCATCTTCCGAAAGATGTGCTAAGATTACAAGTTCAATTTGTGAGTAGTCACCTGAAATGAAAATATTTCCTTTGTCTGGTTTGAATGCTGCTCTTATCTTACGCCCTTTTTCATCTTTAATTGGAATATTTTGTAAGTTAGGTGATGTGCTTGAAATTCTTCCTGTTGCCGTTCTTATTTGTAAAAAATTTGTGTGTATTTTATTTGTTTTTTTATTAACAGAATCTATTAAAATGTCTGTGTATGTGTTTTTTAACTTTGCAAGTTGCCTGTGTTGTATAATCTTTTCTATAACATCATGTTGAGGTTTTATTGCCTCTAGTAGCCTACTTTCTGTTGAGTTTTGCTTAGCATCTTCTGGTATACTCAGATTTAATTTTTCAAATAAGACTTCATGTAGTTGTTGCGTTGAATTTAGGTTAAATTCAATACCTATGCTTTTGATTATTTCATTTTCAATTAAGTTTAATTCTTTATCAAGTTCATGACTATATTGTCTTAAATAATCTCTGTCAATGTAAATGCCATTTTCTTCCATGTCTGTAATGACATTACTAAATGGCATTTCTACTTCCATCATCAATTTTTCAAGATTATCTTCTTTAAGCTTTTTTATAAAGATTTTAAATAGTCTAAAAGTGATATCGGCATCCTCAGCAGAATAATTGGATGCTACTTCAAGTGGTACATCTTTTAAGGTGCCATTTTTTGTAACTATTTCTTCGTATGTTATGTTCTTATGCATTAAATACTTTTCTGCTAAAAAATCAAGAGATACTTTTGTGTTTGAGTCGATAATATAAGCTGCTAACATTGTATCAAAATAAGGAGGAATTACATTAAATCCATTATGTTTAAGTATTTTATAATCGAACTTATAATTTTGCCCAATTAGTTTGGGTTCTGTTTTAAAAAATTCATTGAATTTTTGTATTATATATTCTTTTTCAATAAATTTTTTTTCTTTATTGTCTACTGGAATGTAATAACCTTCAAATTCTTTAAATGAAACAGAAATCCCAATTATTTTAGCTTCATAAGCATTAAAAGAAGTTGCTTCTGTATCTATTGCTACATAATCTGCTGTTTTTAAGTTTTCTATTAGTGAGTCAAGCTGTTCCTTTGTTAATATTGTTTCATATTTAGTATTTTCTTCTTGTATTGTTTTTAAAGTGCTTGAATATGGCATTATTGTTTTTAAAATATCTTTGTCTGCTTGATTGATAGTAGGAATCTTCTCTTGGAATATTGACTTTTGTGCTTGATTTATAGGAGTCTTCTTTAAGATATCTTTTTTATAAGACTTAATTAATTTTGTTGCAGAGTGTTCTTCAAACAGTTCAATAATATCTTCTTTGAAATTGCCCAATTTAAATTCTTCAAGATCAGGTAATTCTAGATCTTCTATAAGACTAACAAGTTCATAACTTAAGAAAGCATTTTCTTTTTCTTTTATTAAAATTTCTTTGTATTTCTTATTAATAGAATCTATATTCTCATAAATTTCATTTAATGTTTTAAATTCACTTAAGAGCTTAGCAGCTCCTTTTTCTCCAATCCCTTTAACACCCGGTATATTGTCGGATCTATCTCCGACAATGGACAGGTAATCTTTTATTTGAGAACTATTTATTTCAAATTTTTTCCTTACATAATCATTATTCATCTCGACAAAGTTGCCGTTCTCTAGTTTAAGTATTTTGGTTTGAGCAGACATCATTTGTAATAAATCTTTGTCTGGAGAGATGATATAAGTTAAATAATTATTTGCCTCTGCTTTTCTTACAAAACTAGCAATAAGATCATCAGCTTCATATCCTTGTATCTCAAACATCGGAATATTTGCTTTTATTAATCCTTCTTTTATCCAGTATATTTGAGGTATTAAATCATCAGGAGGCACATCTCTTGTTGATTTGTAGCTTGGATAATTTTCTTTCCTAAAAGTTTGCGTTTCTGAATCAAAAGTTACAATTAAGCTTTCTGGATTTTTCTCTTTCATTATGAAAAAAAGAGTTTTAAAAAATCCAATGAATGCGTTAACGTTTTCTCCTTTTCTGTTGAATAGAGGTTTATTTTTCATTACGTGGTAACTTCTAAATATTATATTTAGGGCATCGATGAGATAAATTGTTTTCATATTTTAACATCTACTAAAATTGGATTATTGTACTTAAAAAGATATTTAGAAAATCTTACCTTTGGTATTGTTGATTTTTCTTCATAAAGTTCTTTCATAGTTTTGCATGAATTTTGATACATTATACATATTTCTTCTTTTAGTGAATTAATATTCTCGATTAATACTTCAACTTCTGTCTTCGTTTGATCTTGTATCTCTAGCCATGAATTTATGGTGATGTAATAATTATTGATGGAGTTTAAGATTAAATCTTTTCTAGGGTTTGTAAAATTTAATATATCTATTATTCCTTTATTGACGGTTTCATTTTCAAATTCTAAAATCGCTTTTAATTTTTTAAGTTCAAGTATTAAATATTGTAAATATTTTTTTAATATTTGGTTAACTGACAATATTAATTCCTAATTTCTTGTTGTTAGTAGTATGATTGTTTTTAAGTATTTCTTTCCAAGCTATGTGCAGATTTTTAAGATGCTTTAATACTTCTTGAATATTTTCTCTATTTTTTTCTAATATAACTCTTTCTAATTCTTTATTTAAAAATGAGTATATTGAAAATAGATTTTTAGAAATATCCCCACCATCTTCAAAATTTAGTGTAGACATCAATTCGATAATTATATCTTGTGCATGGTAAATTTTTTCATCAGCTTTTACTGTACTCTCTAAATCTTCTTTTTTGTAAAATTCTTTAGCAATTTCTAAATCTTGTATTGCCCTCTCATAAAGCATTACCAATATTGAGAGAGGGCTTGATGTATTGATTTGTGTTTTCTTATATATATCTTCTTTTGCTATCAAGAATTTTCTCCTATTCCAATGCCTTTATTTGATCTGCTATTTGATCTTCTCTGAAGGGTTTTATAATGTATCCTTTAGCACCAAGTTCCAAAGCTTTTTTAATGAGTTCTTGCTTTCCAAGTGCTGTAACCATCAATACATTAATTTTTTTAGAAGATTTATTGTTAATTTCATTCATTCTTTCAAGAGCTGTAATACCATCCATTCCCATCATTGTTATATCAAGAGTTATTAGGTCAATTTCTTCTTGTTGTTCAAATTCCTTAACCGCTTGAATTCCATCTTCTGCTTCAAAAAATTCACTAAAGCCTAATTTTGTTAATATTTTGATTAGATTTTTTCTCATAAAAATAGAATCATCAACAACTAAGGCCTTCCTATTTTCTTTCAAGTTTTACTCCTTGTTTAATTTTAGCATAATAAGAGCATTAAAAGTGATTTTAGTATCAATTAAAGATATAATCCATAATTGTCGATTTTGTTCATTTTTGTTTATTTTTTTAAAATTAATTTATTTATTACTTAAGGTATTTAGCTTTAAAATATGTTTTAGTTATTGAAATAAATACTTGAAGCTATTCAATTCTCAACTTTTAAAATATTTAAAAGATTGATTGCTTTTGTGTTTGAAATAAAATTGCTTGTATTTTTATTTCACTCTTTGAAGATAACATACATTATTTGCATTATTTTGTTAAAATATATTTTGAATTTTTGAGTAATTTTGATGCTGAATGTATGAACAAAAAAATAGAAGATGAAATTTTATATTTAAAAAATTTAATCAAGAAATGGAATAAAGAGTATTATATCGATTCTTCACCAAGTGTAGATGACTTACATTATGATAAATCTCTTTTGCGACTGCAAGATTTGGAGAATAAGTATCCTGAATATAAGACTTTAGATTCTCCCACTCTTAAATTTGGGAGTGATCTTTTAAATGATTTTAAAGAAATTGAACATTCTTTTCCTATATTGAGTTTAGATAAGGCTTATGATGAACAGGAATTGTTGTTGTGGATTTATAAAGTAGGATTAGGGGACTCTAGTTCTAGTTTGGGAGTTTTAAATGGTATTTCGGTTGAGCCAAAAATTGACGGGTGTTCAATTGTTCTTTATTATAAGGATGGCATACTTGAGAGAGCGCTAACTAGAGGGGATGGAAGGGTTGGTAATGATGTTACTGAGAATGTTAGAACAATCAAAAATGTTCCTTTATGTATTGATAAAAGGGTTGATTTAGTATTACGGGGTGAGATTTATATAGGTAAGGAAAATTTTTTTAAAATAAATCAAACATTAGAAAACTCTTATATTAATGCTAGGAATTTAGCTTCAGGTATACTTAGAAGAATAAATAGTCGGGAAGTTGCTAATTTTCCTTTAGATATTTTTGTTTATGATGTTTTGTATTCTAGTTTAGGTTTTAACACAAATCATGATACTTTGGATGAACTTGAAAAGTTAGGATTTAAAGTTAATCCTTTTTTTAAGCTTTTTGATGATAAAAATTTAGAAGAAGATATTATTGGTTATGTTAGAGAAATAGAGAATAAAAGAAATACTCTTGAATATGAAATTGATGGGGTTGTTCTTAAAGTTGATAGTTTTAGTTTAAGAGAAGCTTTAGGACATACTTCTCATCATCCGAAGTGGTCTATAGCTTATAAATTTGAATCTCTTACGAGTGTTAGCAAGGTGATTGATATCTTTGTTCAGGTTGGGCGTAGTGGTAAAATTACTCCTGTTGCGCATATTGAAAGAGTTCTTGTTTCTGGAGCTTTTATTGAAAATGCAACTTTGCATAATCAAGATTATATAGATTCTATTGATTTAAATATTGGAGATATTGTTTCAATTTCAAGGCGTGGAGATGTAATTCCGGCTGTTGAGTCAGTTATTGAAAAGCTTTCAGTTGGTAGTTTTAAAATTCCAGGTAGTTGTCCTTCATGTGGAATCTCTTTAATAAGGGAGGGTGCTCACCTTTTTTGTGAAAATAAAAGTTGTCCTTTTAGGATAATTGAGCAGATAAAGTATTTTTGTAGTAAGAAATGTATGGATATTGTAGGACTTTCAAATAAAACAATTGAGTTTCTTTTTAAAATGAATTTTATATATTCAGAAATTGATCTTTATACTTTTAATTTTGATAAGCTTATTAACGTGAAGGGGTTTAAGTTAAAGAAAATAGATAAATTTAAAAATTCAATCGAAAACAGCAAAAACAGGCCATTCAGAAAGCTATTTCTTAGTATGAGCATTAGAGAAGTAGGGGAGAATACAATAGAATTGCTAATTGCTAATAATTTAAATTCATTTGATGTGATTAGTACTCTTTGTAAAGATAAAGAGAATGCCCTTGTAGAGCTTTTAAAGATTAAGGGTATAGGGGAAAGAATAGCTTTAAATATTATTGAATCGTTTAATGATGAGAATATTTTGAGCAAATTCAACTTTTTTAAAGAATTAGGATTTAAGATGGAAGAGGACAATACAAATTATGATTTAAATACTGCGTCTTTACTTGGGAAAAAGTTTTGTATTACAGGTTCTTTTGAAGGATATTCAAGACATATTCTTATTGAAAAAATAAATAAGAAAGGTGCCATTTTTAACAATTCAGTTACTAAGAATTTAGATTTTTTACTTGTTGGAGAGAGGCCTGGCTTGAAAGTGAGAAAAGCTATGGATTTGGGTATTAAAATAATTAGTTTTTCTGATATTAGAAGTTTAATAGAATTAAATGATTAGATTTATTTTATTATTCTTATATCTTTAAATTCAGATTCTAGATTTTTATATAAAGAATCTATTTCATTTGTATTTTCTATTTCTATTAGGTTTCTAAAGAAAGTCTCTTTATGCTTTAATGATGGGTTAATGAAGCAATTCTTGATATGATGTTTTGAAATTAATTTATAAATTTCTTCGGCTCTATATAGATTTTTTGTTGGTTCTATTTCAACATAATATTTATCGGGTTTTCTGAAAGCAAATTTATCTCCTTTTTCTTTAAAATTATAGTTATTTGAATATGTATCTGGATATATTTGAAAAGATGCAGGTTTTATTCCTGTTATTTTTTTGGTATTTTTATGAGGTATGTCTTTAACTGTTATTTCTTCTTTAGGAAGTGGTTCTATTTTTGTTATTGTATTTTCTTTGCTTTGTTCTGGGAGCTTGTTGGCATAGTGTATTTCTGGACTTTCATCTTCTTGTTGATTTTTTATTTCTTTATGCTCTTTTGTTAAAAGGTCTCTCTTTTGAGACTCGGACAATTCTTTTTGAAGTGTTGAGATAGCATTTTCATTCTCTTCTAATCTTTTCTCTAATGCATTTATTTTATCTTGTTTGTTGTTAATTTTATCTTCATTTTCCTTGTATGAGTTTTCAGTTTGTTCAATCTTTTCTTTCAGTTCATTTATTATTTTTTCTATAGAAGATAAATTAAGTTCAATCTCTTCTAAACTGTTATTTTCATTGTTATTTTTTTGTAAATTTATTAAGTCTTTTTGAAGAGCTAAAATAGTATCTTCATTGTGAGTAATTTTGTCGTCAAGTTCTTTAATCATGTGAGAATTATTGTTAATAGCATCTTCGCTATTGATAATCCTGTCGTCAAGTTCTTTAATCATGTGAGAATTATTGTTAATAGCATCTTCGCTATTGATAATCCTGTCGTCAAGTTCTTTAATCATGTGAGAATTGTTGTTAATAGTATCTTCGTTATTGATAATCCTGTCGTCAAGTTCTTTAATCATGTGAGAATTGTTGTTAATAGTATCTTCGTTATTGATAATCCTGTCGTCAAGTTCCTTAATCATGTGAGAATTGTTGTTAATAGTATTTGCGTTATGAGTAATTTTGTTGTCAAGTTCCTTAATCATGTGAGAATTGTTGTTAATAGCATCTTCGTTATTGATAATCCTGTCGTCAAGTTCCTTTATTACTTGTGCTTCTGAATGAAAATGTTGCGGCTCTCTGTTATAATATTCATCCTCTTCTGTTTGATAATTATAATTTGTGTTTGGTATGTAATTGTCTTGATTGTAATCATATGTTTCTTCATTCTTGTGACCATATTCTTGTTCATTTTCTTCATAAGTATCTTTTTGTGGCTTGGAGTTATTGCTTAGTAAATGTTCTTTTTTATTGATTAAATTTTTTATCTCTTCAATTTCTCGTTTTAAGCTTTTTGCTAGAGCTTCATATTCTTCATCCTTTCTTTGAATAGTTTCTGTATTTTTGTTGTTTAAAAGCCTTTCTATGTTGTCTATTTTATTCTCATAGCTTTCAATTCTAAGTTTTAATTCATCTACATTTGTTTTCGGTCTTGAATCATTCATATTTGGGTGTTCAAAGGAAGATTTTTTTGATTTTAAGTATTGTGGAAGTTGTAATTCTTTACCATATAGACTATTATCTGTTGAACTACTTTTATCTAATCTTTGAAGTTGTTCCAAATCTCTAAATTCAAGTTTATTTGATTTTTCACTATGAAGATTAGGTTTATTTGAGACATCATCTTCCAAAGTTTCTGAATTTTCATTTTGGAAATCTTCGCTTAAGTCTTCTTTGGGAATGTAAACTTCAGAAGGATTTATTATAGTATCACTTACCTCAGGTTCATCTTCACCAAAGAGTAATGGGCATGAAAATAGCACAAAAATTGTAAGAAGGATGAAAAATTTCTTGTTACCTTTACTCATAAAATACCCTATTAAAAGCCTTTGATGTCCATTTTATAACTTGATATTACCATAATTTTTTAAATTTATCAAAAAAGTGTTCTAGCTTATGTAGGAGTAATTTTAGGATAAAGTAGGCTAAGCTTATGGTATTAGTATGTTTTTATTTACATAGTAATTTTGTTGGTATTATGACATAATAATTTAGTTAAAAGATAATTGTGTATTTTTATTTCTTAGGTTTTCTTGGTGTATATTAATTTAGAAAATATGGACGAAATTTGGGGTTTGCCAGTTTGTTGTAAGAGTAAGAATTCTATCATTGAAAATTTTACGCTTTCAGATAAATATAAAGATCAGATTTCCAGTATTAGTTATAAGGATAATATTGTTCTAAAACTTAATGATATTGTTGGTTCTGATGATTTTAATTTAAAACTTTTTGATAACAAAATAGACTTTGAAGGTCAAGTTCCTTTAGTTTTATATTCTAGTAACTTAGATTCTTTATTGGAAGCAGAGGAAAGTATTGCTTTTGAACTCAAGACTATTGAACAGAATGAAAGTTATTCTGAACCAATATTGAAGGAGTTTGATGAATTAAAAACATACAAGTCTTATTATGAATTTTCAGATTATGTGAATTATTGTAATGAATCTCTTATGGTTAGAGTTTCCTTTAAAGATGATAGCTTAGTTATTGATGCAGATGTTGATAAAATTGCTCTTTTAAAGAAGATTATTAGTGATAATTTTTGTATTAGTAAAGATAAGATAATTATTAATTCTTTTAATGATTATTGTATTGCCTCCCTTTTTCCAATTTCTTTTAATGCAGTTTTGCAAGGTGTATTAATTGCTACTAGACTTAAGAGAAGAGTTAATATTGTTTATTATAAAAGACATTTTTTAATGTCACAGGATTTGAGGTTAAAATTTTCAGCTGTTAATTGTTTGTCAGCAGAAAATAAACTTTCAAAGATTATTTTAGATGTTGAAATCAACAGGCCGTTGAATTTTTTGTATAAATTTTATTTTAACTATCTCAAACATATTTTTAATAATTTGTTTTTTGATTTAAGTGTGCATATTAATTTTATAGAATCCAAAAGTGATGTTGTATTTTTTTATGATAATCATTTTTTATTTGAGACATCTGTTTATAACTTTATTTATTCAAATCTTTATAATCTTGCGGTTAATTTTTCAGTTGAACCTATTAATTATTTGCTATCTCATGTTAAAGAGGAATACGATGTGTTTTTAAAGTTTTTTGAACAGATGAATTTTAAAAATTCTATCATGAGAAAATCATCTTCTATAAGTTTAAATAATACCTATGGCATTTTGGATGTAAGGAGAAAAGGAATAGGATTTAGTTTTCTGGATCTAGACTCTATTTTTGTGGGAAGTAGGCAAACTATTTCTATGAGTTTGCATAAGAATAAGTTAGATGTATTTATTCCTTATAAAGTGTTGGATGACAACTTAATAAATTATTTAAGGAATACTTTAGCTAGGGATTTTGGACTGTCGTATGATAGTGTATGTTTTGTTGTTAGTGATGCTTTTACAGATGATATTGATTATGGTGCATTGATTAAAGAATCTTATTTTATTGAAAGAGAAGTTTTAACTGTTAAGGATAATCTTTCTTTAATGATTGGTGAAAATTTTAAAGGTGAATATCCTGTTGTAATTGAACAAGATTTTAGTCTAAACACAGATACTAAGTTTAAAGTTGCATGCTCTCTTGAAATTGATATAGAAATGTATTCTTTTAAAGTTACATTTAGTAATGTAACTTTTTTTGTTGAATATGGTAATTTTGATAAGATTAGGCTAAATAATAAGCGGGCATTTTCGGTTTTTAGTTTGGCAGTCAACTATGTTTTTGGAAAAATTAATTATGGCATTGATGATTCTTTAACATTTGAGTTTATTGAGGATGGAGAGCATTTTTTTTCTTGGAGAGCATTGTTTATTGCATCTGTTTCTGCAATAAGGACAGCTTTAATTCAAGCCTTTGATTTCAATTTGTCTAGGATTCCTATTGAGATTGAAGATGTTTTAAATAGCTGGAGTGTGAGAATTGATACTAATTAGTTTTAATTTGAATGGAGAAAATCTTTCAAAAAGTGTTGATCTTTCTTTGAGTGCTAGGGATCTTTTGGTAGATGTTTTTTATTCGGGTGAAAAAAATTTAATTAAGAATATTAATAATAACTTTTCATTAGTGCTTTTAAATTTGAAACCAGTATATGCATCTTTAGTTCCAGCTTTTATGTTAAATGGAAGTAGTGTTATGACTATTGAAGGTTTAAAGAATACATCTTTTTATAATAATTTAGTTAAGGTTTTATTAGAAAATGATTTTGGGTTTTGTGAAAACTGTTTTTCATCCAATGCACTATTATTTTATTATTTTTTGAAGAGTAAAATAATAATTAGGACAGATATTTTAGGGTATTATAATACTTTAAGGTGTTATTGCATTGATGTTAATACTTTTTTAGATATTTATTTGCAGTTGGAAGAACTAGAGAGAAAATGAGTGGAGCAAAAGTATATTATCCAGAAAATTTTAATGCACTTGTTAGTTTGTTTAATAAAGAATTAAATAATTATATCGTGTATAACGAAATTGATTTTCATAAAAATATTGAAATTTTTAAGGAAAGGGATAATGTTAATAATTTCTTTTTAATTAATAATTTTGAAAGATTTAAAAAAGTATCACTTAAAAGTAATTTTTTAGAAATAGGACCATGTGTTACTTATAATGAAATATTGCAATTTGGAGAGAGAAATATTCCAAGGTTGTTTTATGAGTTTATTTCAAAATTAAGTGATAAAATATATCTAAATAGTATTAACATTTCTAATGGATTTTATTATAAAAATACCGTTTTTGATTTGTATCCTTTGTTTTTAAGTCTGGATGCTCAGCTTGAATTTAAGAATGTTTTAACTAAAAAGACTTATACTTATAATGCTTATAATATTAACAGGGATGATTACATACAGAATCGCAATACTTTGTTTTTGACTAAATTAAAATTTCCAATTACAAATCTGTGGAACAAGAGCTTTTATGGTAAAGTATTTGTTGATACTTTTTCATTTGAAATGCTAGCCGATGCAAATATTATTTTTATTTGTGTGCTTTTAAATGTTAAAAGAGACATTATAACTGATTTTTTGATGAAAATATTTTACGATGATAAGGTTATTACTTTAAGAGACTCTCAAGTTTTGCTTCTTAATAAATCTTTGCCTTTGTCTATCTTTGAAATTGAAGATTCTCTTAAAATGCTGGATAAGAATATTCGAGATGTGAAAAATTTTAGCTTTGGGGAGAGAAACTTGAAGCTTATAAAAAATTTTTATTTTGATACATTAGTTAATTTTTGATCTTAAAAAATTAGAAATATTAAATAATCATTAATTTTTGGTGTAGTTTTATATAAAACCAATAGAATTAATTTATCAAATCGCTTTTATGTATTATAATGTTAATTTATTAATGTTTTATAAAAAATAATTATTAAAAAAAGGGGTTCTTAAGTTTATGGTAAAAAAAGAAGCTACTATTAAAGCTATTAATGGCTTACATGTAAGACCAGCATCAACATTTGTAAAGAAGGCTAAGGAATATGCTAGCGATATAACTGTGGAAGCTGATGGAAAATCTGTTAGTGGGAAGAGCTTATTTCGTTTGCAAACCTTAGAATTATCTTCTGGTAAGAAAATTTTGGTTTGTGCTGATGGCGATGATGAGGAGAGAGCTGCTACTGAGCTTGCTGAACTCATTGAATCTTTTAAAGAATAGGCTTGGAAGGTTTTGTATGACTTTATCGGGAAAAAGAATATCTAAGGGGATAGGAATAGGCGAAGCTCTTTTTATTAGAAAAGACTTTGATAATTTGATTGATAAATCAAAAATTAATTCTTCCCAAATTAATGATGAGATAAAAAAGTTTAATGACGCTAAGGTTAGGGCTATTTCTGTTCTTGAAAATCTTACAAAGAAGGCGGTAGATCAATTTGGTGCTGATAAAGAAGGTATTTTTGAAGGACAGATGTTGATTATTGAAGATGATGAGCTTGCAGATTCTGTTTTAAATTTTATTAAGTATGAAAATTGTGGTGCTGCTTGGGCTGTTTATTTATCTTTTGAGGAATTGATTAAGGGTATGGAAGAGTACACGGATGTTTACTTAAAGGAGAGGGCTTCTGATTTTAGAGACATTAGGAATAGGCTTATTTCAAATATTTTAGGGCAAGTAACAGATTTTTCTGAGATTAAGCGAGATGTAATTTTGATTACTGAGGAATTGACTCCTTCTGATACAATGCAAGTTGACTTAAGTTATGTTAAAGGATTTTTGACTACAGTTGGTGGTGAAACTTCTCATGCTGCTATTTTGGCAAGGACAATGGGGCTTCCAGCTCTTGTTATGTCTTCCTTAGATATTAATAATATTAAGGATGGTGATAAGTTAATAATTGATGGGCTTTCTTCTATGGTTATTAATAATCCATCATCTAGTGAACTTAACAAGTATATGAATAAAATATTGAAGCATAATGAAGTTGAAAAAGAGCTTTTTTCTTTGAAAAATAAGCAAGCAGAGACAAAAGATGGTGTTACAATAGCTTTAAAGGCTAACATTGGAACTCCTTCGGATATTTCTTATGTTAATAAATATGGACTTGAGGGGATAGGGCTTTTTAGGACAGAGTTTTTATATATGGAATCTGTAAAACCACCTACGGAGGATGAACAGTTTGAAGCTTATAGGAAAGTTGTAGAGACTATTGAGAAGAAGGGTGTTGTTACTATTCGTACTCTTGATATTGGGGGAGATAAGGAGATACCTTATCTGCATTTTCCAAAAGAAGATAATCCTTTTCTGGGATATCGTGCTCTTAGGATGTATATGGACTATGAAGATTTAGTGCAAATTCAATTCAATGCAATTTTTAGGGCTAGTCATTATGGAAAGGTAAGAATAATGGTGCCTATGCTTACTAGGTATGAGGACATTGATATCATTGAGCATTTTGTCGGTAGGGCTAAGGAAAATTTAAAATCTAGGAATTTGCCTTTTGATGAGAATTTGGAAATAGGTTGCATGATAGAAATACCTTCTGCAGCTTTAATTGCTACTGAACTTTCTAGTAAATTAAAGTTCTTTAGTATTGGAACTAATGATTTGACTCAATATACTTTAGCTGTAGATCGTGGTAATCAGAAAATATCAAATTTATATGATAAATATAATCCTGCTGTTTTAAGACTAATTAAGAATGTCCTTGATGCTGGGAATAGTTCTGGAATTGATGTGTCTGTTTGTGGTGAACTTGGGGGAGATGAAGCTGGAGCTTTAGTTCTTGTTGGTCTTGGGTTTAGATCTTTGAGTATGGTTCCTAGTGCTTCACTTAGGATTAAGTATTTACTAAAGAAATATACAATATCTGAGTTAAGTAAGTTAGCTAACAAGGTATTGAATAGTAAATTAGAGTCAGAGACTTTAAAATATTTAGATAAATTTATAGGAGATTAGTTATGGGGTTTTTAGATTTTTTTAAAAAGGTTGCTACTTTGGATTTAATAGCACCTGTTAGTGGAAAGGTTGTTTCAATTGATAAGGTACCGGATGAGGCATTTGCGGAGAAGATAGTTGGTGATGGAGTTGCTATTGTTCCTACGGGTAGTGAGTTAGTTGCACCTTGTGATGGAACTATTGGTAAGATTTTTAAGACAAATCATGCTTTTAGTCTTGAAACTAAAGAAGGTGTTGAAATTTTTGTTCACTTTGGTATTAATACTCTTAATTTAAATGGAAAGGGTTTTACAAGGGTTGCTGAGGAAGGTGTTAGTGTAAAGCAGGGAGATGTTGTTATTAGACTTGATCTTGACTACTTAAAGGCACATGCGGAATCCGTGGTTACTCCCGTTGTTATTGCAAATTCTGATGAAGTTTCAAGTATTGAGTATGTATTTGGAAAGTTTGATGATGGGTCTGAATATATTTTGCCTTCTTCTACTTCTTTAACAGAAGACATTAGAAATAAGATATCTCAAACTAAGCCTGTTGAAGCTGGCAAGGATTTAGTTCTTAGAGTTAAAAAATAGGATAGGGGTTTTTATATCCCGATCCTATTTATATTATATATTTTTCTCTAAAATTTCATTTAGAATATTGATAAATTGACTTGGATTTTTGCTAGGTAAGCCTGAAGTTATCATTGCCTCTTCAAGAAGTATAATACTTATCTTTTCTAAATTTTCGCTATCTAAATTTTTTAAATTTTGAATGATTTTGTTGTTTGGATTGAGTTCAAGAATAGGTTTTGTTTCCTTTACTTCTTGTCCCATTGATAGCATAATTCTTTGCATTTGATATGTAGGGTCAGTACTGTCAATAATGATTGCGGATGGTTCTTTTATTAGTGTTGCTGATAGCAAAACATCTTTGACATGATTTTTAAGTATTTCTTTTACTTTTAATAAGATGTCTTTGAATTCTTCTTCGGTTTTTTTGAAGTTTTCATCTTTCAATTCGTCACTTGTTTCGTTTTTATTTATTGCTTTTAGCTTTATTCCGTCATATTCTGTAATGAAATTTAAAATAGCCTCATCAAGTTCATCATCCATAATAAGAGTTTCATATCCTCTTTCTTTATAGGCATTTACAATCGGATTGGCTTTTAGTATATTTTCTTTTCCCCCAGTTATGTAATATATGCTTTTTTGGCCCTCAATCATTCTGTTTCTATATTCTTTTAAGGACACAAGTCCATCTACATGAGAAGATTTAAATCTAATTAAAGATATAAGTTTTTCTCTGTTATCAAAATCAGAATAAACTCCCTCTTTCAAGCATCTTCCGAATTCTTTTGAAAATTCAGTAAACTTGGAAGAATCTGTTTCACTTAGTTTCTCAAGTTCGCTTAGTATTTTTTTCACAGAAGATGATTTTATTTTGGATAATATTTTATTTTGTTGTAAAATCTCTCTGCTTACATTGAGCGGTAAGTCTTGACAATCTATTATTCCTTTTATAAATCTTAAGTAATTTGGAAGTAAACTACCTTCAGAATCTGTGATGAAAACTCTGTTTATAAATAACTTTACACCGGATTTAGGATTTGGATAATATAGATCATAAGGAGCTTTGCTTGGAACATAGAAAAGATTAATATATTCAATGCTTCCCTCAGCTTTTGTATGAATATAGGTAAGTGGGTTCTCATAGTCAAAACTTATATTTTTATAAAATTCATTGTACTCTTCATCGGTAATTTCGTTTTTGTTTTTTACCCAAATTGCCGTAGTTTCATTTACTTTATCTTCTCTGTCTTCAAACCCCTCTTGCTTTCCATCTTTCATTAAAGGTTCTCTATATTTAATGAAGATAGGATAGTTGATATGATTTGAATATTTTTTTATTATTTCTTGAATTTTCCATTTGTTGGCGTATTCAGTACCTTCTTCATTAAGATAAAGAGTTATTTCGGTACCCATATCATCTTTTTCTGTCTTCTCTATTTCATACCCTGTTTTTCCATCACTAGACCAAATATAGGCATTCTCTTCTAGGGCTTTTTTTGTTCTAACTTCAATTTTTTCCGATACAATAAAAGCACTGTAAAATCCAACTCCAAATTGCCCAATTAAACTTGAGGCGTTTTTTTCATCTTTTTTTAAGTTATTTATAAATTCTTTTGTTCCTGATTTTGCAATTACTCCAAGATGATTAATGAGATCTTCTTCATTCATTCCAATACCGTTGTCTTTAATCTTAATGATTTTATCATCGAAGCTTATTTCTATCCTTGGGTCTAAGTTAATACTCTTAAATTTTTCATTTGTTAAATTTAAAAATTTAAGTTTGTCAATTGCATCAGAAGCGTTTGATATTAATTCTCGTAAAAATATTTCTTTATGGGAATAAAGCGAGTGTATGATTAAATAAAGTAAATCATTAACTTCTGTGTCAAATTGTTTTTTCATGAAATTCTCTCCTCTTTCGTATGGTTTATCTTTACTTTTTTTATAATATAACATAATCTAAAAATAATGAATAAAGTAGCTTTGTTTTGAATGAAAGTTAAAATAGGGGATAATGCGATGGATGTTGGCATTTATGGATTAGGTATTATGGGTAGTAGCTTGGCTTTAAATATAGCTGATAGTGGGTTTAATGTTTCTGTTTATAATAGAGATAATGAGAGGACTGAAGTTTTTCTTGTAAACAATGCTCATAAAAAGATTAATGGATTTAAAGATATTGAGAGTTTTATTAAAAGTTTAAAAAAACCTAGAAAAATTATTTTAATGATAGCAAGCTCAGCTGTGGATAAAGTAATTGAACAAATGCTACCTTTAGTTGAAAAATTTGATATTATTGTTGATGGTGGAAATTCTCATTATAAGAATACAATGAGAAGGGAGAGAGAGTTATTTTCTAAGGATATTTATTTTGTTGGACTTGGAATTTCAGGAGGTGAAGAGGGAGCTCGGTCTGGACCTTCGTTGATGTATGGTGGTAGCAAAAAGGCTTATGAGTTAGTTGAACCTATTTTAAATAAGATAGCAGCCAAGACACGAGCGGGAGATATTTGTTCTGCTTATATTGGTGATAATGGAGCTGGACATTATGTGAAGATGATTCATAATGGAATTGAATATGCGGATATGCAACTTATTAGCGAGGCATATTTTTTTATGAAGAAAGCTTTTAATTTGGATAATTTAAGGATTGCAGAAGTATTTGAGAAATGGAGTGAGGGGGAGCTTTCTAGTTATTTAGTGGAAATAACATCTAGCATTTTAAAATATAAGGAGAATAATGAATATTTACTTGATAAGATTTTAGATGTTGCAAGTCAAAAGGGGACTGGAAAGTGGGCTTCAATTGAGGCTTTTGAGATGGGTGTGCCAGCAAATTTGATTTTTGAGTCTGTGTTTGCACGGGTTTTATCCACACTAAAACATGAGAGAGTAATTGCTAGTGATATCCTTAAAATGGATGTGGGTTCTTTTGAATTTGACCTTAGTGATTGGATTTTAGATCTTTATTATGCTCTTTTGGTTTCAAAGATATTAGCTTATGCTCAGGGCTTTATGATGCTTAAGATGGCATCTATTAATTATGGTTGGGATTTAAACTTGGGAAAAATTTCTTTGGTTTGGAGAGAGGGTTGTATAATTAGGAGTGTTTTCTTAGAAAAGATTAAATTAGCTTATGATAAAAACCCCCATCTTATCAATTTGCTTTTTGATGAGTACTTCTTGGAAATAATTAAGAAGCATCATAAATCTTTAAGACGAATAGTATCAAAGGCTAGCGAAATTGGAATACCTTTACCAGTATTTTATGCAAGTCTTTCATTCCTAGATTCTTATTCTACTAATTACCTGCCAGCCAATTTAATTCAAGCTCAGCGAGATTTTTTTGGTGCGCATAAATTTGAAAGACTGGATTCAAAGCTAGGTGAGTTTTTTCATAGTACTTGGCAATAATTTAAGTTGGATATTTTAAATATAATATTTGGCAAATATTCCTCCCATTATGTTTGCTTTAAGTCCTGCGTAAAGATGATGATATGCAAGAGATCTTGTATTTGATATAAATTCTATTGAAGGTGCTATTTTAAATCCTATTTCTACTTGTTCTGTTAAATCATAAAAAATGGCCAGTGGTGTTCTAAACCCAAATCCTAATTGTATGTTTATTAAATCTGACTTGTGAGATGCTATGTGTAGACTCCCCCCAATACCCAATCCGATAGATAACCTTTCTATTAAGGGTATTGTGAATATTAAATCTAGAGCTGCGAGTGCAAATAGGTTTAAATCGTATTTTTTTGAGTTAATTTTGCGTCCTGATAAATTTATTCCGTTACTACCCCCATATCCTATTTCAATATCAATGAATGGTAAGGACATAACATAATTTAAGATAGGATTTCCAACACTTCCTCCAAATCCTATTCCTCTATTTAAGAATGAACTTCTTCCAAGTGCACTAGTCCATGTAATTAATAATAGAAATATTATTAGTATTGATTTTTGCATTAAACCTCCAATAGTTAATAATTGTTATTATATTATATTAGTTTTAAAAATTAAATAAAGTTTTTGTAAAGTATGCTAAGGTTGTTATTCAGGTTTAAGTTAAAAATTAAATGAAATATTTTAAAAATTTTAATGTTGTGATTATATAATACTAGGTTTGTTGGGGTGTTGTTATAAGATTTTATATAATCCAAAACCTAAACCCTAGCGTTGCAAATATTTCCCATTTTTGAGTTGAATTGCCTCCTCCTCCCCAAATATTGATGCCAGGTCCTGCTTTTAAAAAGATATCAAATAGTCTTTTACTAGCTGAGATATTTAGTATAAAAGACAATCGTCCTCCAATATTTAAAGAATTATAAATTGTTTGAGTATTCTTCCATTCTGATATCCACCATAGCCCATAAACACCAATTCCTAGTGCAATATCTATGATGTTAGAATCCTCTAATAAATTATATGTGGGAGTAATAAATTCCAAAGAAGAAAATATTATATCAATATTTTTAAATAAATTTTTCAGTCCATTGTAAATTCCAATCTCTATTTCAATGTTTGGCCCCAAAGTGAGCTGAAATGTGCTCGGTAAAGGGCCCACAACTCCAAAACCAAAAGAACCTCGATTTGTATATAAATCGTTAGCTGAAGCATTAAGAACAAATACTAATAATAAGATTAAAATTAACATTGTTTTTTTCATACTTCTCTTTATCCTTATAACCTCTAATTGTTAAGTATATACTTTAAACACTTTAAAACGAAAATAAGTAGTTTTATTTGATATTTTGGATATGTACTAAGAGAAATAGCAAGAATATCTTTTCTTAGTACATATCCGTGATTTTATACGATCCAGAATCTAAATCCAATCCCTGCAAATACTTCCCATCTAAATCCCACTCCTTGGCTCCAAATGTTTAATCCAAGGCCAGGTGCTACTTTTAAAAATAAATCGAATCTTTGCCTAGACACTGCGAGGTTTAAAAGTAAAGGTAATCTTGCTCCTATACTCATTGGCCCACTGTTTGCTTGATTATCACTCCATCTTGAGAACCATATAGTACCATAAGCCCCACCTCCAACAGCAAAATCTAGAATGTTAGCTGCTCCTGGGAAGGTATATGTGTAGAAAATGTAATCTACTGCAAGAAATAAAGTTTTCCAATCCTTAAATAAATTGTTTGCGCCACTATAAAGACCAAAATCTATATCGACATTTCCAATGTTTAATTCTAATACAATAGGAAACGGTAATAAAAAACCTACCCCAAATTTACTTCTTGCTGTTGATGTTGAATTTGCAAAAATAGAATTTAAACACAACATTAGCATTAAAATGACTATAATCTTTTTTTTCATAGTTGTTCCTCCTTTATAGAATATGTAATCCTAGATTAGAGAAATTCAACAGATTTGTGTTAGTGTGACCGTTTTAATAATTTAATTTTTAATCCATCCTTTTATTCCTACAGATAGATCTCCTCTTATTGGAAAAATAAATTGTTTATTAGGAGTTTGGCCGATAAAAAGCGAGGGCGCGGTTTTTATATTAATTTCAAAGTTATCACTTAATATTTTATATTTTAGTCCAAAAGGAATAGATAATCCAATTTTATAGCTAATTCCTGAATAAGATCTTTGTTCATATATTTCTGTTATTTTGCCAATTTCTAAAAATAAACCAACACCCATAAAGAAAAAGAAAGTATTTACAATGTGTAAGTCTGAGAATATGTAATGAGCATGTGTATAAAACATAAATTCTTTTGAGAAAAGATTTGTAATACTTGTATGTATTATTCCTATACCAATGTCAAAAGTTTTTACGCTAAATTCTATACCTGTTGGAAAGGGGAAGAAAAATCCAAAACCAAACTTTTCTCTTGAATTAAGACTAAAAGGAGCTTCTATTGTAGTTTTGGTAGAATTATTTTCTAAAATTTCTTTTGAAAATATGTGTTCATAATAAACAAGTACTTCTAAGAAAAACAATATGAATAGTAATTTTTTATTCAACATTTTTTTTATTGAATAAGCTAATTAAATATTAGCTTATATGCTTATTATAAATAATGTTTTAACATTATTTCACATTTATTTAGTATTTAAATTTTTGATTTATAATTGGTAATTAGCAGTGTGTGAAATAATGTGAGATTACAGTAATTAGCATTATGACATTCTACTTATTTATTAGTTCTATCATTAAGAGGCACTTATGGAATTAGAAACAGATTTGCAAAGTATGTTAAGTCAGTATCTTTTGTTTAGTTTGGATGAACTTTATGCTATTGAGATTAAATATGTTGTTGAAGTACTAGAGTATACTAAAATATCAAAAATACCAAGAACTCCTGATTATATGGCAGGAATAATTAATAATCGGGGAAAAATAGTACCAATAATCGACATTAGAAAGCAATTTGGAATGGAAGAGCGTAAGATTAGTGAGGAGGAGATTAAGAAAAATAAAGAGGCTGATGTTTCAAATATCATTATATTAACCTTAACATATGAGGGAGATGAATTTAATCTTGGGATTTTGGTAGATTATGTTAATGAAGTTCTTGAATTAGATCCGGCTAATATTGATGATACTCCGAAGGTTGGTACGGGGTTTAATGCAAGGTTTATTTCAGGGATTGGCAAGAGTAAAAATAGATTTATCATTATTCTTGATATAGAAAATTTATTCGATGTTAAGGAACTTTCCAAGTTTAAAAATACTACAATATATGATCCTAATAATGAGAGATAGGAGTTTTAAACATTATGCTTTATAAGCCAGAGGGAGAACTTGTAATCAATAGCATTTTTAAAGTTAAAGAGGATCTTTTAAATATTTTTAAAGAGATGCAAGAAGGGGATACTCTTACTATCAATCTTTCAAATGTAGAAAAAATTGATATTACTTTTATACAAATTTTGTATGCTTCCAATAAATATGCTAAGAATAGAAATTTATTTGTAAAGATAGAATATCCATCTGATGAAGTTTTAAGTTCATTATTGTATGGTGGGTTTTTAAATGATATTGAAGATGTTGATAATTTGGATTTAGGACTTAGTTTGATTGAATTTTAGTTTTATGTATTTAAAGGGAAACTTATGAATAGTAGAGATATGATTGATAAATTTAAAGATTCTTTTAAAGAAGAGTCTATAGAGAACATCTCAGATATTGAACAAGCACTTCTTAATATTGAGTTTGAATCAGGGCAAGAAGTTATTAATTCTATTTTTAGGAATTTTCATACAATAAAGGGTAGTGCTGGAATGTTCGGGTTTAATTTTACTGCTTCTCTTGTTCATGAGATAGAGACTGTACTTGATCCTATTAAGGAAGGATCTGATGAATTTAGTCAAGTTACTGTTGATTCTACTTTAATGGCAGTTGATTTTATTCGCGAGTTGATTGAAGGCGATGAGGATATTGATGAGGTTGAATTTAAGACTCGAGAAAAGGAATTAATAGAGACAATTAAGAAGGGAATGGGGCTTTCTGTTGATTTTGAACTTAGTAATGGATTGGAATCTAATTCTAATGGAGAAGCTCGAATAGATTCATCTAGTAGTTTAGAGCTGGGTGAGGCTGTGTCTGATTCATCTTTAGAAGATGGATTTGAAGATGAAGCTTTAAATATTGCAACTAAGATTTATAAAATTCTTTTCTTGCCTGCAAGGGGAGTTTTGTTTCATGGACACAAGCCAATCAATTTACTAAAAAAGATATTGGATTTGGGTAATGGACAAATTAAGGCTAGAGTAAGGGATATTCCTGATTTAGAGTTAATATCTCCTGATAATGTTTATGTTAAATGGGAAATAAAATTAGAGACAGAAGAGAGTAAAAGTGCTATAGAAGATGTTTTTGTTTTTTTAAATGAGCAATCAAAGGTTATTGTTGAGGAAGTTGATGAATTTTATGAAATACCTGAAGATGAACTTGATTTATTGTTAGATAATACAGATGAAATTAAAGAAGAAAAGATGCTCAATGAAATATCTTCTGTAAAGCAAAAGGTGGTATCAAAACCAAGAGGAATTGAGCATAAAACAGCACCTAGGGGGGATGGAGGCAGTTTTAATTTTAATGATGCTACTGCTAAGAGTAAGGTAAATATTGCAAGTATTAAGGTTGATTCAAAAAAATTAGATCATTTAGTAAATCTTGTTGGTGAACTTGTGACAATTCAATCTAAGCTTGCAAAGGAATCTGAGAATAGAAATAGTAATGTTTTAAATTCAATTTCAGCTGAATTTTCTTTGCTTATTAATGAGCTTAGAGATTATACTACAGGGCTTAGAACAGTTCCTATTGAAATTTTATTTGTAAAATTTCAAAGAATAGTTAAAGATTTATCTGCTCAGCTTGGAAAATCAATTCTTTATCAAACTCAGGGCGGTGATACTGTTCTTGATAAAAGTATTATTGAAAAGTTGAATGAGCCTTTGGTGCATTTAATAAGAAACTCAATTGACCATGGAATTGAGTCAACTAATGAGAGAGTAGAGGCTGGTAAGGACCCTAAAGGTGTAATTAAGCTTTCTGCACATCAATCGGGAGATTCTGTTATTGTGGTTATTGAGGATGATGGTAGGGGCCTTGATAGGCGTAAAATAATTAAAAAAGCTATAGAAAAAAATATAATATCTGAAGCTGTTTCAAAAACTTTATCGGAAATTGATGTTTATAATTTAATTTTTGAACCTGGATTTTCAACTGCTAGTGTTGTGACAAGTATATCTGGACGTGGTGTTGGGATGGATGTTGTTAGGAAGCAGGTGGAGTCTTTAAGAGGCAATGTTATTCTTGAAAGTGAGCTTGGAAAATATACTAGGACGAAATTGGTCTTTCCTTTAACCTTGGCAATTATTGAGGGTTGGTTGGTGAGAGTAAAAGAAGAGCATTTTATTGTTCCTCTTTCTAGTGTTGAATCTTGTCTTGAAGCTGATAAATTGATGTCTAAGAAATGTGGCCTTGAGAGTAATAATAATGTTATGAATTATAGAGGCAGTATGATTAGCTATATACGTCTGAGAGAGTTTTTTGAGATATCTAATGAAAAAAGTTATAGTGAACATGTTGTTGTTGTTAATACTAATAGTGGCAAGATAGGAATTGTAGTTGATCAAGTGTTGGGTCAACATCAGACTGTTATAAAAGCTTTAGGTAAAGTTTATTCTAGGGTAGAAGGAGTTTCTGGAGCTACAATACTTGGAGACGGTAGTTTAGCGTTGGTAATAGATATTGATACGATAACTAAAATTATAAAATAGTATGCTTATTGTGTATTTTGGGTTTTGTGAATGTAGAGTATACTAAGAGATAATAATGAAAATATTGATAGTTGATAATCAGGGTCTAATAAGACAAGTTTTTGTTAGAGCTTTTAATAAAGATTTGGATGTTGAAGTATTAAATCCGGGTTCTAATTCTTTAAACCTTATTAATGTTTTTTTACAAAAATTTCCCGATTTAGTTATTATTGATGAGAATAGTGCTAGGTCTAATTTTGGAAGTGCTCTTAATAATGTGCTTAATAATATTTCACTTCCTGTTGTATTTATAGCAGAAGATGAAGTTTGCCCAAAATTTGGATTGCTTGAGACTAAGAAAGATAAAGTCAAGTTAATAATAAATAAACTTAATTTTAAGCTTACCGTCAACTTATTTAGAAGTAATTATTTAGATTTAGTAAAATCTGAGGTTAAAAAGCTTGGAAATAAAAAACTTATTACTTCTTTTGATGTTAAGAGGATTAAAGCTCCTGATTTTTCTATTAAGCCTGAGATTAAAAAATCTAATACAGATATTTCTAGTGTAACAAAGAGTTATAAAGTTTCGGATGTTATTAATGTTTCTCCCAAGAATGATCCAGATGTTATTTTAAAGTATCAAGGTGTTATTAATAGACAAAGAACGGGAAAAGTGATTTTTGTTGGATCTTCAACAGGAGGCACTGAAGCTTTGAGAGTGTTTTTAAAGTCTTTTAGAAAAGATTCTCCTCCTATTGTTGTTGTTCAACATATGCCAGGAGGATTTACAACATCTTTTGCAAGAAGCTTGAATAATGAATTTGAAGTTGAGGTAAAAGAGGCTGAGGATGGAGATATTTTAAAGCCGGGTCTTGTAATAATTGCAAATGGTAATTATCATTTAATTGTAAAATATGGTAATGGGAACTATTTTGTTAATTTATTGGATGGTCCTTTAGTTAGTAGACACAAGCCGTCTGTTAATGTATTGTTTCGTTCTGCTGCTATGTATGTTGGAGAGAATGCTATTGGGGTTATGCTTACGGGAATGGGAGATGATGGAGCTAGTTGTATGCTTGAGATGAAGAATAGTGGTGCATATAATATTGCTCAAGATCAAACAACATCTGTGGTATTTGGAATGCCTATGGAGGCAATAAAAATAGGTGCTGTAGACAAGATTCTTCCTTTAAATAAAATATCAGAATATATTTTGAGGAGATCTTAATGAGTGAAGATAAGCGTTTGGATGTTGACCTTTACATTAGTAAATTATTTTCTGAACTTGAAAGTTTTGATGCTAGGTCAAGGCAAGTTTATTCAAATTTAAGTAAATCAATTCCTAAATTAATAGAGAAGCTTTCAAAAGATATTAAAGATTTATCTTTTAATGTTGGTTTTATTTCCGATCTTGATATTGACAATGATTATTCTTTAAATAATTTTATTTATAAAGTAATAAGAGTGTTGAATGATTTTGTGTCTTATTTTAATTCTTCAACTGATTCACTTGAAACTCAGTTTAGCGTTATAAAAGATAAGGTTAAGGACATAGAAATACTTGAAGATGTTATTGAAAAGATGAAAAAAAGTTCTCTTGATATGGAGATAATGTCTATTAATACATTAACGGTTGCATTGAGAGCTGGGAGAGCAGGGGGGGCTTTTTCTTACATTACAAATGAAATTAAAATTTTGACTCAGTCTATGATCAAGCAAGCAGACCAGCTTACTAGTAGAGGGCGGGATATTAAGGTTGGACTTGATCGTGCTAAGGAGCAGGTACGTGAAAATAATATGGCTGAGAATAAGATTCTTGAAGAATTTAAAGATAATTTGATGAAGAATATAGATGAATTTTCAGGACAGATTGGAGAGGTTATTGCTTTTTATGACAGCATATTGGATATACTTAATGAGTTTAAATTCAAATTTGTAAATGCTGTCTCTTATCTTCAGTTTCAAGATAGACTTACTCAATCTTTGTATCATTTAAATATTATGTATTCGAATATTGATGTTTTTAAATTTAGAGATATTAGTGAACTTCAGAAATTGAAATTTTTGTCTATTTTTACAGATACATCCAAGATGATAGTTAGGGATGTTATTAGTAAGTTAGATGAAAATTTGGTTGTCTTTGAGGAATTTGTAGATGCATCTATTTCGTCTATTCAGACTATTAATGATTTGAAATCAGAGAACTCTTTGCATATTGACATAGCAAGAACAGTAGAATCTTTTTCAGTTATTTTGTTGAATTTACTTAAAAGAATAGATGATGTTGAAAAAAATAATTCCAATTTTTTAAGTCTTTATTATGAACAGATTAAGTTTGTTAAGTCTTTAGAGTTTATGTTTTCAAATATTGCAGCTATTTCTGCTAGATTTCAAAATATCAATATAGCTTCTAAAATAGAGGTTGTAAAGAGAATTGAACTTGAAGATATGGAAGGTAATATTTCTGAGATGTCAAAGATTATAGGCAATATTGATTTAAATATTAATAAAGGACGAGAATTTTTAGATCAAATAATATTTTTCTTTGAAAAAGTTGTAAAGGATTATGACAATAGATTTTATCTTGAAAAGAATTATTTTAATAAATTTAAAAAGTTATTTATGGAGATAAAGAGTAATATTATTGAGATAAAAAATATTGCTATTGATAATATTTTATCTTATGAAATATTTTCGGTTGATTTTTTAGAAATATTTGAAGAAATAAAAACAGAAGTTTACAATATTAAAAATTTGAAAAGTGGCCTTTTAGATATTGAAGAGCTCATAATTAATATGGAGAAAGATATTAATTATGAGCTTAACTTAGAGTTGGCTAAGAGTGGTGTTGACTCTGTTGAGATTGATGATAAGGAATTTGTTCGAAGAATTGCTAATAGATTTACTTTATTTATACACAAAAAGCATTTATTATCTCTTATTGAGGATGAAAAAGATGTTCAATCATTGGATGAAGGTAGTGTAATTTTATTTTAATTTTTATATACTTATGGAGAGGTTTTAGGAGTGTCACATGAAAAAAAGAATTTTAGTCATAGATGACAATAGGGCTATTAGACAAAGTGTTGCTTATATTTTAGAACAGAATGGTTTTGGAGTTTCTGAGGCAGAAGATGGTTTGGATGGTGTAACTAAGTTTAAGGAAGCTGTTGGGCAGAGTGACAAGGACTTTGATCTTATTATTACGGATATAAATATGCCTAATTTGGATGGAATAGGGGTAATTAAACAGATAAGAGAATTTGGAAGTTTTGTTCCAATACTTGTTCTTACAACTGAGTCTGAGCAATCAAAAGTTGATGAGGGTCGTAAGGCGGGGGCTACTGGTTGGCTTGTTAAACCTTTTAATCCGGATACTCTTATGCAAACGATATCAAAAATATTCTAGATTTTGTTTCTAAAATTACATTTAAGATTTTGGTTTTGCTTTACGTATAATTGGTTGTTTATATTTTATATTTTTGAAATATAAAATATAAGGATTTAATTTTATAGGAGTGCTCTTATGAATTTTAAGTTAAAGGAACAATTTTATTTTGACTTAGGAGAATTAATTAAGTTTAATAGTGTAACAGGTTCTCCTTTAGAAAATAAGCCTTTTGGTGAACAAATTGATTTATGTTTAGATAAGGTATTAGAAATGGCTCGAGGTATTGGTTTTGAGGTTCACAAAGCTAAGGATGGATATTATGGGTTTGCTGAGATAGGGAAGGGAGATGAACTTATAGGTATTTTAGGTCACATTGATATTGTTGATGTTGGAAATGTATCTCAGTGGCAGTCAGATCCTTTTACCTTGAATTTTAGAGATGGGAATGTATATGCTAGAGGTATTTTAGATGATAAGGGTCCTTTGGTGGCTGTTCTTTATGCTTTTAAATTGTTAGCTATGGAGGGATTTTCTTTTAAGAAAAGATTTAGGATGATTTTTGGGACAGATGAGGAAACTTTATGGCGTTGTATTGAGCAGTATAAGAAGAGGGAAGTACTGCCTGATTTTTCTTTTACTCCTGATGCGGATTTTCCAGTTGTTAATGCAGAGAAGGGGTTATTACAGTTTGATATTATTAGTAATGAAAAGTTTTTTATGGATTTTAATCTTGGCACTGGATATAATGTGATTCCTGAAGAATGCTCTTTTGAACTTGGGGATTCTAATAGAGATGACTTTAGAATTTTACTTGATAGTTTTGGAGATAAGATTAGGTATAAATTTTCTGAACATAATGTTGTGATTCATGGTGTTTCGGCGCATGCTTCATTGCCAGAGCTTGGCGTTAATGTTGCTCCTTATGCATTAAGCATCATTAAAACTTTAGGGGTAGAGGCTAATTTTATTAAATTCTTTGAAGATAAAATTGGGTTTACTATTAATGGTGAAAAATTGTTTGGTAAAGTCTTAGAAGATATAAAATCCGGAAAGCTTACTCTTTGTTTGACAAAAATTAGTTTATCTAAAACTTCTAATCAAGTTTTGTCTTTTGATATGAGATATCCTGTGGATTTTAGAAGAGAAGATTTAGTAAGCTTAATAAAGGATGCTTTAAAGCCATATTCTTTAAATTATAATGAAGTCTCTTATCTTGACCCTATTTATGTTGATTCTGATTCCAATTTTGTTAGGACTTTGATTGAAGTTTATAAGGACTTTACAGGAGAAAGTGATGCTAAGCCTATTGCTATTGGTGGTGCAACTTATGCTAGGGCTTTAAAGAATTGTGTTGCATTTGGTCCTTTGTTTAAGGGAGCAGAAAGCACAGCTCATCAAACTAATGAATATATGAAAGAAAGTGATCTTTTAAGGCTTGTTTCAATTTATAAAGAAGCTATTAAAAAGCTTAATGGTTAGAGATCTAGGTTTTCATGTTTTGAGAATTTAGATACTTACTTTTTGTATTTTAATTAGTTGATATTTCTAAATAGCATCTTATTTAGAGTATTACTTAAGAAATTATTTGTATTTAACATGTGTATTACTTATAAATACCGGTAGTCGGAGTCGAACCGACACGAAGTTGCCCTCATCAGATTTTGAGTCTGACGCGTCTACCAATTCCGCCATACCGGCAATAAATTTTATTTTACTATAATAGTACCTAAAAAATCATCATTTTTATTAAAAACTTTTTCTAAGTTTTTAATATCAAGACCATTTAGAACATAAGCCTTAAGATCAAGTTTTAAAGCTAATTTGGTTGCTATTGGGTCAAATGGTAAATTTGAGCCAGGTTCCCAATTTTTTCCAACAATATCTTGTAGTTTCTTCCAAGTAATATTGCTCAACCCTTTTGCATCATTAAATTTTTTTGGATCTTTGTCATAAATTTGATTTACGTTTGTTAAATTAATTATTTCATTTGATTTAAACTTCTCAGCAAACTTTACCGTAATGTAATCTGTTGAAAAACCTGGTTTCCATCCCGATGCAACTAGTATATTTCCTTTAAAATTAAAGTCTTGAGAGGGATCACTAACAACCTCATCAATGCAGAGTGGCTTCATTGATTTGCTAATAAGCTGGGCATTTAATTTGGTTGCCTCAATTCCAATTTCATCAAGGTCATCATTTTCAAATGCAGGGTTGATTTGTTTGTAAGAATCTTGATATTCTCTTGCTGTTTTGCCTCCACCTGTGATTAATATTATTTTTCTTCTATTATCTTCTTTAATCCATTTAAAAATGAGATTTCTGAAATTTTTAATGTATTCTATATTGATTTTATCAGGATTAATCACACCGCCACCAAGGCTAATTATTTTAAGCACAGAAACTCCTTGTTCTTTAATAAAGATTACACTTTTCAATTTTAACTTGTATTATATATTATAATTGGAGTTTATTTGAAAATAGGTTTAAAATAATGTAAATTCATTAACTAATACTGTACAATATTTGCTTGGATGTTATGATATGAGATGTTATTTAATAATGGTAAATTATTCTGTGCAGACTTTTGTAGGGTAGTATTTATTTGGGAGGATGTTATGCATAAATACAAAGTCTCTGTGATTATTTGCTTTTTTAATTCAGATAAGACTCTTGAATTGATAATCAAGGATGCCGTTAATCAAACATTAAGAGATAAAGAAATTATATTGGTGAATGATGGTTCTTACGATAATAGTTTACAAATAGCTCAAAAGTATGCAGATAAGTATGACTTTATAAAAATTGTTAATCAGAAAAATATGGGAATAGCTGCTTCTAGGAATAATGGGCTTGAGGAGGCTCAAGGGGAATATATAATTTATTGGGATAGTGATGATACGGTTGAGAGTACTATGCTTGAGGTATTGTATAATAGGGCGAAGGCGGATAATTCAGATGTTGTTTGTTCTCAGTTTTATATTTATTTTCTTGCAAGAAATGTTAAAAGAAAATCTTTACTTCCTTTTCCCAATTATCCAATAACTGGAAAAGAAGCTTTTGAAAATTTATTATCAACTGTTTTTGCTAGTTTTTCTAAGAAAAATTTTGTTGTAGGCATGCTTTGGGATAAGCTTATTAGGAGAGATTTAATTTTAAATCATAATATTAGTCTACATAATGTAATATTAGAAGATATAGGTTTTTTAGTTCATGTTTTTTTGAAAGCGGGTAGAGTTTCTTTTGTTAATAATTATTTTTATACTAATTTTCAGCGAATAGGAAGTGCCAGTTCTTCAATTAGTGTAATAAGTAGAACTAGTGAGACTCTTAAAGTAATAGAAAATTTACTGAGAGATGAGAGAATTTTTGAAAAATATTTTGAACTTTATAAGAAATTTTATTTACAGCTTTATTATTTTATTTCTTTTAAGCAGATTTATATTGTAGGTTGGAGCATTAAAGATCGCCTTGTTTATAAGGCTTATAAAGCAAAGCTTATTTCTGTTCTTAATGAAATTAAAGGTTGTGAAAAGTTTAGGGAGTATTATACAAGTCTTCAGGATTCTTCCGGATTTAACCAGATTCAAATCTTGCCAAGAGTTATGTTAAAGGTGTGGAATGTTAGTTCAGCATTCTATGTTAATTTTTCTATATTTATTTATAGAGTTTTTTTAAAGAATTAATGATTTTTGTAATTAGTATTGACTTGTTTGATAGTTATTATATATCAGGGAGAGTATAGGTGAGCATAGAGTGTTTAGATGTGTCCTTTTCTTATGGTGGGCATGAAATTTACTCAGATTTAAATTTAGTTTTTTCAAGGCCACAGACCTACTTAATTCTTGGCAAAAATGGAGTGGGGAAGACTACTCTGTTGAAGCTTATTAGTGGACTTTTAAGTTCATCAGATGGAAAAATTTTATTTAATTCTTTAAGTGTTTTCCCAAGAAATCCTTTAAATTTAGAGAAGTTATTTTTTGTTCCTGAAGAATTTAAGTTACCTAACCTTTCTTTAAATGATTATTATAAGTCTTTGTCTATATTTTATCCAAATTTTCAAGAAGAAAATTTTAAGGAATACTTATTTAAATTTGAGCTAGATATTAGTCTCAAATTTGCATCTTCTTCATATGGACAGAAAAAAAAGAGTATTATTGCTGTAGCTATCGCTACAAATACTCCTGTTTTAATATTTGATGAACCTACAAATGGTCTTGACATTGCTTCAAAGAATGTTTTTAGAAGTGTCATAAGTAGCTTAAAAAACAGGATGGTTTTTGTTACAGGACATAATGTTAGAGATTTAGTAGATATCGTAGATCATTTAACTATTATTGATAATAAAAATGTTCTTTTTTCAAATTCAATTTCTTATATTAATGAGAACTATAAAGTTAAAATCGTAGATAAGTTGACTGGAGAAGAACTTTATTATGAGGAAGTAAGAGATGGGTTTAGGGCGCTTTATTTGGAAAGTGGGTTTAGTGATAACGATGTTGACCTTGAGTTTTTCTTTTTGTATGTGACTAGTGGTAAAGTAAGGGATTTTGCAGATGTTTAGTTTGAAAAGGTTTTATAGGCTTTTAAATATGGATTTTATTTATAATAAGAGGTTATATCTTTATTGTTTTGTTTCAATCTTTGGTGTTATGAATTTAATGCATCTTTTTTTAAGGTTTTATTATGATTTTAGTTTAATTGATATTCCTGTTATTGATGGAATTATGTTTTTATTTTTTACTTCGTCTTATATTGTATCAATATATATGATGTTTGAACATTATAAGTCGATTCATGATTCACTCACAAGTGTGTTTTATTTATCTCTTCCTGTGTCGACATTAGAGAGATATTTTTTTGTTTTGTTTAAATTTTTATTTAGTCTACCTTTGTTTTTAATTCTTTGTTACTATCTAAGCCTAAATTTTACTGTGTTATTAGATAGTATTTTTTTAAAAGAAAATATGACGGATTATTTTTCTGTAGGGCTTCTTTTTAAATTTTTTAAAATGACTTATATCAATTATTTAATGGCCTTTCCTATCTTTTTAATATCTAGGCTTTTATTTAAAAGTTATCCTTTTTTAAAGGCTGTGATTATAAGTGTCTTGTTTTATATCTTGTTGGAAGCTTTTTTTAGTTTTGTTATATTTTTTACGGATAATAATTTATTTAAAGTTATATATAATTTTAGCGTTAAAGATAAAGGCCATTATTTGTTTTTGTTTCATGCTAGTTCTATGTGTTTTTCATTTTTGTTGTATTTTTTTGCATATTTCGTTCTTAGAAACTTGGGAAACTTAAACAGCAGAACTAATTTAGTAATTTTATTAGGATTAATTTCTTTCTTCTCTGTGCTATTCTTTTTATTAGTAGTATCTTTAGCTTTACTATATTAATGCTTTTTAATGTTATTTTTAATATTTAGTTCTTTTTATTTAAATAAATATTTAAGACAATTTTTGCTACACTTAAAGTGTGTAAACCATATTCCTTGATTCTATTAAAATAAAGAATGTAATTCTTGAAGATATATAATCTTTAGTCATTATATATATCATATAAAAATGTAGAGTATTGAAGTATTTTATGAAAATTTAGTATTGTATTTTGTTTTTAGGGGGTGTTAATGAAAAATAATCTAAAGATTTTAGTAGTAACAGGAGGCGTAATCTCTGGGATAGGGAAAGGAGTTACATCGGCAAGTATTGCAAGGTTATTTAAGGATAATTTAAAGATAACGCCAATTAAATGTGATGGGTATTTAAATACAGATCCTGGCACTATTAATCCTGTTGAGCATGGGGAAGTTTTTGTTCTTGATGATGGTGGAGAAGTTGACATGGATTTTGGTCATTATGAGAGATTTTTGAATTTAAATGCTAAGTCTAGTTGGAACATTACTATGGGGAGAATATATAAAAATATTATTGATAATGAGAGACATGGCAAATATTTGGGACGAACTGTACAGCTTATCCCTCATGTTACTGATGAGATAAAGGAGACAATTTTTAAAATTGCTAAAGAGGAGTGTAGTGAACTTTTAGTGATTGAAATAGGTGGTACTGTAGGAGATATGGAAAATATTTTGTTTATTGAGGCTATGAGACAAATAAGATATGAGCTTGGGAGTGATAATATTGCTTTTATTCATTTAACTTATGTACCAAGTCCTGTAGGAATCAATGAGCAAAAATCTAAACCTACTCAACAGAGTGTCAAGACTCTAAATAAAGCTGGAATTTTTCCAGATTTAATTATTGCAAGAAGTTCTCAGCTTTTGACAAAACAAATAAGACAAAAAATAGCGATGTTTTGTAATGTTGATGCTACCTCTATTATTGATAATATAGATGTTGCAACTATTTATGAAATTCCTATATCTTTTTATAAACAGGGATTACATGAAATTTTAGGTTTAAAGTTGAAAATCAATATTAAACCCAAAATAGAAGAGCTTGATAGATTGGTAGGTGTAATAAAGGGAAATCTTATATCTCCTAAGAGGATAATAAATATTGCTATTTGTGGTAAATATGCCGAACTTAGTGATTCTTATGCATCAATATTTGAGTCTTTAACTCATGTATCTGCTAATTTAGATATTTTGATTAAGACAACTATAATTGATAGTACCAATTTTGATGAAGAAGTTTTAAAAAGGGTAGATGGTCTTGTGATTCCTGGTGGATTTGGTGGTAGAGGGTATGAGGGTAAAATTCTTGCAATTAAATATGCAAGAGAACATAATATTCCTTTTCTTGGTATTTGTCTTGGCATGCAACTTGCAGTGATTGAATTTGCTCGGAATGTTTGTGGAATACTTGATGCTGATACTGAAGAAAATATTCAGGGTAATTTTACAGGTAGTTCTGTTATTCACTTATTGCCGGAACAGAAGGAATTAAAAAACAAGGGCGCTACAATGCGACTTGGAGGTTATCCTGTGGTTTTGGAAAAGGATACAATGGTTTTTAAGCTTTATGGAAAAGATAAAATTGTTGAAAGATTTAGACATAGATATGAAGTTAATAATGATTATCTTGATTTGTTTAAAAAAAATGGCCTTGTTGTCTCTGGATTTTCTGAGGATTTTAAAATAGTAAAAATAATAGAAATCCCAAAGAATAAATTTTTTGTGGCCTGTCAATTTCATCCTGAGCTTATTACAAGACTAGAGAACCCGTCAAAACTCTTTTTAGGATTAGTCAAAGCTTGTCTTTAATGATTGTGATTAAAATTTATTATAAAATTCTTGCATTTTAGGATAAAGGATTAATTTTATTTGTTTCTTTAATATATTGCAGAGATTATAATATAATCTATAGGATATGTTTTTAGGGGGGAATATGAAAGAAGAAGATATTAAGAAGGCAATAGCAATGAAAAGATTAGTTAAATACTTCTTTGATGAGCTTAAATATAGAATGAAAATACCCTGCTTGAGGCCAAGTAATAAAGATATGAGTACAAAGTATATACTTCTTAATCTTTTTAGAAAGATAGCAAATCTTCCTTTTAATAAGAAATATGAAATTGAAGAGCAATTTCCTCTTGATATTTCAGGAAAAGTAGTACAGACGGATGCAGTTCTTATTAAGAGATTAGATTATGAGAGATGTGTTATTATTGGTGTTATTGAAGCAAAAACGGATCAGAGTGATCTTGATTATGAACTTGAGAGATTTTTTCTTCAAGGTAATAAAGTTAATGTTCTTTTTTGGCAGCCAAAGAGAGTTCTCTTGAAGCAAAATGAAGAATTAATTACATTAGAATCAGATGATATTTTTAGATTTGATAATGATTTTTATTTACCAGAAGTGAAATCGAAACTAGAAGATTTTATTAACGTATTTATGCAGTTTTTTTCTTATGAAGATGTTTTATTTGAGTTTAATAAAGTAAAGGGTAAATATTCTTTAATTAAGAACAATTAAGATATTTATCCTTAATTAGGATTAAGTTTTATGGAAAATTGGAGACATATGATTCAACTATTTTAGATGAAATGAGATTTCATAAGTTAATTGGGAGTACTGTATAAGTGATTGCTTGTGGGTTCTCTGTATTTTAAAAAATCATTGAATTAAGTTGTATTAGCACTTTTAGGAAAAAATTTTTTTTGTGGTAAAATTCCTTTTATGCAAAAATTTTCATTTTTTAATAAAACAAAAACTAATTTAGTTAAAGAATCTGAGTCTTTAGAGAATATTGAAGATAAAAAGAAAGATTTACATGTATATGAGTACAAAGCTCCGGTTAAAGAGTTGGTAAAGGGATTTTATCATACTAAGACTTCTGTTAGCAATTTGGTACTTGGTATTGAATTTTTATATAAAAATCTCTTTTCTAATTTTGATAATCTTGACAAAATACTTGAGATGCTTATTAAGATGACTAATGAAGCACGCAGTCAGGTGAGTTTTATTTTTGATACCATTGAGAATAACAACGAGGAGAAATTGAAAAAAATTACTGATGTTATTGTTGGTGTTCAGGGAAGTTTGGAGACAATCAATAGCTTTTTAGGTGCAACTAATATGATTTCTCTTAATGCTAAACTTGAAGCAGCTAGAGCGAAAGAGTATGGAAAGGGCTTTTCTGTTGTTGCTGATGAGATTAAGCGTCTCTCCGATCAGGCAAAGAGTGTTATGAATATGATTTCTGTTAAGGAAATTGAGGAAGTTTCTAAAGATTTAATTTCTAAGAATATTAGGGATTTGCAGTTAGATATCGATAAATTTTTTTCAAGTTTTCTTGAGGAACTTGATTCTCTTGAGGGTTTATTTAAACATTTTATTGAACAGAAAGATGAATTTTCAATGTTAATTAATAATCTTGAAAGCATTGAAGCTAGTGTTTGTTATTTAACAAGAAGTTGTGATTCTTTATCTTGTTCTGAAACTTTTATGTATTCTAATGATGAATTTTTAAAGGAATTGGAATTTATTATTTCCGAACAGATGTCTTGGATTAATATTTTAAGGTTAATTGTAGAAAATCAAAAGTGTATGGCTGTTCAAACGGAGCCTATGAAGCATGGGTTTGGGTTATTTTATAAAGGTCTTGTACCAAAGCATACTGAAATCAAGGTGATATGGGAAGAGATTTATTCTTATTACTTAAGCATACATAAACTTGCTATTGATATATTGAAGGTATTTACAAAAGATGATTTTGATGATGCGGATATAAAGAGGGCAAATGATTTTTTAGCTCAAGCTGAGGGTATTTCAGAGGAAATTATTAAAAAGCTTGAGTATATTAAGAATAAAGTATGTGAATTAGAGAACCAAGGTATTAATATTTTTGCATAAATTTCATTTTCTTAATGCTTTTATGCTAACATTTTGAGTAATTTAGTTAATGTTTACTATTGACATTTGGTTAAGTTAGAGTATATATCTATTAAAAATCAGATTTTATTTTGATAAAATAAGTGAAGTATGAATTTAAAAGTTAAATTTATTCATTTGCATGTTCATTCAGATTATTCTCTGCTAGACGGTGCCGCCAAGATTACAGATATTGTTGCAAAGGCAAAAGAACATAATATGTCCCATATTGCATTAACAGATCATGGGAATCTTTTTGGTGCTATTAGGTTTTATAAAGAAGCAAGAAGGGTTGGGATAAAACCTATAATTGGTATTGAGGCTTATATGTCAAGTACATCAAAGCACATAAAGAAGAATGATGATTTAGGAAAGCCTTCTTATCATTTAATTCTTCTTGCTAAGAATGAAATGGGCTATAAGAATTTATTAAAACTTACAAGCATTTCTTACCTTGAGGGATTTTATTATCGTCCGAGAATAGATAAGAGTGATATTGAAAAGTATTCTGAAGGTCTTATTTGTACGTCTGCGTGTATTGGTGGGATTATTCCTCAGTTAATTATGGCCAATAGGTTTGATGATGCAAAGAATGAAATTCTTTGGTTTAAAAGTATTTTTGGAGATGATTTTTATCTTGAACTTCAACGACATGGAATTAGGCAACAAGATATTGTTAATGAGAAATTAATTGCTTTTTCTAGGGAACTTAATGTCGCGTTAACTGTATCTAATGATTCTCATTATGTTAATAAAGAGGAAGCAACAGCTCAGGATATTATTGTCTGTATTGGAACAAATGCTAAGAGAAGCGATTCTAATAGGCTTAGGATGGAGACCAATGAGTTTTACCTTAAATCTCAAGAAGAAATGTGTGAACTTTTTAAAGATTTGCCAGAAGCTTTAGAGAATACTGTCAAAATTGCTGAGAAATGTAATGATTTTAAGATAACATTTCCAGGGCCTATTTTCCCTGAGTATAGGGTTCCTAGTGAATTTAATACTCTTGGTCAATATCTAGAGCACTTAACAATTGAGGGCTTAGAATTTAGGTATGGCAATATAACTAAGAGCATTAAAGAGCGTGCTTTGTATGAACTATCAACAATAATTAAGATGGGATTTGAGGCTTATTTTTTAATTGTTTGGGATTTTATTAAATTTGCTCATGATAATGATATTCCCGTTGGTCCTGGCCGTGGTTCTGGGGCAGGTTCAATTGTTGCATATGCTTTAAGAATTACGGATATTGATCCTTTAAAATATAATCTTCTCTTTGAGAGATTCTTAAATCCTGAGCGTGTATCTATGCCTGATTTTGACATTGACTTTTGCTTTGAGCGTAGAGACGAGGTCATAAAGTATGTTACAAGAAAATATGGTGAGGATAGAGTTGCTCAGATAATTACATTTGGAACCTTAAAGCCTAAGGCTGTATTTAAGGATGTTGGAAGAGTGTTAGATATTCCTTTTGCGGAGTCCAATGAGCTTACCAAGCTTATACCCGATGGTCCAAAGGTTTCTTTAAAAGAAGTCTTGGCAGATGAGACTTTAAAAGGATATTTTAATAAAGGTCCTGTATATAAGGAGATGATAGATGCGGCTCTTGTGCTTGAGGGTATGAATAGACATGCTTCAACTCATGCGGCAGGTATTGTTATTTCTAGAGCACCTTTAACGGAGTATGTACCACTTTACAAGGACTATAAACAAAATACTATTTCTACGCAGTATACAATGGACTTGTTGGAAGATTGTGGACTTGTGAAGATGGACTTTCTTGGTCTTAAAACATTAACTTTGATAAAAAATGCAGAAAATTTAATTAGAATTGTTAATCCTGATTTTAGAATAGATACTATTTCTGATAATGATGATAAAACTTTTAAGATGCTGTCTGAAGGGCGTAGTACTTCTGTTTTTCAATTTGAATCGGAGGGTATGCAACAGGTTTTACGGGAAGCAAAACCAGATAGTATTGAGGATTTAATTGCTTTAAATGCGCTTTATCGTCCAGGGCCTATGCAATTTATACCTCAATTTATTGCGGCTAAGACAGGAACTAAAAAAATTAAATATCCTCATCCAGACTTAAAGGAAGTTTTAAGGCCAACTTATGGGGTTATTGTATATCAAGAGCAGGTAATGGAGGTTGCAAGAATTATTGGGGGTTTTTCTCTTGGAAAAGCGGATATCTTAAGACGTGCAATGGGAAAGAAGAAAGAAGATGAAATGAATAAAATGAAAGTTGACTTTTTAAAAGGGGCACTTCTTAAGGGTTATGACGAGGATCTTGCTAGTGATATATTTGAACTTTTAAAACCTTTTGCGGGGTATGGTTTCAATAAGTCTCATGCAGCTGCATATTCTTTAATAGCTTATCAAACAGCATATCTTAAGGCTAATTATCCTGAAAACTTTATGGCCGCCAACTTAACAAATGAGATTAATAATAGTGAAAAGCTTTCTTATTATATTGAAGAAGCAAAGTCAATGGGGATAAATGTTTTAAAACCTGATGTAAATCAATCTTTTAGAGAGTTTCGTGTAATGGAGTCAAGTATCTCTTACGGGCTTAATGGAATTAAGAATATTGGGGGGAGTATAGTTGACCTTGTTATTGCTGAGAGAGAAGCGAATGGGAAGTATAAATCTTTTGAAGATTTTATTAGAAGAGTAGATGATAGAGTTATAAATAGGAAATTTCTTGAGTCTGGAATAAAGTCTGGACTTTTTGATAGTCTTGACCAAAACAGGAAAACACTTGTTGAAAATCTTGATAGATTGATAGAAGTTGTATCTAAAGATAAGAGCGATAAGAAACTTGGTCAGAATAGTTTATTTGGATCTTTTGGAGTTCATGATGCTGTCGAGGAGAGTTTTCATTATGATTTATTTGAGGAATATTCTTATTCTGAGCTTTTAAGATTTGAAAAGGAACTTTTAGGTTTTTATGTATCTGGACATCCTCTTGACCCATATAAAGTAGCAATAGAAAGCTTTGCAACCTTAAATGTATTAGAAGAGCTTGCTAGTAAAAAGAATAGTATCGTTCAATTTGCCGGTGCTTTAAATTCAATAAAGATTATACATACCAAGAGAAATAATTCTAGAATGGCTTTTGGAGTTATTGAAGATTTTAAAGGTGTAATGGAAATTGTGATTTTTACTGAAAATTATGAAAAATCTAAGCATTTACTTATTGAAGATAGTGTAATTGGGGTTATAGGTAAACTTACTTTTGGTAGAGATAAATTTTCAATAGTTGTTGAGAAAGTGTTAAGTATTGAAGAACTGTCTGTTAATAAGATTAATAATCTTCATATTAAATTTTTTAATGAAAGATTAAGTAATTCTAATCTTCTTTATTCTCTAAAGGATAGAATCTTTAAGTTTGAAGATAATACTGGATTTTCACAGGTTTATCTTTATTTAGGCAATAATGATAAAGATTTGAAGCTCAAAATGGGTTCAGTCTTAAATTTTAAGCCGGATGAATTCAAGATTAATGAGTTGAAGCGTCATGAGATAGTAGAGGATGTTTGGTTTGATTAGGAGGATTGATTTTGATAGTAGAAACTTTGATTATCTTTTTGAGCATTTATAGAATTTTAATTTTAATTAGAATTATTCTTAGTTGGCTTGTATCTTCAGGAATTAATACTAATGCATTTTTTAGGTTTATATATAATGCCACAGAACCGTTTTTATCTATCTTTAGAAGGGTTAGATTTTTCAGGCTTGGTATGCATGATTTTTCACCAATTGCGGCTCTGATTACTCTTACAATAATTGAGAGAATGTTATCTTATGGTGATTATAAACTTTCTACATTTATTATTTTGTTTATTATTGAAATTTGGGGGATAGTTAGAAGCATTTTTTTTGCTCTTATTTTTTTCTTTTTTTTAAGATTAATCTTTTTACTTTTACATCTGTTTGATGGTACTGATTTCATGAGAAGTGTTGATTCATTGCTAATTCCCTTATCTGTTAAAATAAATAATATAGTTACAGATAAGCATATGTCTTATGTTTTCAATCTTATGTTAGCATGTGCATTGCTTATGGCATTTATAATTATTTTTGAACAAGCTATATTTGCTATTAGTATCCTAGTCTCTTATTTGCCTTTTTAGGAATTTTGATGTTTTTACATGATTTTCAATATGACTTGAATGGTGTAAGTGGTCTTGGTAAGAAGGGTATTGATAAGTTATCCGCTCTTCAAATTACAAATATTAAAGAACTCATAGAACATTTTCCTAAAAAATATGAAGATCGTCAAAATATACAAACTTTTCCCGATCCCTTGGAAGTTAGAAACTGCGAACTTATGACAATTTTTACTGTTTTAGAACATAGGAGTCTTGGAGGTAATTTAAGAAAAAATTTAAGACTCATTGCTAAAAGTGAAAATGATGAAATATTTGAAATCCTTCTGTTTAATAGAGGATTTTTAGAAAGCCTTTTTAAGGTAGGACAAAAATTTTATATTTATTCTAAATTTAATTACAGCGACTATACTCAAATGTGGAGTTGTTCTAATTTTGATAGTGAATCTTTTAGCTACAATCCTGAGAGATTTAATAAGATTATGCCAATTTATTCTCTTAGTGAAGGTCTTACTTCTAAAAAGATATCTTCTTATGTAAAGGAAGCTCTTATTTATTTTGTGAAGTTTGGACATTCCGATATTCCTGATTTTTTGATAAAGAAATATTCATTATTACCACTTCATGATGCTTTAAATGAGATTCATTTTCCAAGTTCTTTGGAAATGCTTGATAAGGCAAAGAAAACTTTAATTTATAGGGAAATTTTTTTGCTTCAGTTTTTTTCAAGAGGTAAGAGTTCTGCAATTTTTGAGAGAGAAAGGAAACAGTTGTCAAGAAATTTGCTTGATCAGATTGTTGCAATTCTTCCGTTTAAGCTTACAAGGGATCAAAGGATTTCAATTGATGAGATAATTAGTGACCTTGAGAGCAGTAAACCAATGAGTAGATTACTACAGGGTGATGTTGGAAGTGGGAAAACACTTGTTGCTTTTCTTTCAAGCATTCCTTTAATCGAGGCTGGGTATCAAGTGGCATTTATGGTTCCTACTGATCTTTTAGCAAGACAGCATTATAATAATTTAGCAAATATATTAAATAATTTTAATGTTTCCATAGTTCTTTTAACGGGTGGGTTGAGAAAAAAAGAAAGGGAAGATATTTTGGAGAAAATTAGAAGTGGGACTGCTAGCTTAGTGGTTGGGACTCATGCTATTTTTTCTCAAGGAACAACATTTAAAAAATTAGCTTATGTGATTATTGATGAACAACATAAATTTGGTGTTGAACAGAGAGAAGAGCTTAAAAATAAAGGAAAAGAAGTAGATGTGCTTTTAATGTCAGCAACTCCTATTCCTAGAAGCTTAGCTTTAACTCTATATGGTGACCTTGAAGTGTCTTTAATTAAGAGGGGGCCTGCAGGTAGAGTTCCTGTTACTACTTATTTAGCCAAGCATGGTAATGAAGGAAAGGTATATGATTTTTTAAAAAATGAACTTGCAAAAGGACATCAAGTCTATTTTGTATATCCCTTGATATCATCCTCGGAAAAATTTGATTTAAAAGATGCTACTAGTATGTGTTTAACACTTAAAAATATTTTTGTTGAATATTCTGTTGAAATGATTCATTCCAAGCTAGAATCACATGTTAAAGAAGAAATTATGAATGATTTTTATTCAAGGAAAATAGATATTTTGGTTGCAACGAGCGTTATTGAAGTTGGTATTGATTGTCCAAATGCAACTTGCATGGTAATAGAGCATGCTGAGCGTTTTGGGCTTTCTACTTTACATCAAATTAGGGGGCGTGTTGGTAGAGGTAGCTTGAAATCTTTTTTATTTTTACTTTATAAAGAACCTCTAACAAAAGCGGGAAAATTTAGACTCAAGACTATAAAAGAGAATATAGATGGGTTTAAAATAGCAGAGGAAGATCTTAAATTAAGAGGACCTGGTAATTTATTTGGGCTTGAGCAGACTGGTTATTTAAAACTTAAAATGGCTGATTTTGCTGAGCATAAAGATATCATAAGTTTAATGAGGGAGGAACTTAACTTATTTTTTTTAAATAAATCTTTTTATGATAAAAAAGATGTTGAATTGTTAGATGAGCTTTTGTTTTCATATTTAAAAACTGTTGGTAAAGAATAATTACTTAATTTGTATATTTTTGAATTAAATTTGAAATTTCTATTTTATGTTCGTTCCAAAATTTAAGGAATTTATATTGCAAATTATTAAAATATTTTTCTTGAATAATACATGCTTGTTTTCCAATGTACATGTAGTGCCAAGGTTCTGACTTGTATCCGGTTTCTTTTTCGTAAGTCTTTGGATATGATAAAGAAAAGCCGTATTTTAATGAGTTTTCATAAATCCACTTGCCGGCTTTTGTGTCAAGTAGGTTATCGTCTATTTTTATGAAATCTATAGCTGTTCCTAATTGATGTTGCGAATGATTAGGCATTGCCGATTGTTTTTCTGCTACCTTTAATCCGTAGGTTTTCACATTATGTTCAAATAAAAATTTTTGATATTCTTCTGTTCTGTATGCTGATACTATTTTAATAGTAAACCCATTTTTCCTTGCTTCTTTGATAAAGCTAATTAAGTCATCTATTAATATTTTCCTTAGCCTTAAGCTTTTTTTCCCAATGTCTTTTAATTCTTTAAAGTCTTTTAGATAAACTAAGTCAGGTGGTTTATATCCCATAGGAATTGGGATTTTTTTATTTACTTGCATTAAAAGACCATTCTTTTCTGCTTCAAGGAGTGGTTTTATCTCTTTTAAAAATGCAATGGGGTTTTCTCTAATTCGTTTTTGGAGAGATGAATCTATATCTTGTATAATTTTAAGTAAACTTTTTAAGTCTTGATTTGATATATCATTTGCTTGTAAAGTTAAGATGTGAATTAAGAATATTGATAAAAAAACATATAATGACTTCATACAAATGTAATTATAATATACTTTATTTTAATTATTCTATTAAGATAAATGTTTTGTGAGTTTGAATTTAAAATTCAAATTATTTTTTTATTTATAAAAGTGGTAAAATAGGTGGAATATGCTAAAGAAGTTTAATAATTATAATTCTATACTAAAAGAACTGTTCATATTAGCTATTCCTACGGCTTTTGAGTCTTTCTTGTTCCAGTTGGTAACATTTTTTGATAATTATATGATTGCTTATTTAGGGTCTTCTCAAGTGACGGGAGTTTCTCTTGCAAGTAGAGTCAATTTTCTTTTTTTTATTATTGTATTTGGACTTGGAACTACTCTTAGTGCATATGCTTCTCAGGCATTTTCTAAGAGAAAGTTTGAGCATGTAAGGCAAGCATTTGCCTATGCTTTAACGATTGGCACAACTATTGGAATTATTTTTTTTTGTATGTCCTTTATTTTCTCAAAAGAGATTATTAGTCTTTTTATAAAAGAGAAAGACTCTTTAAATTTTGGAATAGAGTATTTAAAAGTTATCTCTTTTTCCTATATTTTGATGTCTTATTCTTTTCTATCTGCTATGGGCTTTAAGAGTTCTAAGGATATAAAAATACCTTTAATTGTAACTATAGTTGTTGTATTAGTTAATATTGTTTTTAATTACATATTTATTTTTGTACTTGGTATGGGCATAAGCGGGGCAGCTTATGCTACTTTGCTTGCTAGAGTTATTGAATTTGCCTTTTATTTATTTTACAACCTTTTTAATGTAAAGTCTTATTATCATCTTAAGCTAGATGATTTTTTTGTTACAAAGAGTGTAAAAGTAGCTAATTTAAAGATACTTATTCCTGTTCTACTACATGAGATTGGTTGGGTTTTAAGCATAACTATTTTACATGCTTTTTATGCTCGACTTGGAAGTAGTGAATATGCATCTTTTGCAGTTGCATCTAATATTTTGGATTTATGTTTTGTTTTAATGCATGGAATGGGAGTTGCAACTGGTGTTATTGTTGGACATTTGATGGTAAACGATAAGGAGCATGTTAGGGCAATTGGAATATTTTTATCGGTTATTGGAGTTATTTTAGGATTTTTTGTAGCCTTGATTCTTCTTTTAATATCTAGAGTTGCTCCTGTTATTTTTAGTAATCTAGATTCTCCTGAACTTGTTGGTGTCTTTATTTCTGTTTTTGCTAGCATTGTTGTTTTTAAAGGATTTACATCTCAGGTACTTGTTGGTGTTTTTAGAACTAGTGGAATTCCTAATATTTGTTTTTATATTGAAGTAGGAGTAATAGTTTTTTATACATTACCGGTTGCTTATTTTTTAGTTTTTTTTACAGAATTTAGATTTCCATTAATAGTTTTTATTGTAAATCTTGAAGAAATTATTAAGAACATATTTATTTTAATAGAGTTTTTTAAAGATAATTGGATAAGGGAGATTCAGTATGAAGAGCTGACTTAGTCTATGAAAATATATTATAATTAAGTATTATTAGGACTTTTTATGAGTATTATGAATTTTAAATTCATTTTAATTTTATTTAATAAAGGAATTCCTTCTACCTTTTTATAGTGGTTTTGTTTTAATTGAATACTTTTGTTTTTTTGAAAATCTCAAGCTTGCTGTTTTTGTACTGAGGAGGGGGTTATGTATTCGTTAAGCGAAGCTAAGAAGAGTAGGGTTTATAGAGACCTTTTAAATATCGCAGTCCCAACAGTTATTGAATTCTTTTTATTTAATGTTATTTCATTTACAGATAATATTATGGTATCTTATCTTGGAGACTATCCTGTTGCTGGGGTATCTCTTGCTAATAAATTTTTCGAACTCTTTGCTACTATTGCCTTTGCTGTAATGGGGGCTTATAATATATTGGCTACAAGACAATATGCTAAGGGTGATATTGATGATTTTAAAAATACTTTTTTTATTAGTATATTAATTCTTCTGTTTTTTTCCTTTGTGTTTATTTTTATTTCATTGTTTTATCCATACTTTTTTCTTGGTTTACTTTCTAATGATTCAAGGGCTATCTCTTATGGAATAGATTATCTTGATATTGCTGTTTATTCTTTTGTATTTGCAGTTGTTAAGGGAATTATTGCAAATTCATTAAAAGTTGTTAAGATAACCAAAATTCAGGTTATTACTTCTGTTATTTCAGTTATTTTAAATGTAGTTTTTAATTATTTATTTATTTTTACATTTTCTATGGGAGTAGTGGGAGCTGCTATTGCCACTACATTGGTGCGTGGTGTTGAGCTTATTTTTTATGTCTTATACACTGTTTTTAATAAAAATTCGCACTTTTATCTTAAGCTTAAAAATTTAAAAATCAATCCTGTGATATTTTCTCAATTAATTAAATTTTTTATTCCAATATTCTTAAATGAGTTTATTTGGTATTTGGGATATTTTGGTTTAATTGCTATTTTTGCAAGAATTGATACTGCTAAGTATGCAGCTTATAGCATAACTTTTTCTACTTATTTTATGGGATTTAATGTAGTTAATGCGTTTTGTTTCTCTGTCAATATTGTAATGGGACATGAAATGCATAATGATAAGAGAGAAATAATGGCTGTTGCAGTATATTTAGGTAAAATAGGGCTTGTTCTTGCTATTCTTACCGCTTTCATATTATTAGCTTTGTCGTTTATTGCCCCGTATATTTTTTATGAGCTAGAGTATGCAAATCTTACTGGAGTTATGCTAAGATACTATTCTATTTCGGTTTTGTTTACATCCCTTGCGTTTCAATATTTATTTGGATTTTTCCGTGCAGGTGCAGCTCCAAACTTTGGAGCTATTATGGAGGGTGCTGTAACTTTGATTTATACATTACCTATTGCATATTTCTTAGCAAATTACACTCAACTTCCATTTGAGATTATTGTTTTCATTCCAACTCTTGAAGATGTAATTAAACTAGGTATTTCTTTGCCTTATTTTTATAGTACTAAGTGGATTAAATCTGTTAAAACGGGTTAATTGTTTTGTTATAATGGGCTTACTGTGCGTTTAGATGAAATAAAAGATAAAAATTTTTTGGTTATGGGCTTGGGTCTTAATGGAGGGGGGCTGGCTGTTTCAAGGTTCTTGTTAAAACATGGAGCTAATTTAATAATCACTGATTTGAAGAGTGAATTGGAATTGGCGTCTAGCATAAAGTCTTTAGGAGAATTTAGAGATAGTATACGATTTGTTTTAGGTTATCATGATGAAGATGATTTTAAGAATGCAGATATTGTTATTAAAAACCCTAGCGTAAGCTTTGACAATAAATATTTGAAGCTTGCAAAAAGAGTTGAGACGGATATTAGTTTATTTTTAATGTTTAATAAAAATCCAATAATTGCTATTACAGGAACTAAGGGAAAATCAACTTTGGCATCTCTTTTGCATCAAGTTTTAGTCACTAAGTATCCAAAGGCTAAACTTGGAGGCAATATTGGGATATCACCTTTAAGTTTCATAGACGAGCTTGATTCTATTTCGCCTATTGTTTTAGAGCTTTCTTCTTGGCAACTGCATGATATTGAAAATTTAAATCCTATTATTAGTATTATTACAAATATTTACCATGATCATCAAAATTTTTATGCAAGGTTTGATGATTACATAGAAGATAAATCAAAAATTTTTATAAATCAGAAGTCAGGAATCTTCATATCTCAAGATAGAGCTTATTATGATTACTTTTATAAGTTTAAGACAAACTTGGAAGTTGTTTTATTTTCAGAAACAGTGCCTTTAAACTTTGAAAATGATATTTTTTATTTTTTGAATGATAAAGTTTATCTAAATAAGGAAGTGATAACTACTCTTAACGAAACAAAACTTGTACTCTTAATATCTAAGATGGTGGTTATTTTTGTTGCAAATTACTTAAAGTTAGATTTGAAATTGATGTCCGATGTTGTTAATGGTTTTAATGGAATTGAACATAGATTGGAACTTGTAAGAGAAATTGATGGTGTTAAATATTATAACGATACGGCATCAACAATTCCTGATTCTACAGTCCTTTCTGTTAAAAGTTTAAAGAAAGATGGAGTTTTTATTAATCTTATTGTTGGTGGGACTGACAAGGAACTTGATTTTTTAATTTTTAGTGAAGTTTTAGACATGGTTAAAACTTGGATTTTATTAAGGGGAAGTGCCACTTTAAAAATTATTAAGTTTTTAGAAGAAAATGAAATTGATTATTTTATCTTTTCTTCACTAGAGGAATGTGTTTGTTATGCTAGGGAGATTGCTGTTCAAAATGATATAGTCTTATTTTCACCGGCTAGTGCATCTTTTGAGCTTTTTAAGAATGAGTTTGATAGAGGCTTTCAATTTAAGAAATTAGTAAATAATATGATTTAAAATCTTTTTTTTATGACTTTGTAGTAGAAGTATCTTAGTATTTCAAGAATTCTATAAATTTTATATAAAAATTTGTTGTAAACGAAATCATAGCATCCAATCCTGTGGATAAGTTCTCCTCCAAACCCAGTTTTAAATTGAAATAGACCAAATAGAGGATGTTTTTCATTAGCAGTAGGAGGAATACCTAAAAGATCGTATTCTTTTATTGAGTGATTTTTAAGTATTTGTATTGCAGCAAATTGCACTGCGTAATTGGGCATTAAGTGTCTATTTTCTCTACTTGAGGCCCCATAAAGATATGTGGCTCTGTCTTTATAGATACCAACAATTATACCGGATATGAGTTTTTCGTTGTGTAGGGCGATTATTAATTTGATATTTGAATTTTCATCTCTTTTAAATTCTTGTATTAAATCTTTTATGTAATCTTTTGAATGAAAGGCAAATTTGTCTCTTTGGGCTGTTTCTTCATGAAGTCTGTAAAATTCATCAAAATATTTAAATTCATCATCTATGATTATTTTGAGGTTTTTCTTACTACTAAGTTTAATATTATATCTTGTTTTCTTTTTCATTTTAGCTTGAATATTATCTAATGAATCTTTTAGGTTTATTATTGTTGTATTTAAGGGTTGTATGTCGTCAAATGATTTTTGAAGCCCTTTCAGTTTAATCTTTAGTGGAATATAGTCTTCTTTTAAGCTTCTTGAGTTGTAGTACATTAAATCAAGTCTTAAAAAGATGGTGTTTTTATGCAAATATGACTTTATAACTTCACTAAATTGTTTAATTTGAGAGTTAATCTCATCTAGGTTAATGTCTTCAATTTTTTTATTTGAAAACTCTGGATGAGCAATGTAGCCTAAGTAAAAATTTCCAAATATTTTTCTTTGCATCACAAGAATTTTATTAAAATTTTCACTGCTTATCGCTATTGCTTTCCATGGACTTTTTTCTTTTGACGCTTTTTTTACAAGTGCCCATAATTTACTTTGAAGATAGTTCTCATTTAGACTTTCTATTTCAATTTTTTTAACATTCATTTATTGCTCTGGAATAGACCTACCACACTATTCCATTTGGAATTTCTCTAGATAGTACTTTTTCTCTGGATTTCTCTAAGATTAAGTTGATGCCATTTATTTTAAGCTCTCCATTTTCTGCTACAATTTGAGTTTGCATAAATTTATCTATGCTAACCTTTGATGGGTAGCTTAATTCCTTGTCAATGTCGCTTTCAAGTATTATTCGCTCGCCAGGAATAGGATTGTCTTTAAAATGTTCCATGATGATTACTTTAAAGTTTTTATCCTTATCTTCAGTTGAAATTAACATTCCTTCAGATTTTATTCCTCTAAATTTGGCAGGTTTTAAATTGTCAACTATTATTATATGTTTTCCAATTAATTCTTCTTCCCTGTAGTAGTCTGCGAGGCTACTTACAATTTGTTTGCCATCAGGAGACCCATCATCAAGTTTTAAAATGAATAATTTTTCTGCATCTGGATTTCGTTCTATTGTTTTAACTTTTACAACTTTTAAAAATACTTTTTCGCTAAATAATTTTGCGGGATTTTCTGTTTGTTGATCTTGCATGTTTTTGCCTCCTGAATATTTTAATTTTAAACTATCAATTAATTCTTTTTCTAGCTTTGTAAATAATACCTCTGTAGTCTTAATTGTGGTCAAGCCCAAATTTGTACCTAGAAATCTATTAGAAATTTCGTAACTTTCTCCAAAAAATTGTCTTATTTTATCGCTTGTTTGGGGTATAAAGGGTGAGATTAAGATTGATAAATCTCTTATTAGGTATATTAGGTTTGTCAAGAGTTCTTTTGTTGCATCGGGGTTACTGTCCTTTGTTTTCCATGGCTCTCTGTCTTGAAATATTTTATTACCCATGCTTGAAAGTTCAAGAATTTCTTTTAGTGCTGCTTTGAGTTCTGTTTTGTTGAAAAAATCTAAAATTCTTTCATATTTGTAATTTATTTCTTCCCAAAAAACTTTTTTAATGTCTATTTTATCTATTTTGTCTCCAAAAAATTTTTTGTAAAATGCTAATACTCGATTAATGAGATTTGAAAAATTGCCAATAAGTTCAGTGTTTGTTCTCTCTAAGAGGTCATCCCACATAAATTGAAAGTCGGATTTTTCAGGTCTATTGTAATATATGTAAAATCTCCAAACATCAGCGGGTATTCCAGTAGTAATAGCGTCATTGCCAAATATCCCCGTTCCTGCAGATTTTGAAAATTTTAGGTTTTCATAGTTTAAGTATTCGCTTGAGGACATTTTATTGAGCATTGTCCAATTTTCTTTGCTTCCAAGCTCTACAGCGGGAAATACAACAGTGTGGAATAAAATATTATCTTTTCCAATAAATTGTACTAGATTTGTTTCTGTATTATCTTTCCACCAAGATTCCCAATTCTTTGTAATTTCTTTTGTAATTGATATGTATCCAATAGGTGCATCAAACCAAACATAAAATACTTTATCTTCATATCCCTTTCGAGGTACTGGTATGCCCCATTTGAGGTCTCGGGTGATTGCTCTCTCTTTAAGTCCATCTCTTAAAAAGGCATTTGTCATTTTAAGAGCATTTGTGTTCCAATTTCCGTTTTGTGAACTTGTTTGCATCCAAGCTTCAAGTTCATTTTTGATTTTTGGTAGATCAAGATAACAATGCTTAGTTTTTTTTAAAATGGGTATATTTTGGCAAATCATGCATTTTGGATTTATTAAGTCATTAGGAGCTAATAGCTTAGAACAGTGCTCACATTGATCTCCTTTTGCATTATTTCCGCAATTTGGGCATTCTCCAGTTATATATCTATCTGCTAAAAACATTAAATCATGTTCGCAAAAAAATTGTTCACTTTCTTTTTCTGTAATATAACCATTTTCTTCTAGTTTTAAGAATAAATTTTGTACAGTTTCTTTGTGATATTGATTAGTTGTGCGTCCAAAAATGTCAAATTGTATGTTAAACCATTCATAAATTGATTTGTGTATTTCATAATATTTATTGCAAAGTTTTTCAGGAGTAGTTTTTTCAATTAAAGCCTTAGTTTCTGTAGCTGTTCCGTATTCATCTGTGCCACAGACATAAAGTGTTTCAATACCCATCATTCTTGAATATCTTGCAAAGGCGTCTGCTGATAAGACTTGTACTAAATTACCAAGGTGAGGTATGTTGTTAACATACGGTAATGCGGCTGTAACTAAATTCTTACTTTTCATGTTTTTTAAGTTTTTCCCTTTTTGTTGTAGTATTTTAATGCTAATGTAATTTATTATATTATACATTTTTACTAAATAGTTATGTTTTCATTGAAAATGATATGAGGAATAAAATGAGTTCTTTTAATTTTAAAGATTATGTATTTGGTAGAGCAAGAGAAAGTGTTGTAAAAAATGGGAATAAGGCTAGCATAGTTTTTCCGGAGAGTAGTGATGTGAGAATTTTAAAGGCAACGATTGAAATATTAAGGGAGAGATTGGCAGGATTTGTAGTTCTGATTGGGCAAAGAGATAAGATTTTGAAAAATTTAAAAGAACTTGTAGGATTTGAGGATCATTTTTTAGAAATGATAAGAATAATAGACCCTAATTCTTTTGAAGGTTTAAATAGATATTTAGATGAATATTTTAAATTAAGACAAAATAAGGGATTAGCTTTGAGTAAAGCTAGAGTGGAAATTTTGGATGAAATTGTTTTTTCTATGATGATGGTAAGGTTAGGTGACGTTAAGACTTGTGTTTGCGGGTCTTTGTCCTCTTCGAGTAGGGTATTAAGAAGTGCTTTAACCGTTCTTCCTAAGTTTAAGAAAACTAAGCTTATATCTTCTTTTATGCTTATGGATACTGGTGATAACTGTAATATGAATAAAACTTGTTTTGGACATAAGGGTATTTTACTTTTTGCTGATTGTGCTGTAGTGATTAATCCTAATTGTGTAGAACTTGCAGAAATTGCAATTCAGAGTGCAAATTCTTTTAAGAATATTTTTGATGTAGAGCCAAAAGTGGCGCTGTTAAGTTTTTCTACAAAGGGCTCTGCCTATTCAATGGAAGTTGAAAAGGTTCAATGTGCTTTAGAGATTGTTAAAAATAGATGTAAAGACTTGCTTATTGATGGGGAATTCCAACTTGATGCAGCCTTAATTAAAAATATTGCCGATAAAAAATGTGGTGATTCTTTAGTTGCTGGTACTGCAAATATATTGATTTTTCCTAGTTTGGAGTCTGGGAACATTGGGTATAAGCTTGTTGAAAGATTAGCTTTTGCTAAGGCTTACGGACCTTTTTTGCAAGGATTTGAAATGTATGTGAGTGATCTTTCAAGGGGATGTTCTGTAGATGATATTGTATTAGCAAGTGCTTTGATGATAAGTAGTTAATTTGTTTGAAATTTCAATAAATTCTTGAACAGAAATCTCTTCTGGTCTTTTATCTAAAAAATTTTTTAAAAATTCTTGTTCAAGAATTTTTTCACTTGTAACAAAATTAATGATTGTATTTTTGAGTTTTTTTCTGCGGCTTGTAAATACGGTTCTAACTAATTTATTAAATTCTTTAAATTCTTTAATTTCTTGCTTTTGAGGAATAAGCTTAAGAGTGCTAGATTTTACTTTAGGGATTGGATAAAAATTCTTCTTATCAATATCCATGATTTTAATTACATTAAAGTGTGATTGAACTAAAACTGTGAATGAAGAATAGTTTTTGTTGCCCTTCTTTGCAATCATTCTGTCTGCTAGTTCTTTTTGCACTGTAAATACCATTTCATTTAAAATTTTATCTTCAATAAGCGTAGATATTACCTTTGATGCAATGTTATAGGGTAGATTTGAAAATATTTTGTTGCAAGTTGTTTTTTCTCCTTTATATGTCTTTAAGAAATCACCTTCTATTAACTTAAAGTTTTCAAATTTTTCAAATTCCTCATTCAAAATTTCTGAGTACTTGGGGTCAATTTCGAAAGCGGTTAGGGAATTTGTTTTTTTGAGTAAAATAACTGTCATTGCACCAAGTCCCGGACCTATTTCCCAAATTTGTTCATTTTCTTTTATCTCAAGTGCATCTACTATTTTTTCTCTTATGTGTTCATTAATTAAGTAATTTTGTCCCCATATTTTTCTTGGAGCTATATTTTTTCTCTCAAGTACCGTTTTTATGCTGTTTATGCTGTTATAATTTATGCCCATAGTTACTAATAATAGCATATAGGTATTCTAAGACTACTTATTCTTTGCTTCATATCTCTTTCCGATTTCTAATTTACAGATTATATAAAGTATTATTAGAATGCTTAAGACTAAAAAAATGCCTATGTTATGATTTTTAATAGTAGGAAATTTGCTACAAATAAGTGCTGTTTCTTTTATTGCCTTAAAAACATATGTATTTATTAGGTCAAATAATAAAAATAGATATGTATTTAATTTATAAAATATTAAGCTTAATGTTTTTATTGTTAAGAATAATAGCATAAGAGGGGTAACTATTAGGTTTGACAAGATTGATATTGGTGGAAGATTGAAATTGTTAGCATAAGCAACAGGAGCTGTGCTAACTTGAATCAAAAAGGTTGTAAGAATAGAAGATATAAACTTATTTAAGTTATACCTGTCTTTAAGGAAAAGAGAAATTGATATTCCAAATACTGCAAGATAAGATAGTTTAAATCCTGTTGAACTTAGTGTGTGTGGTAAAATAATGGCATTTATTATGAAACTAATAGACAATGTACTTAATAAATGAATTTTTCCATAAACTAATTTATAGAGCATGAGTATTTCTATCATGATAAACGCTCTTAGAGCAGATGGTGAGCATCCTGTTAGGATTAAATAATTAAGCAATATTGAACTTAAAATTAATGATTTTAATATTTCATTTTTTATTATTAAGAAAAGTAAATAATAGAAAATAATATAAATTAAATAAAAATGTAGCCCAGATACTGCTAGTATGTGAAATAATCCTGATTTTTGAAATAAATTACTCTCATATTTTGTTATCTCTGATCTGTTGTTTGTTAGAATTGCTTTTGAAAAATGGGAATAATAGGGATTCATTGCATTGAAAAATGGGTTTAATAGATTATCATATTGTTCTCTGATCTTTACGAGTATCGGTCTTTTAATAAGTTGAATTTTGTTGTTTTTGATGTTAACTATGTCTCCGATTTTGTATTGAGTTTTAATATTTTTAAATACAAATTTATGCTGTTCTCCAAATCCATTTATTGATTCAATCTTGGTTTTTGAATATTTTGGAAGATAAACAATATTTGTTATTTTGTACGAATCATTATCAAACCTTTTAAAGCCTAGACTAATTTCAAAGATTAATAGGAAGCTTATGCTAAACATAAATGTGAGTGAGAGATGAGAATCCTTTTTCATTAAAAAAATTAACATTAAGGTTAAATTCAAATATATGAGATTGAAGTTCAAGTAATATCGTATTAACAGGTTTAATGCAATTATGATAAATAATAAAATCACTACAAATCTCTTTTTAAAATTATTTGTGTTTATATTTCAAATCGTTTTTGAGTTGATTAGATAAGATTTGACAATATTACATATATATTTAATAATTTATTATGAAATTATTAAATAATAAATACCCTATCAGATATGCTCTTTTAGAACTTTTTCTAGCTTATATTGTTTGTACTCATATATCTCCTTTTACAAGTGTTGATGAAGATCTTTGGAATTTTAGTGGAAATCATTATGTTTATTGGTTATATAGTACTTTTTTAATTTTTTTTATCCTACATTTTGCCAGATTAACAAGCACTACTTATTTTAGAGATGAATTTTATATACCTAAATTTAGGTTAGTTTTTATTTGGAAAGCATTTTTAATTTTTATTAAGCTTGTTATTTTTATTATTTTTTTGTTGTTTATTGCTTACTTATGTGTTGAGTATTTTTTCTCAAATGCATGGAGGTCTTGGGTTGAGACAGATATTGGTAGTTTTAGATGGAATATGGGCAGTAAGGAAACGCTTTATTTGATGGCTATTACTTCTCTTTTTACGGGAGCAGTTGAGGAATTGTTGTATAGATCTTTTATTATTACTAAACTTAAACAGATGGGATTTAACTCGTTTATTTCGGCGATTCTTAGTAGTATCATTTTTGCATCTGGACATATTTATTATGGCTTTATTGGTACATTTGTTACATTTGTTCTTGGTTTTATTTTGGCTTTTATTTATTTAAGGTATAAAAATGTATACTATGTAAGTTTGGTTCATAGTTTTTATAATACTACTGTTAGTATTGTGGCCTTTATGTTAAGTTAGTTGAGGAGGATTTATGCTGGACACTATACCTAAACGTTTTAATGAAGTTGTAAAACTTTATGGTGATCTTGATATTTTTATATATAGGGAGAATGAATCTAAAGAGTTTAAGAAGCAGATATATTCTGATTTTTGGAATGAGGTTAAGAGTATTGCATCTGGACTTCTTCATTATGGAATTAAGAGAGGCGAAAAAGTAGCACTTATTTCTGATTCTAGAAGAGAATGGATCATTATTGACCTTGCTGTTATGAGTTTAGGATGTGTTGATGTTCCACGGGGCAATGATTCGCCTGAGGATGAATTATTGTATATTATTAATCATTCTGAATCTGGTTTTGTCTTTGTTGAGAATGAGAAGCAACTACAAAAGGTACTTGCTAAAAAGCAAGAGCTTAGATCTGTTAAGCATATTGTTGTTATCGATGATGATAAGCTTTATGAGGAAAAGTTAGGATTTATTACAGTAACTTCTTATAAGAAATTGTTAAGTGTGGGGAGTGATTATTTGAATAATAATCCTAAGGCATTTCATGCTGAGCTTGAGCAAGGGTCTGGTAAGGATTTGGCTACTATAATATACACTTCAGGAACAACTGGATTTCCAAAGGGTGTTATGCTTCGCCATGAGTCTTTTATTTTTCAAGTAGATAGGATTTATGATTATCTTCCGTTGCTTAAACCGGGGAAAATAATGATATCTATACTTCCGCTTTGGCATTCGTTTGAGAGGGCTTGTGAATATATAGTTGCTCTTAAGGGAATGTCAATTGCTTATTCAAAGCCTATTGGACCTATTTTGCTTAAAGATTTTGCAGCTTTAAATCCTCATGCAATTATTTCTGTTCCAAGAATTTGGGAAGGAATAAGGATTGGTATTATTAAAAAGGTGTCGGAATCTCTTGTAAAGAGAGTTTTATTTAGCGTTTTCCTGAAGATTGGAATTCTTTATGTAAAGCTTAAGGAGAAATTTTTGAACCTTGTTCCTGTTTATAGGAAATCAAATTTATTGGTTTCCTTTTTTATGAAATTTATTTTTCTTTCAGGATTAATTTTGATATTTCCTTTTAAATTCTTAGGAGATCTTTTGGTTTTTAGAAAAATCAGGAAAGCGCTTGGAAAAAGGTTTGAATTTGGTGTATCTGGTGGGGGAGCTTTGGTAGAATATGTAGATTATTTTTTTAAAGCAGTAGGTATTGTAGTTCTTGAGGGGTACGGTCTTACGGAAACAGGACCTGTTTTAAGTGTGAGGCGCGTAAATCGTCCTATTGCTAGAACCGTTGGGCCTTTCCTTCCGGATATTGAGTATAGAGTAGTTGACAGTAATGGCAATTCTTTATTACCTGGTGAGAAAGGTGAGCTTTGGGTAAGATCGCCTCAGGTTATGAGTGGCTACTTTAAGAATGAAATAGTTACAAAAGATGTTTTAACGAAGGAAGGATGGTTTAAGACAGGTGATTTGGTTCGTGTAACAATTAAGCATGAGATTTCAATTGTTGGTAGAAGTAAAGATACGATTGTATTAAGGGGTGGAGAAAATATTGAGCCTGAACCC